>JBAXFI010000008.1:0-53611 GCA_037139995.1 Comamonadaceae bacterium | reverse complement strand
TTGACTCCAACAAGGCGCTGGCCTGTCTGGTGCAACAGGCGCTGCTCGACAGTGGTCTGCCAGGCGATGCCGTGCAACTGGTGCAAACCACCGATCGTGCGGTGGTGGATCAGTTGATCAGTCTGCCTCAGTACATTGACCTCATCATTCCGCGCGGCGGCAAGGGTTTGATCGAGCATATCAGCCGCTTGGCCCGCGTACCTGTCATCAAGCACCTGGATGGCAACTGCCATGTCTATGTCGATGACCCCTGCGATCTGGAGATGGCCGTGCGCGTGGTGGACAACGCCAAGACGCAAAAATACAGTCCCTGCAACGCGATGGAAAGCCTGTTGGTGGCCCGCGCCGTGGCTGCCGATTTTTTGCCACGGATCGGGGCCGTGTTTGCCGCCAAAGGCGTACAGATGCGCTGCGATCAGGAAAGCATGAGCCTGCTTGCCACACTGGCGGGCGCTGACCGGAAAGCGGCCTGCGATGAGGACTGGTACCAGGAATATCTGGCACCCGTGGTCAGTATCAAACTGCTCGATGGAGTCGATCAGGCCATCGAGCACATCAACCAGTATTCGTCGCACCATACCGATGCCATCATCACACGGGACCACATGCATGCCCAGGCTTTCCTGCAACAAGTCGATTCGGCCAGCGTCATGGTCAACGCCAGCACGCGCTTTGCGGACGGGTTTGAGTACGGTCTGGGTGCGGAGATAGGCATCAGCACCGACAAATTTCACGCCCGCGGCCCGGTCGGCATCGAGGGCCTGACATCACTCAAGTACGTGGTGCTGGGAAATGGTGAGCTGCGTGCCTGAACCCTCATAGCGATTGGTCCAGATTCCCTAAAATCCAGGCAGATTTTCCCCTAAAATTACTTCTGAGGACCGTATGGTTCCACATCTCGTCACCGCACTTACCGGACCCATCAATGAACTCGAGCAACGCGTGCTCGATTCCATGCCCGCCATCGAACGCTGGTTTCGTCTTGAATGGATGGAGCACACACCGCCGTTTTACAGTTCGGTAGACGTCCGCAATGCCGGCTTCAAGCTGGCGCCGGTGGCAACCAACCTGTTTCCTGACGGTTGGCAGCATCTGACCCAGGAAATGATGCCGCTGGCAGTGCAGGCGGCCATGGCGGCGATCGAAAAAATCTGCCCTGAAGCGCGCAATCTCTTGCTGATTCCGGAGAACCGCTCTACCAGTACCTCCTATCTGTCGAGTCTGGCGCAGTTGCGGCGTATTTTCTACATGGCCGGTCTCAACGTGCGCATGGGCTCCATCGACCCGGCTATCAAGAAGTCAACCACCTTTGCGCTGGAGAACGGCGAGACTGTGACGCTTGAACCGGTCCTTCGCGGAAAGCGGCGTCTGGGCGTGAAGGACTTTGACCCCTGCACGATTCTGCTCAACACTGATCTGGCGGCTGGCGTACCCGGCATCCTGGAAGAAATTCACGAGCAATACCTGCTGCCACCCTTGCACGCCGGTTGGTCAACGCGGCGCAAGAGCAAACATTTCAAGTGTTACGAAGAGGTGGCCAAACGCATGGGCAAGTTGCTCGGAGTTGATCACTGGCTGATCAACCCGCTGTTCGACAAGTGTGTCGGCGTCGATCTGCTGCAGGACCCGGGCCTGGAAAGTCTGGCCAGCCAGGCTGACGCGCTGCTGGCAAAGATTCGGCGCAAGTACAAGGAATATGGCATCAAGGAAAAGCCTTTTATCGTCGTCAAGACGGACGACGCAACGCCCGGCCTGGGCGTCGTGATTGTTCGTGATGCCAAGGAATTGCCGGCGCTCAGCCTGACCGTGCAAGCCAGGCTGGGCGCTGGCGGACTGCTTGGGCAAAGCCACGATGTCTTGCTGCAGGAAGGCGTATTGACGAGGGAGCGAATCAACGATGCGGTGGCCGAGCCCGTCGTGTTCATGATGGATCGCTACGTGGTTGGTGGCTTTTACCGCATTCATCCGGATACCGGTGTCGACGAGAATCTGAATCTGCCGGGATCAAGCTTTGTACCGCTGGCCTTCGAGCACAGCACGCACCTGCCGCAGCCAGGTAGCAAGCCTGGTGCCAGTGCTCCGAATCGCTTTTACATGTACGGCGTCGTGGCGCGCCTGGCCATGCTGGCTGCCAGCTACGAACTCGAAGCGACCGACCCGGATGCCGAGGTCTATGCGTAGGCGTTGCGCTGCCGATTTGCCGCGCAGGATGGAATGAAACCGTGGCAGCGTCCAAATCTTCCCTGAGCGCGCTCACACTGGGTGCGATTGGCGTCGTTTACGGCGACATCGGTACCAGCGTGCTGTATGCGGTGAAAGAGGTTTTTGGCTCCGGCCATGTTCCCTTCACCCCCGACAATATTTACGGCATCCTGTCGATCTTCTTCTGGACCCTGACGGTGATCGTCTCGATCAAGTACGTGGTGCTGGTGCTGCGTGCCGACAACAATGGCGAGGGCGGTCTGGTGGCTATGCTGGCGCTGGCCTCGCAGTCGGTCAAGGACAGACCGCATCTCAGGCGTGTGCTGCTGCTGGTTGGCATTTTTGGTACCTGCCTTTTCTATGGCGATGGTGTTATCACGCCGGCGATCACCGTACTCGGTGCAGTCGAAGGTCTGGAGGTGGTCTCGCCTGCCTTCAAGAAGTACCTGGTGCCACTGGCCATCATGATTCTGCTGGGCCTGTTCATGGTGCAAAAACGCGGTACCACCAGCATCGGACGCTACTTCGGTCCGGTGATGGTGGTCTGGTTCATGATCATTGCCTTGCTGGGGGTGGTCAACATTGCCGCCGGACCCAGAATCCTGTGGGCACTGAGTCCGCATTACGCGCTGGGCTTTGTCTTTCACAACCCCGGCATTACCTTCGTTATTCTGGGTGCCGTGGTGCTGTGCGTCACCGGCGCCGAGGCGCTTTACGCCGACATGGGGCATTTCGGCAAGAAGCCGATTCGTCTGGCCTGGTTTGCCGTGGCCATGCCGGCGCTCACGCTCAATTACTTTGGTCAGGGCGCCTTGCTGCTGAGCAACCCGGCGGCGGTCAAGAACCCTTTCTTCATGATGGCACCGGACTGGGCTTTGCTGCCGCTGGTCGGTTTGGCCACGCTGGCAGCAGTGATTGCATCGCAGGCATTGATTTCAGGTGCCTTTTCAGTCACCAAGCAGGTGATTCAGCTTGGTTATCTGCCGCGTTTGCAGGTGCAGCACACCAGCGTCAAGGACACCGGTCAAATCTACCTTCCGTTTGTCAACTGGGGCCTGTTCGTTGCTATCGTGCTGGCGGTCGTCATGTTCAAATCCTCCAGCAACCTGGCGGCAGCCTACGGCATTGCGGTGTGCACCGACATGCTGATCACCACCATCCTGACCTTCTTCGTGATTCGCTACAGCTGGCACTACCCACTAGCGCTGTGTCTTGGCGCAACCAGCTTCTTCCTGCTTGTCGATCTTGCATTCTGGGCCTCCAACCTGCTCAAGCTCTTTGATGGCGGCTGGTTCCCTTTGGCGATTGGTGGCGCGATTTTCACGCTCATGATGACCTGGAAGGACGGCCGACGTCTGCTCAACCAGAAGCTCGAAGCTGACGCCATTGACCTCAAGAGTTTTCTGGAAGCGGTGTTTGTCAGCCCGCCGCTTCGGGTTGACGGGACCGCGGTATTCCTGACCGCCGGTCCTGGTACCGTGCCCAATGCCATGCTGCACAACCTCAAGCACAACAAGGTGTTGCATCAGAACAATCTGTTCGTGACGGTGCGCAACCATGAAGTGCCCTGGATCGGACTGGACAAGCGCGTCGAGATCGAGTCCTTGGGGCACGACTGCTGGCAGGTCGTGATTCACTATGGTTTCAAGAACGACCCGAATATCCCGAAGGCGCTGCAGCAGATCAAGGGCCATGGCTGCGAACTTGACAGCATGACCACCAGCTACTTTCTGTCGCGTGATACCGTCGTTCCGACCATCGACAGCGGCATGGCGCAGTGGCGTGAAAAGTTGTTCTCGCAGATGCATCACAACGCCAGCGCAGCGGCGGACTTCCTCAAGCTGCCCAACAACGCGGTGGTCGAACTGGGCTCGAAGATTGAAATATGAACCTCCTTTTTGTTGCTGATCCGCTGTCCTCCTTCAAGATCTACAAGGACACCAGCTTCGCCATGATGCGTGCGGCGCAGTCACGTGGTCATCAGATTTCAGTCTGCGAGCCGCAGCACATTTCCTGGCTGTGCGGCGGTTTGGTGCAGGCGCACGGCAGCAGCATCAGGCTGACTGGCGATGCCGATGCCTGGTACCAGACGCAAAGCGAGTGGCTGCGTCCTGTGCGTGAGTTCGACGCCATCGTGATGCGCAAGGACCCGCCTTTTGACAGCGAGTTCTTCTACGCCACCCACCTGCTGGAACAGGCCGAACGCGAAGGGGCACGGGTTTTCAACAAGCCGCGCGCCTTGCGTGACCACCCGGAAAAACTGGCGATTCTGGAGTTTCCGCAGTTCATCGGCCCGACCCTGGTGACCCGCTCGGCGCAGGACGTCAGGCGTTTTCACGCGCAGCACCAGGACATCATCCTCAAACCGCTGGATGGCATGGGCGGCATGGGCATTTTCCGGGTCCGGCAGGACGGCCTCAATCTTGGCGCCATCATCGAGACCTTGAACAAGGAGGGCGCGCAGACGCTGATGGTGCAGAAGTTCCTGCCAGCCATTGCGCAAGGCGACAAGCGCGTGCTGGTGATCGGAGGCAAGCCGGTGCCCTTCAGCCTGGCGCGCATCCCGCAGGGTGGCGAGGTGCGCGGCAATCTGGCCGCTGGCGGCAAGGGTGTCGCTCAGCCACTCAGCGAGCGCGACCGCTTCATTGCGGAGTCTCTGGGGCCGGTGCTGGCTGCACGGGGCTTGCTGCTGGTCGGGCTCGACGTGATCGGCGACAGCCTCACCGAAATCAATGTCACCAGCCCGACCTGTTTCCAGGAAATTTTCGATCAGACCGGTTTTGACGTCGCCGCCATGTTCATGGACGCCCTGGAGCTTTCACTCAAACCCTGAGCTGCGCCGGCTGGGTGCAACAACTGCAGGCCGCGCGTGCACCGTCGACAAACACCTGCAGTTCGCCTGGCCTCATGGCAATCCATTCTTCGTTGGTCGTCAGCGGTTCCGTGACGATGATCGCAAGGCGGTCGTCGGGTCCGTTCAGATCGGCCAGATCGACGCTGACGTCGTCGTCTTTCAGATGCACTTGTGTGAACGGGTGCTGGCGCATCACGTAATGCAGCTGCGTGCTGGCGTGCGCCCATAAGGCCTGACCGTTGCTCAGCAGGAAATTGAAGGTGCCGTGTTTTGCGATTTGCGGGACCAGTTCGGCCAGTGTGCAGGTCAGCTCAGCGACACTCGGGACGCCAGCATGTGACTTGGCCAACTCTTGCAGCAGCCAGCAAAAAGCAAGCTCACTGTCGGTGTTGCCGACGGGTCTGAAACTGCCGTGCAACGTCGGCTTGTAGTCCTTCAGATCACCGTTGTGTGCAAAGACCCAGTAGCGCCCCCACAACTCGCGCACAAAGGGATGGCAGTTCTCCAGCGAGATAGCGCCTATCGTCGCCTTGCGCACGTGCGCCACCACGTTGTGGCTCTTGATCGGGTAGGTGCGCAGCATGCTGGCAATGGGCGAGGTTGATGCGCCCTGCTTGTCGACGAAGTAGCGCACGCCTTTGCCGGGTTGATCGGGTGTGGCCTCCTCGCTTTCAAAGAAGGCAATGCCCCAGCCGTCGGCGTGGTGGTCGGTACAGCCTCCGCGCTGCGAAAAACCGGTAAAACTCAGGGTCAAGCTGGCCGGCAGGCGACTGTTCATTCCAAGCAATTGGCACATGCCGCAAGTTTAGCGTCTTGGCCGCGGGCTCCGCATGGGAATTTTGGCTGACAATGTCGTGATTGACAGGGCCAAGACCCAGGAGTGACGGTGCATACCAATTTCAATCTCAATGAGCATGTTGGACCCGGTACCCGCAGCAACAAGATCGTGTCGGCCGCGGAAGCGGTCCGCCTTATCCACGATGGCGACACCGTAGCCACCAGCGGCTTTGTCGGCGTCGGCTTTGCCGAAGGCGTTGCGGTAGCGCTGGAAGAGCGTTTTCTGGCCAGTCAGCAAGATAGCGGCGTGGGTACGCCGGGTCAATTGACGCTGGTGTATGCGGCCGGCCAAGGCGATGGCAAGTCCCGCGGGCTGAACCATTTTGGCCACCGTGGCATGGTCAAGCGCGTTGTGGGAGGGCACTGGGGGCTGGTACCGGCGCTACAAAAGCTCGCGGTCGACAACGAGATTGAAGCCTACAACCTGCCCCAGGGCGTGATCACGCATTTGTTTCGTGACATTGCCGCTGGCAAGCCCGGCACCCTGACTCATGTTGGGCTCGATACTTTCGTTGATCCACGCTTTGGCGGCGGCAAGATCAATGCTCGCACCACCGAGGAACTGGTCCGGCTGATGCAGGTCGACGGCAAGGACTATCTCTTCTACAAGGCGTTTCCGATTTCGGTAGGCATCATCCGCGCTACGACCGCCGATCCGGATGGCAATCTGACGATGGAGCGCGAGGCCCTGACGCTCGAAGCGCTGGCCATCGCCATGGCGGCGCACAACTCGGGCGGCATCGTCATCGCACAGGTCGAGCGCGTGGCACAGCGCGGCACACTGCACTCGCGCCAGGTGCGGGTGCCGGGGGTGCTGGTGGATGCGGTGGTGGTCGCAAGCGATCCAGCGCACCATATGCAGACCTTTGCCGAGCAATACAACCCGGCCTATTCGGGGGAGATTCGGGTGCCTGTGGAAACCCTGGCGGTGGCGGCGCTGACCGAGCGCAAGGTGATTGCCCGGCGTGCTGCCATGGAACTGCGCCCCGACTCCGTGGTCAACCTTGGCATCGGCATGCCTGAAGGTGTCGCCGCAGTCGCAACGGAGGAAAAATTGATTGATTTGCTGACCTTGACGGCCGAGCCTGGTGTCATCGGTGGCATCCCGGCCAGCGGCATGAGTTTTGGCGCCGCTGTCAACACGCAGGCGGTGCTTGATCAGCCCAACCAATTTGATTTTTATGACGGTGGTGGACTCGATATTGCTGTGCTTGGCCTGGCCCAGGCCGACGCCCAGGGCAATTTGAACGTGAGCCGGTTTGGCAAGCGGCTGGCCGGTGCCGGCGGCTTTATCAACATCAGTCAAAACGCCAAGATGGTCGTCTTTGCTGGCACCTTCACTGCAGACGATCTCGAGATCCGGATCGATGGCGGAAATCTGCAGGTGCTGCGCGAGGGCAGGACGCGCAAGTTCGTCAAGGCGGTGGAGCACCGCACCTTCAGCGGTCGTGAAGCGTGCAAGCGAGGGCAGCGCGTGCTGTACGTGACCGAGCGCTGCGTGTTCCGCCTGATCGGTGACGGCGCGGACGGTGCGCTGGAGTTGATTGAAATCGCACCCGGAATTGATCTGGAGCGCGATGTGCTCGCACAGATGGATTTCAGGCCTGCCATCAGCCCCCAACTCAAGCTGATGGACAGTGCACTGTTCTCCGAGCAGAAGATGGGTTTGCGTGAGCGTCTGCTGGCAACCCCGCTGGCCCAGCGATTCGAGTTTGACAGCAAGCGCAGATTGTTGTTCATCAACTGCGAAGGCCTGGCGATTGATGCCTTGTCCGATATTGTCGAAGTTGAGCGCCTGATCGAAGGCTTGCTGGCTCCGGTGGTCCGTAGTGCGACCGAGCGAGTCGCCGTGATCGTCAATTACGACAGCTTCACCATTCTGCCGACGCTGGTGGATGCATACTCTGCCATGGTCAAGAGATTGACAATGCGCTTTTACAGTCGTGTCACGCGCTATGGTTCCGGCGGGTTCTTGAAAGCACGGCTCGATGCTGGCAAGATGGCAGTTCCCGGCAAAACCTGACAGCAGGTGAAAGGGCTGAAGGCCGGGGTGCCAGTCGTGCGAGAATAATCGCAATTCAGGAAAGCATTTTTGAAACTCAGAAGCAAAATCTCGACCTTTGCCCTGCTGTGCGTCGCACTGGGCAGCCAGGCGCTGACCTTGGGATCGGTTCAGGGCACGGCGGTGCTGGGGCAGGCTCTGGATGTCCTGGTTCAGGTCCAGATCGAGGCCGGCGAGGACCCCGCGCTCTGCTTTGAGGCTGATGTATTTCATGCCGAAGCGCGCCAGGATGGCGGCAAGGTGCGTACCGTGATTGAGAAGCAGGCACCGGGCCGCACGGCCAGTGTGCGGGTCTTGTCCACAGCGCTGGTTGACGAGCCGGTGGTCACGATCAATCTGCGTTCTACCTGCGGCCCGAAGCTGTCGCGTCGCTATGTGCTGTTCGCCGATTTGCCGGAAGCGAATCTGGCCAGCCAGGCGCCGTTGGCCATCGCAGCTGCAACAGTGCCTGCCAGCTCAGGTTCAGCCAAGCCGGCTGCGAGGCCGACTGCTCCGGCGCGCTTGCCAAGGACCAAAGCCAAATTGTCTCTGGCTTCTGAGCCGCTTGCTGTGCTTCCGGTTGACGCCAAACCAGCAGCAAAAAAGCGTCCACCCGTCGCAGCCTCCAAGGCGCCCGCAACCGACAGCAAGCACGCCTCCGGACGCGTTGTAGGCGCGGCACGCTTGAAACTTGACCCTCTGGATGTGTTGTCAGACCGAATTGCCAATCTAGACTCCTTCATGACCTTTGCGCCCTCGGAGGACGCGCTGGCGAACATCCAGAAAGTGAAGACGCTGGAAGCTGAAGTGAAGGCTTTGCGTGACACTGCTCAGAAGAACGACCGTGCCTTGGCGGAGTTCAGGTCCCGCCTGCAGCAAGCAGAGGCGCAGCGTTCTTCGGGTGAGCTTGTTTACCTGATGGCCGGCGTGGTGGCTTTCTGCCTGCTCGCCGTGTTCTGGCTTTGGCGTCGTCAAAGGCAGGGCGTTGCGGGCGCACAGAGCCGATGGAGTGACGGAGTTAGCGCTCAGACGCCCCTGACGGATGCGCTGGCGAGCGCGACTGTGATGGCGCCGGCGAGCCACAGCGAGCGGCAAGCCTTGGATCAGGGCATGGCTTACGGGCTGGATGCGCAGTCAGTTCAACTAACGGATTCACTATTTTCCAAGTTGATGCAGCCTGATGCGTCAGGTCAGGGCGGCAGCAAGGCAGCGCCACTGCAGCAAGGCCATGCCAAGTTGATGCGCAGTCTTAATTCAGACGAAATATTGGCGTTGCGCTCACAGGCTGAGGACTGCGTCGCCATCGGCCAACCCGAGCGGGCGCTGGCCCTCTTGAAGCAGCAGATCAGTGACAGTGACGAGCCCAATCCGTTTGTTTATCTTGATTTGCTGACACTGCTTCATGCGATGAATCTGCAAACTGACTTTCAGCAGTGTGCGCAGGATTTCAATTTGCTGTTTAACGGCAAGGTGCCCGAGTTCGCATTTTTCAAGGATGAGGGCAGGGGCCTGGAGTCCTACCCGGAAGTCTTGTCCAGCATCACCGAACACTGGCCGACCCTCAAGGTGCTGGAAGTGATTGAGGCCTGTGTGTTTCGCGATCCCTGGGCCGGTGGCGGCGAGCCCTTCGACCTTGCCGCCATGCGCGACTTGATGATGCTCCATGGCGTAGCGCAAAGCCTGGTTCTTGCCGAGATTCCGCAAGGCAAAGCTGCCTCATCAGCGTATGCGGCGGTTTCCGAGGCGCGCCCGAGCCAGCATGCGGGCCTGGATTTTGACTATACCGATTCCGTGGCATCAAGCTTTCCGGCATTGTCAAAAAGTGCGCTTGCCGATTTGTTCGGAAATCCGGTCGAGCCGCATTCCACGGTGGATCTGGATCTCGATCTGGATCTCAATTTGTCCGATCTGGATGGGCCAGGGCCTTCTGCCACTGTTGCGCCGCCAACCGAACCTGGCGTGCAACTGAAAAACTCGGGCTACTGAAGGCCTTGTGGCTGGGGGTGGGCGAGCCAGGGTTTCTACAATGACCTGATGTTTTCAGAAATTGCATCCGATGATGGTCATCACTTTGCGCTGCTGCACAGTCTTAACCCCGAGCAGCGCGCCGCCGTCACGCTGCCGCCAGAGCATGCCCTGATTCTGGCGGGTGCCGGATCCGGCAAGACCCGTGTACTGACAACGCGCATAGCCTGGCTCTTGCAAACTGGCCAGGTTTCGCCGGCGGGTGTGCTGGCGGTGACATTCACCAACAAGGCAGCGCGGGAGATGATGACGCGATTGAGCAGCCTGTTGCCAGTCAACGTGCGCGGAATGTGGATTGGCACTTTCCACGGCTTGTGCAACCGCTTCCTGCGCTCGCACTTCAAGCTCGCCAACCTGCCCCAGAGCTTCCAGATTCTCGACACGCAGGATCAACTCTCCGCCATCAAGCGCTTGTACAAGCAGTTCCAACTCGACGACGAACGATTTCCACCCAAGCAGATGCAGTGGTTCATCGCGGGCTGCAAGGAAGATGGGCTGCGAGCCAATATGGTCGAAGTGCGCGATCAGGAGTCGCGCAAGAAGGTGGAAATTTTCCAGCTCTATGAAGAGCAGTGCCAGCGCGAGGGCGTGGTCGATTTTGCTGAGCTGATGCTGCGCAGCTTTGAACTGTTGCGCGACAACGATCCGATCCGCGAGCACTATCAAAGACGTTTTCGGCACATCCTGATTGACGAGTTTCAGGACACCAACAAGCTGCAGTATGCGTGGATCAAGATGCTCGCGGGGACCGGCTCTGCCGGCTCGGTGGACGACGAATCCAGCTTCAAGCCGAGCGGCTGTGTCATGGCGGTGGGCGACGACGACCAGAGCATCTATGCTTTTCGCGGTGCGCGCGTCGGCAACATGGCAGACTTTGTGCGCGAGTTCAAGGTGCGCCATCAGATCAAGCTGGAAGAAAATTACCGCAGCGGCAGCAACATCCTGGACTCGGCCAACGAGCTCATAGCGCATAACAGCAAGCGCTTGGGCAAGAACCTGCGCACCAGTCAGGGGCCAGGTGAGCCGGTGCGCGTGTTCGAGGCGGCCAGTGACTTTGCTGAGGCGCAGTGGATGGTCGATGAAATGCGCCAGTTGGTGGCGGCGGGTCTGGAGCGCAAGGAGATTGCCGTTCTTTACCGCAGCAATGCGCAAAGTCGGGTGATCGAGACGGCCTTGTTCAACGTCGCCATGCCCTACAAGGTCTATGGTGGCCTGCGCTTTTTTGAACGGGCTGAAATCAAGAATGCACTGGCTTACCTGCGCTTGCTGGAGAACGCACGTGACGACAGCAGTTTTCTGCGTGCCGTGAATTTTCCGCCGCGCGGCATTGGCCTGCGCAGTCTGGAGCAGTTGCAGGATGCGGCGCGCACGCTGGGCTGCTCGCTGAGCGATGCGGTCGGCGGTGTCGGCGGCAAGGCCGGCAGCAACATTGGCGCGTTCCTGGCAAAAATCGAAGTCCTGCGTGAACAGACGCAGGGCCTGACGCTGCGCGAGATTATCGAACTGGTGCTCTCGCACAGCGGCTTGATCGAGCACTACCGGGCCGACCGCGAAGGCGCAGACCGGGTGGAAAATCTGGAAGAACTGGTCAACGCCGCGGAGAGTTTTGTCTCTCTGGAGGGTTTTGGCCGCGAGGCGGTGGCGCTGCCGGTGGACGAACTGACCGCCGATGCCGAGACCGGCGAAACGCTCTCGCCACTGGCCGCTTTCTTGACGCACGCCGCGCTGGAGGCAGGCGACAACCAGGCCCAGGCCGGGCAGGACGCCATTCAGTTGATGACGGTGCACGCCAGCAAAGGCCTGGAATTTGACTGCGTTTTCATCAGTGGCATTGAAGAGGGATTGTTTCCGCACGAAAACTCGATGAGCGACCGCGATGGCCTGGAAGAAGAGCGGCGTCTCATGTACGTTGCCATCACCCGCGCGCGCAAGCGCCTGTACCTGAGCCATTCCCAGACCCGCATGCTGCACGGCCAGACGCGCTACAACCTGAAGAGCCGCTTTCTTGAAGAACTGCCCGAATCGGCGCTGAAGTGGATCACCCCCAGAAAGCAGGGACGAGGTTTTGACTTTGCCCCGAGCGGCGCAGCCGATCTCAAGGGCGGCACGACAGCTTCGCCAAGCGTGCGCACGCCCTTGCTGCACGGGTTGCGCATCGGCATCAAGGTGTTTCATGGCAAGTTTGGTGAGGGCACAGTCAATGCCCTTGAGGGCAACGGCGACGACGCCCGGGCTCAAATCAATTTCCCGCGGCATGGCGTGAAGTGGCTGGCGCTCAGCGTCGCCAAGTTGACGTTGCTGCCCTGAAGCCAGCCATTCAGACAGATTTCAAAGGAGTGCACCATGATTCAAGAAAAAACACTGACCTGTCGCGCACTGCTAGGTGCGGCGCTCTGTGCTGCAGCATTTGCAGTGCCGGCTCTGGCGCAGACGCCCGCTAGCGCAGCACCGCCTGCCACGGCAGCTTCGGCTGCCGGTACCCCGGAAGCGGCGCCTACCGTCCGGCCCGAAATGGGTAACCTGCTGCTAGACGCACAGCGCCTGTTGGGTGAAAAAAACGCCAAGGACGCTGCTGACAAGCTACGTGCTGCCGAGGCCGTGCCAAATCAGACCCCTTATGAGCAGCACATACTGGCTCGGGTCAAGGGTGCCCTGGCGCAGTTCAGCGGCGACGCCGATATGGCAGCCCAACAGTATCAATTCGCAAGCGAGGGCCCATGGCTCAAGCAGGCAGATCGCCTGGCCGGCCTGTACAACATTGCCGGCATGTATTACAACGCCAAGAACTACGCCAAGGCGGTCGACTTCATCGGGCGCTATCAGCAGCTCGGTGGCACCGACCCGGCGCTGATTGCGCTGCTAGGCCAGAGCCACTACCTTCATGGCGACTATGGCAACGCAGTCAAGGCGCTTGAGGTGGAAATCGGCAAGGCCCTGGCACAGGGCAAGCCGCCCGTCGAAATCCAGCTCAAGCTGCTGGCCGACTCGCGCAACCGCCTGCGCGACGAGCCTGGCTACACCAAGGCCCTTGAAACGCTGGCTCAGCACTATCCGAGCAAGGCTACCTGGCGCAGTCTGATGGTTCGACTCTCGTCCAAGCCGCAATTGGCCAGTCGATTGCAACTGGACGTCTATCGCCTGCAAACGGCCAGCGCCGGCATGACCGAAGCGAGCGACTACACCGAGATGGCCGCCCTGGCCTTGCAGGAAGGCTCGGCCATCGAAGCCGCCAGGGTGCTCGAGCAGGGCTACGCGGAGGGCTTGCTGGTCAGTGGCGACAAAGGCAGCGAGTTGCAGCGCCTCACCGACAAGGCTCGCAAGTCGGCGGCAGAAGACCGTGCCACGCTGGAGAAAGACGTGCTGCGCGCCAAGACCTTGCCCGATGGTCTGGCCATGTTCAATTATGGCTTCAATCTGTTTCAGTCCGGGCAGACCGAACGCGGCGTGGTCCAGATGGAGCAGGGCCTGGCCAAGGGCATCTCGCGCAACGCCGATCTGGCCAGACTCAGGCTGGTTGCCGCCTACGCCGAACTGAAGCAACGCGACAAGGCACTGGGACTGCTGCAAGCACTGTCTGGCAAGACTGATCTGGTTGGGCTGGACGACTGCGTCAGGTATTGGACACTGCTGCTGCGCTAAAGCCCTAAGTTCTCAGGACACGCTGGTGGGCGGCGGTCCGAAGGTGTCTTCAAACGTGAAATAGAGCGAGGTGAAGAACATCGAGGCCAGCAGCAGCAGGGCCGGAAACAGCAAATCACCGGCCAGACTCGGCTGACCGAGCAAGCCACCCAGTGTGCTCACGCCGGCCACAACGAGGACCAGCACGGCCAGCCACATCAGGGCAAAAACGGCGTAGGCCCAGAAATTGCGCAAACACGCCAGCAAGCTGAAGAACAGGCTCTTGATCGGCGGAAAACCATGCCAGTGCAGCAGTGCGGGGGCGTGCCAGAACATCAGCGACAAGGGCAAATGCAGGCCAATAAAGAGCCACATCGCGCCCTGGAATGAGGGTTCGAGCATCATCTCTCGCGTCGGGGTTGCGCCACCCAGATAGACGCGCGCAAAATCGCCACCATCGGCCAGCGAGGACAAGCCCAGTGTGACCAGAAAGCCCACGGCGTACAAAGCACCCAGCACCAGCATGGCGCGTGCCTGCTGCCGCCCGGCCCGAAAGGCAGCCAGCAGCACCAGCGGCATGGGAAAACGGCCGTCGCTGGCTTGGCGGGTTGCCACCATCAGACCCAGTGTTGCCGCCGGCAGCAGGGTCATGGCCAGGACGAAGCCAATCAGGGGCACCTGACTGGCAACGGTCATCACCGCCATGAACATGAAGAACAGACCAGCCAGTGCCAGCGGCTGCCTGAAGAAGGTCCGCATGCCCCGCTTGACCCACGCAATACCGGTGCGCGCCGGGAGAATGTTGAGTTTCATGCTGATTGCAGCATAGCAGCAGGCAGCACCGGGTGTTCCACACGCTGGCGCAGGACGCGCTCAAAGTGGCCCGGATCGTGCGCCTTGAGCAGACTGGCAGCGCGCGGCTGGTGGTAATCCCAGAGTCGCGAAATCCAGAAGCGCAGGGCGCCGCCGCGCAGCATGGCCGGCAGCAGTTCAAGCTCGGCCTGGCTTAGCGGTCGCACCCGACTGTAAGCCCGCAGCAGGGAGTGCGTGCGCAGCGCGTGATGGGCGCCGCTATCAAGGTCCACGCACCAGTCGTTCAGACACACGGCGAGGTCAAAAATCCAGCTGTCAACGCCGGCAAAATAGAAATCAAAAAAGCCGCTCAGTTGTGGCTTGCCGCCCAGCGTTTCAAACATGACGTTGTCGCGAAACAGGTCGGTGTGGATAGGGCCACGCGGCAAGGCAGCGTAGACTGATGACGTCGCCACCTTGTTCTGGTAGGCCAGTTCACTGCGCAGCAGTGTCGCCTGCGCGGTGTCAAGTTCAGGCAGCACCACCGGTGCCGTCTCATTCCACCAACTCAGGCCGCGCAGATTGGGCTGGGTCAGCGCAAAGTCGCGACCCGCCAGATGCATTCTGGCCAGCATCGCGCCAACGGCATCGCAGTGCTCGCTGGTCGGCGCCAGTTCGCTCTGTCCGCGCAGCTTGTTGACCACGGCGGCCGGCTTGCCCTGCAACTCAAAGACCAGTTCACCCCGGGCGTTGGCGGTCGGCTCGGGTACCGGTATGCCGCGCTGCGCCAGGTGCTTCATCAGGCGCAGATAGAAGGGTAACTGGGCCAGACTCAGACGCTCAAAAAGCGTCAGCACGTATTCGTGGGTGGCGCCGTCGCGACGGCTGCTGACGAAGTAGTTTGTGTTCTCAATGCCACCGGCGCAACCCTGCATGTGCTGCAGTTCGCCGAGCTTGAGCTCAAGCAGCAGGGCGCGGACCTGTTCGGTCGAAACTTCTGTGTAAACCGCCATGAATCAGAAAATGTGGGCACCATGCATGGCCAGATTGTAGAACCACACGGTCTGGCCTCAGCACAGGCAAAATGGGGTTATGAATGAATCACAAACAACAAAGAAGAACCTGCTGCTGGTCGATGGTTCCAGCTACCTGTACCGCGCCTTTCATGCCATGCCGGACCTGCGCGCTGTGCCGGGTGACGCGAGTAGCGCGCCAACGGGTGCCATTCGCGGCATGATCAATATGCTGCAAAGCCTGCGCAAGGACTTTCCCGCCGATTTTGCGGCCTGCGTTTTTGACGCCCGCGGACCCACTTTCCGCGATGCGCTCTACCCCGAGTACAAGGCGCACCGCTCGCCCATGCCGGACGATCTGCGAGCCCAGATCGAGCCGATTCATGAAGTGGTGCGCCTGATGGGCTGGCAGGTGTTGGCCGTGCCGGGAGTAGAGGCCGACGATGTGATCGGCACGCTGGCCGTTACCGCCGCCGCTCAGGACATTGAGGTGATTGTCAGCAGCGGCGACAAGGATCTGGCGCAACTGGTCAACAGCCACATCACCATCATCGACACCATGAACGGCAAGCGTCGCGATGTGGCCGGCGTCGAGGCCGAATTTGGCGTGCCGCCGCAGCTGATGGTGGACTATCAAACGCTGGTAGGCGACGTTATTGACAACGTGCCCGGTGTGCCCAAGGTCGGCCCCAAGACGGCGGCCAAGTGGCTGCAGCAGTACGGCTCGCTCGCCGGGGTGGTGGCCCATGCCGATGCCATCAGCGGTGCGGTGGGCGAGAACCTGAGGAGGTCGCTGGACTGGCTGCCGCTGGGGCGCCAGTTGCTGACCATCAAGACCGACTGTGACCTGACTGGCTGGGTGAACGACCTGCCGGCTCTGACGGCTCTGACCAGTGGCAGCATGAACAACGATGCGCTGTTTGTCTTTTACGAAAAGTACGGTTTCAAGGGTCTGGCCCGCGCGATAGGTGCAGCCAAGCCCCGGAGTGAACCGGACCTGTTCGATGTGCCGGCCGAGGCCACCATCGCGGTCAAGTCCAGCGTCACCACAGTGGCCTACGAGACCATCCTGAGCTGGGATGGCTTTGAGCGCTGGCTCGCCATCTTGGAAGCAGCCGACCTGGTGGCGGTGGATACCGAAACCACCTCGCTCGATGAAATGCGCGCCGAAATTGTTGGCATCAGCCTGAGCGTCAAGCCCGGCGAGGCAGCCTACATCCCCCTGGCACACAGCTATGCCGACGCGCCGACCCAGTTGCCGTGCGATGAGGTTCTGACGCGATTGAAGCCCTGGCTGCAGGATGCGAGCAAGAAGAAGCTGGGCCAGCACATCAAGTACGACCGCCATGTCTTTGCCAATCACGGCATCGAAGTGCAAGGCTATGCCCACGACACCATGCTGCAGAGCTATGTGCTGGAAGTGCACAAGCCGCACGGACTGTCCAGTCTGGCCGAGCGTCATCTGGGTCGCAGCGGCATCAGCTTTGAAGACCTGTGCGGCAAGGGCGTGAACCAGATCTGCTTCGACCAGGTGGACGTGGACAAGGCGGCGCAGTATTCCTGCGAAGACTCCGACATGACGCTCGACTTGCATCTCGCGCTGTGGCCGCAACTGCAGGCCGACGCCAAACTGCGCTTTATCTACGAGCTTGAAATTGCCAGCAGCGAGGCGCTGTACCGCATCGAGCGCAATGGCGTGTTGATTGACGCGCCAACGCTGGCCACGCAAAGCCATGAGTTGGGCGTGCGCATCGTGCAACTGGAGAAAGAGGCGCACGAACTGGCAGGTCAGCCCTTCAACCTGAGCAGCCCCAAGCAGATTGGCGAGATATTTTTTACCAAGCTCGGCTTGCCGGTGGTCAAAAAGACCGCCACCGGCGCACCCAGCACCGACGAAGAAGTGCTGGAAAAACTGGCGGAGGACTTTCCACTGCCGGCCAAAATTCTGGAGCACCGGGGCTTGGCCAAGCTCAAGGGCACTTACACCGACAAGCTGGCGCAATTGGCACATCCCCGCACCGGTCGTGTGCACACGCATTACGCGCAGGCGGTGGCGGTGACCGGGCGTCTGTCGAGCAACGATCCGAACCTGCAGAACATTCCGATCCGCACGGCCGAGGGGCGGCGCGTGCGAGAGGCTTTTGTGGCGCCGCCGGGTTGCGTGATTGCGAGCGCCGACTACAGCCAGATCGAACTGCGCATCATGGCGCACATCAGCGGCGATGCGGCCCTGCTGCTGGCGTTTCACGACGGCATGGACGTGCACCGTGCCACGGCGGCGGAGATCTTTGGCTGCAGCACGGCGCAAGTCAGCAGCGAACAGCGGCGTTACGCCAAGGTCATCAACTTTGGTCTGATCTACGGCATGAGCGCCTACGGTCTGGCGCGCGCCCTGAACATCGACAACACAGCCGCCAAGAATTACATCGAGCGCTACTTTGACCGCTACCCCGGCGTCAAGCTCTACATGGACCACACGCGCCAGGCAGCCAAGAGCAAGGGCTATGTCGAGACCGTGTTTGGCCGGCGCCTGTACCTGCCCGAGATCAATTCGCCCAACGGACCGAGGCGCAGTGGGGCCGAGCGCGCAGCCATCAACGCACCGATGCAGGGCACCGCGGCGGACCTGATCAAGCTCAGCATGGTGAAAGTGCAGCAGGTGCTCGACGACGAAAAGCGCGCCACCAAAATGATCATGCAGGTGCATGACGAACTGGTGTTTGAGGTGCCCGAGACCGAGGTGCACTGGCTGAAATCCGAGATTCCACGCCTGATGGCGGGTGTGGCGGATCTGAAGGTACCGCTACTGGCGGAAGTGGGCGTGGGCGCCAACTGGGACCAGGCCCATTGAGCAGGTTCAGGCAGATCTTGCTGTTATACTTCGCGCCTCAGCGGCTGTAGCTCAGTTGGATAGAGTACTTGGCTACGAACCAAGGGGTCGTGGGTTCAATTCCTGCCAGCCGCACCAGTAAAGAAAAGGGTTAGCGTGTAAGTACATGCTAACCCTTTTGTCTTTCTGGGGCCTTGGGATACCACTTGGGATACCATTTTGGCCTGCTTGGAGGCTCGATACTGAGGAAGATCATGTCTCGATTGCAGCGCCCCAACTGTGACGAAACAGGAAATATCTGATCAAAAGCCTCTTGTAGCGATGCATACCGAAGTTCACTGACTGGATTCTCAATGAGACTGAAGTTGCTGAAGAAAGTACAACATCAGGCGAGTAATTGGATTAGATGCAACGGCCCACGCTGCACCAAAACCTGCGCGACCACATGACCGACATCGAGAAGCAGAGCGGGCAGCCCGTGATTTCTGCAGCGAACTTCAAGCAGTTGGACAGCAGGAAAGTGAAATGACTTGAAGGGAGAGATGGCTTGGAGCGTAGAATGTCGTGATTACAAATGTATCCACGTAATTCAGGGGCGAATCTTATGAGCGTAGCGAAGCGTCAGGAACAGTACGAAGGTACGGTGGTGCAGGTTGGCAATTCGCGCGGCATGCGCATGCCAGCGGGATTTTTCAACGCACACCCGGAGTTCAGCGGGAAGGTACGTCTCACAGTCGTGGGTGATGGTCAGGTGTTGCTCACTGCTGCAGCTCGCCCAAAGCGCAAGTCGAAGGACGACGAAAATGATCCGGTCATGGCCAGCTTTCTCCAGTTTCTGGATCGGCAGATGAGCGAGAACCCGCAAGACATCGTCGCCGCCGATGGCGATCAATTGAGCCGAATCAGCAAGTTGGTTAAAGGCGTGAAAGTGAATTAGCGCCAGCCATGATCGCAAACGGCTGGCAACTCTACTACTTTCGGGTCTTCAAGGCGGCACTCGATGAAATCGAAGCAGTGGTAACCGAACTCGCCGAAAAAGACCCCACGGGATACAAGTCGCACCCGAAGACCAAGCTGTTGGCGTCGGTGTACCGCGCCGTGACCGAACTTGTTCCCGCGAACCCCGATGCCTCTGACTTCAGGCTGGGCAAGACGCTGGGGTCTGATCACACGAATTGGCGACGCGTCAAGAAGGGTATGCCGGAACGCTACCGGCTGTTCTTCCGGTTCGCTTCCAACCCGGGCAAGGTCATTGTGTACGTATGGTTCAATGACGAGGACACTTTGCGCAAGGCCGGGGCGAAGACCGACGTGTACGAAACGTTCAAGCGGATGCTGGCGCGTGGCCTTGTTCCGAGCGATATCGGGGACTTGCTGGAGAATGCCTTTCTGGCTTGAAAGCTTCCAATGAACACGGCTTTTACCAAGGAATCAGACGATGAGGAAGATGCTGAGCCGCCGGCGCCCTCTGATGTTGCTGGCGCCAGGAACTACATCACGGCCGCTGGCTATGCGCGGATTCATGCCGAGTTGATGGAGTTGATCGATGTCGAGCGCCCCAAGGTCGTGGAGATCGTGCATTGGGCGGCCAGCAATGGTGACCGCTCCGAAAACGGTGACTACATCTACGGCAAGAAGCGCCTGCGCGAAATTGACCGGCGTATCCGCTTTCTGACCAAACGGCTCTCGCTCGCAGAAGTCGTCGACCCCACGGTGCATCATGGCAGTGATCAGATATTTTTTGGCGCCAGCGTGACCTATGCAAACGACAGCGGTGCCCAGCGCACCGTCACCATCCTGGGCATTGACGAGGTTGACAGCGCGCAGGATCAGGTCAGCTGGGTCTCGCCAATTGCCCGAACCTTGCTCAAGAGTCGCAGCGGTGACGTGCTGCAGCTGGCAACGCCGGCAGGTGTGGTCGAGATCGAGGTGCTCAGCGTTAGCTACCCGGCGCCGCGGGTCAGCTGACTGGCGCGCTGTTAGTGGTTCGCTCGGCTTTCAGCACCGAGGGTGTTCTTCTGAGATTGCGCAGTGCGGCGTCGAGTTGGTTGCAGTCGCGCACGGCGATCAGAAAGCGCAGTTCAATGGCCTCCTGGGCGGCCTCATCGGGTATATCGACGCGGGCAATATCTACCTCTGCCGCTGCCAGTGCGGCGGCCACGCGCGCCAGCACCCCTTTGCCGTTGGTGACCGTGACCACTACTTCGGATTCGAACGGGCGCAGCGGTTCATCTGACCATTCGACGCCGATAAAGCGTTCGCTGTCCTTGTGCTTGAGTTTTCTGGCAACGGCACAGTCTTCCACGTGGACGATCAAGCCTTCACCGCGCCCCAGGTAACCCACGATGGCATCGCCCGGGATCGGGCGGCAGCAGCGCGCATAGGAGACCGAGGCGTTTTCGCTGCCATCAAGCATCACGCCGCCCTGCGAACCTGACTGATTCATGGCAAAGCGTTCCCGCGTGAGCAGGACAGCGTCGAGCTTTTCACCGCCGTCCGTCAGCAGCGCACGCAGCCGCTTGGCAACAATGCTGGCGATGCGTTTGCCCAGGCCGATGTCGGTCAACAGTTCGGACTGGCTCTTGTTGCCACTGAAACGCAGCAATTTGTCCCACACCTGCTTGTTGCTGGCGGTTTCTGCCAGCGTCTTGTCGATGCCCTCGGCGCGCAGCGCCTGTGTCAGCATTTTCTCGCCCAGGCTCTGCGAGTCGGCCAGCGCCATGGTCTTGAGGTGCTGGCGGATTTTGGAGCGCGCGCGCGCCGTTCTGACAAAACTCAGCCAGTTCGGGTTTGGCGTGGCGTCGGACGCCGTCACGATTTCAATCACGTCACCGTTTTTCAGCTCGGTGCGCAGGGGTACCTGCTCGCCGTTGATCTTGGCGCCCTGGGTGCGGTCACCCACATTGCTGTGAATGGAGTAGGCAAAATCAACCACGGTAGCGCCGCGCGGCAGCGCCATGATCTGGCTTTTTGGTGTGAAGACGTAAACCGCATCCGGAAACAGGTCCACCTTGACGTGGTCCCAGAACTCTGCGGCGTCGCGCGTCTCATTCTGGATGTCGAGCAGCGACTGCATCCACTTGGAGCCGTGGCGGTCGCTCACGCTGGCCTGTGCCGGGCTGTTCACCTTGTACAACCAGTGGGCAGCCACACCGGACTCGGCAACTACGTTCATGGCATCGGTGCGGACCTGGAATTCCACACTGATGCCGGACGGGCCAACCAGCGTGGTATGGAGCGACTGGTAGCCGTTGACCTTGCCAATGGCAATATGGTCCTTGAATCTGCCGGGCACTGGTTTGTAGAGCTGGTGCAGGATACCCAGTGCCGTATAGCAGTTGATCACGCTGGGGACCAGAACGCGAAAGCCGTAGATGTCGGTCACCTGGGCAAAGCTCAGGTGCTTTTCGGTCATCTTCTTGTAGATCGAATACAGGGTCTTCTCGCGTCCGCTGATGCGTACCTCCATGTCGCTGGCGGCAAAGGCCGACTCAACCTCTCTTTGAACCTTCTGGATCAGGTCCCTGCGCCGGCGTCGTGCTTTGGCCACTGCTTTGGACAGGACGGCAAAGCGCCAGGGCCGCAGATGACAAAAAGCCAGATTCTGCAGTTCACGGTAGGCCTGATTCAGACCCAGACGGTGTGCGATCGGGGCGTAGACCTCCAGCGTTTCGGATGCAATGCGTGCCCACTTCTCGCGCGGCACGTCCGCCAGAGTGCGCATGTTGTGGGTGCGGTCGGCCAGCTTGATCAGGATGACGCGCATGTCCCTGGCCATCGCCAGCAACATCTTGCGGAACGACTCGGCCTGGTTTTCTTCCCGCGTATTGAAATGCAGCTTTTCGAGTTTGGTCAGGCCGTCCACCAACTCCGCCACGGCCGGGCCAAAGCGCTCGACCAGTTCGGTCTTGGTGACACTGCAGTCTTCCAGTGCGTCATGCAGCAAGGCGGCCATCAGCGCCTGGGCGTCGAGTTTCCAGTCAGCGCACTGCGCGGCCACGGCGATCGGATGTGTGATGTAGGGCTCGCCGCTGTCGCGGATTTGCCCCAGATGGGCCTGGTCGGCAAAGCGGTAGGCGCTGCGCACCAGTTCCAGATCAGCCAGCGTGAGGTAGTCCAGCTTGGCCGTAAGACTGGCGAAGCTGGCCGCTGCTGCGTTCGCTGCAGCAGGGTGGTTGCCGGTAGGGGTTTTGAGCGTTGTACTCACCCCCCGAATATAGCGCGCAGCAGCTCGTTTGTGCTACCGCAACAAAAAAGCACCGCCAGCGGTGCTTTCGGAAGGAGTTGCAGCGCTTTAGAGTGGGACTTTTTTCAGCATTTCCAGGCCGATCTTGCCAGCCGCGATTTCGCGCAGGGCCGTGACGCCTGGCTTGTTCTTGCTGGTTACCTTGGGCGCGTGGCCCTGGCTCAGCATGCGCGCACGATAGGTTGCGGCCAGCACCAGCTGGAAGCGATTGGGGATCTGCAGCAGGCAGTCTTCGACAGTAATACGGGCCATGAAATTCTCCGAGAGATCAGTGAAGGCACTAGGGGATGTGCAGAGCTTTGAAAGTTTCAGCCCTGGCGCGACGTTGCGCCGAGAACTTGAGTCGCTGGGAGTGAACGATCGCCTTGAGGTCAAAAAGCGCTCGGTCAAACAACTCGTTGATTATAACGAAGTCGAACTGATGGACCTGTGCCACTTCGAGTGCCGCGTTTTTGAGCCGCAAATCGATGACTTCGGGCGTATCTTCGCCGCGACGCTCCAGACGCGAACGCAATTCTTCCCAACTCGGCGGCAGGATGAAGATGCTGATGGCGTTGCTGAAAATCTTCTTGATCTGCAGTGCGCCCTGGTAATCGATTTCGAGGATGACATCGGCGCCCTGGCTCATGCGCTCTTCGATCGCCTTCTTGGAGGTGCCGTAGCGGTGCTGGTGCACATGCGCCCATTCGACGAAGGCATCAGCCTGCACCATGGCATCAAACTCGGGCTTGGAGACAAAAAAGTACTCGCGGCCATGCTTTTCCTGGCCGCGCGGGGCGCGCGTGGTGTGAGAAACCGAGGGTTGCACGCGCGAGTCAAGCTCCAGTAGCGCTTTGACCAGGCTTGATTTGCCGGCTCCACTGGGGGCTGCAACGACGAATAGGTTTCCAGGATAGTCCATGCGAGGTGCTATTCTATGTTCTGCACCTGCTCTCGCAGTTGCTCGATCAATACTTTCATGTCGACCGAAATATGGGTCAATTCCAGTGCCGCTGATTTGGATCCCATGGTGTTGGCCTCGCGGTGCAACTCCTGGATCAGGAAATCCAGTCGCTTGCCAATTTCTCCACCTTGTCTGATCAGGCGCTCGATTTCGTCAAGATGCGATACCAGGCGCGTGATTTCTTCGGCTACATCAATCCGGATGGCAAACGCAGTGGCTTCGGCCAGTGCGCGGTCCTGTGCCATTTCTGGCAGCGTGGCGCCGTCAGCCAGGGCCATGGCTTCCTGCCAGCGGTCCATGAAACGCTGGCGCTGCTGTGCCACCAGTTGCGGCACCAGCGGTTTGGCCTGGCCGGCCAGCGTGCGCAACTGGGCAATCTGATCGAGCATGGCGCTGGCCAGGCGCTCGCCCTCGCGCGCTCGTGCGACCAGCAACTGCTTGAGTGTTTGCTCGGCCAGTGGCAATACTTCCTTGCTCCAGTCCCGAGCCGACGCCTGCTCACTGATGCCAAGGCGGATCACGTCGGCCACACTCAGCGGTCTGGCATCGGGCAACCAGGCCCTGACGCTGTCCTGCACCGAACCCAGGCGCTGCAACAGCCGCGGATGGGGATCCGGCACGGCTGTGCTGGCGCCACTCTCGATCAGGACGCGGACCTCGATCTTGCCTCGTTTGATGCGAGCGGCAATGATCTCACGCAGTGCAGGTTCATGCGGGCGCAATTCCTCAGGTAGACGGAACGACAGGTCCAGAAAGCGGCTGTTGACCGACCTGATCTCCAGGCCGAGGTGACTCGAAGCTGCCGCTCTGGATTCGGCTTCGGTACTGGCGTGGCCTGCGTTGTGCTGGGCACTGGCGTAACCGGTCATGCTGTAAACTGGCATCTCAACTTTCTGTTCAATGGGATTGACTTGAGAATAACCCGATTCGTGTAGAGCCGGAGCTTGTTCGTTCAAAAATTATGGCCAAGGTCAAACCGGCACCCTTACCGCCCGACACCATGATTGGTGGCTACCGCGTATTGCGTAAAGTAGCCGCTGGTGGGTTTGGCGTGGTCTATCTGGCGGTCGACTCCGCAGGTCAGCAGGTCGCCATCAAGGAGTACCTGCCCGCTTCCTTGACGACACGGGTTCCGGGTGCGCTGGCGCCCGAGGTGCCACCGGAGAAGTTGTCCTTGTACCGGCTCGGCTTGAAGAGTTTCTTTGAAGAAGGGCGCTCGCTGGCGCAGATTTCCCACCCTTCGGTGGTCAGTGTGATGAATTTCTTCCGGGAGAACGAAACCGTTTACATGGTGATGAATTACCTGGAGGGAGCTTCCCTGCAGGATTTCATTGTCACGGCGCGCGATCTGAAACAGGCCAAGGTATTCCGTGAGTCCACGATCCGTTCCCTGTTTGACGAAATTCTGCGTGGTTTGAGAATTGTTCACCAGCACAAAATGCTGCACCTGGACATCAAACCGGCCAACATATTCATAACAGATGACAACAAATCGGTGCTGATTGACTTTGGTGCCGCACGTGAAGTGCTGAGCAAAGAAGGTAATTTCATTCGTCCGATGTATACGCCGGGATTTGCGGCGCCAGAGATGTACCGGCGGGACGCTGCGATGGGGCCCTGGACTGACATCTATGCCATTGGTGCCTGCATTTACGCCTGCATGCAGGGCTACCCGCCCAATGAGGCGCCGCAGAGGCTGGAAAAAGACCGCATCACGATTGCACTGAGGCGCTTAAAGGGTGTCTATTCCGACAACCTGATCGAGGTGGTGGAGTGGTGCATGTCGCTGGACCCCCTGTCAAGGCCACAGTCGGTGTTTGCCTTGCAAAAGGAACTGAGCCGCGAAGGTGAACGGCGTTACACCAAACTCACCGCCGTTGAAAAAGTTCGTCTTCAGTTTGACACCATGGTGACTGACAACAAGAAGAACGGCCAGAAGGCGACGGTGGTGAGCGGAAGAGATAAATGAAGTTTTCCGTCTTCCAGGTCAGCCGCAAAGGAGCTCGGGAAATCAACGAAGATCGGATGGGCTACTGCTATACGCGCGGCGCAGGAATCTTCTTTCTGACCGATGGCATGGGTGGACACCCTCAGGGTGAAGTGGCGGCGCAATTGGCCTTGCAGGTGATGGCCGCGATGTTTCAAAAAGAGGCAACGCCGGTGCTGGCAGATGTGGCCCTGTTCCTGACCTCGGCGGTGACCGCGGCGCACCGCCAGATCCTGCGCTACGCGATCGAAAGAAACATGCTCGATGCGCCCCGCACCACCGTCGTTGCGGCTGTTATACAGGATGGCATGGTGACCTGGATTCATTGTGGGGACTCCAGGTTGTATCTGGTGCGCCAAGGTGAATTGCTGATGCGCACCCGGGATCATTCATTTGCCGAGCATCGTCACCTTGGTGCTGGCAAGCTGAATTTACCAGAGCGCAACAATCGCCATCTGTTGTTTACCTGCCTGGGCTCGCCCTCACGGCCCATGTTTGAAGTCAGTGGCCCGGTAGCGCTGCAGCAGGGTGACCGGTTGCTGCTCTGCTCCGACGGCCTTTGGTCGGGACTCAGCGATATCGACATCACCTACCATTTGAGCCAGAAGCCGGTCAGCCAGGCAGTGCCGGATCTGGTTGAAAGTGCGTTGTGCCGGGCCGGCGGCAGTAGCGACAATGTCACGGCACTGGGGCTGGAATGGGAAACGCCGGACAATTTCCTCCTTACCCGGACAAGCATTACCACCGACACCATGGGTGACGCCGTCTTCGCCTCCACGGTGCAGGGCGGGTGGAGTCAGCCCGTGCACGACGAACTAGACGATGCGGCAATCGACCGCTCCATCGCGGAAATCAATGCGACCATTCGCCGCTCTGCGGGCCGCTAAGCTTGAGGAAAAGCACCATGAATGAATTTGCAAGAAGCCTGGGCCGTGGCGCAGACCAGCTGCGAGCGGTGCGCATTACACGTGGCTACACGATTCACGCCGAAGGCTCGGTCCTGATAGAGTTTGGCGCCACCAAAGTGCTATGCACGGCGTCGGTGGAAGAAAAAGTACCGGGTCACAAGAAGGGCAGCGGCGAGGGCTGGGTCACGGCCGAGTACGGCATGCTGCCCCGTTCCACCCACACGCGCAGCGAGCGCGAGGCCGCGCGTGGCAAGCAGAGCGGACGTACCCAGGAAATCCAGCGTCTGATTGGCCGCTCGATGCGCTGCGTGTTTGATCTTCGCCTGCTCGGTGAGCGCACGATTCACCTGGATTGCGATGTGTTGCAGGCCGACGGTGGTACCCGTACTGCGGCCATCACCGGTGCATTTGTTGCCGCGCAGGATGCAGTGAGTAAGCTGATGGCACAGGGAAAACTCAGTGTGTCTCCGATCCGCGACCAGGTAGCAGCGATTTCGGTCGGTATGGTCCAGGGCACAGCTCTGCTGGATCTGGAATACACCGAAGACTCGGCTTGCGATACCGACATGAACGTGGTGATGACCGGCTCCGGGCATTTTGTCGAAGTACAGGGAACAGCCGAGGGCGCAGCGTTCTCGCGCCAGCAGTTGGACGCTTTGCTTGAGTTGGCCGCCAAAGGCATTGGCGAGCTGATTGCGTTGCAAAAGCAGTCCGTGAGTACATGAAAATTGTCCTGGCCTCCAATAACCAGGGCAAGCTGGCAGAACTGCGCGCCATGCTGGCACCGCTTGGAATGGAGTTGATCGCGCAGGGTGAACTCGGCATCAGCGAGGCCGCCGAGCCCTTCCACACCTTTGTCGAGAATGCGCTGGCCAAGGCGCGTCATGCGGCGACGCACAGCGGGCTGCCCGCCCTGGCCGACGACGCGGGTTTGTGTGTTGACGCCTTTGGCGGGCTACCCGGCGTGGATACGGCGTACTACGCGACGCAGTTCGGCTATGCGAAGGGCGATGACAACAATGTGCGCGCCCTGCTTGAGCAGATGCGCGAGCAAACCAATCGCCGTGCTGCGATGGTCAGTACGTTGGTGGCTGTGCGCTCGGCACAGGATCCCGAGCCGCTGATCGCGGTGGGCCGGGTCAGCGGCGAGATCAGCCGGGAGCCGCTGGGCAGCCATGGATTCGGCTTTGATCCGGTGATGTACATCCCGCAGTTCGGACTGACTTTTGCCCAACTGCCGGTGGAAGTGAAGAACGCCAACAGCCACCGCGGACGCTCAGCGCGGGCCATGGTGCAACTGATGCGCGAACGCTGGTTGAACGAAGTTGGAACCTGACCCCCATTTGCTGCACTACCTGCGGCCCGGAACCCTGCAGCTGGCGGCGCTGCCGCCACTGGCCCTGTACATCCATCTGCCCTGGTGCCTGAAGAAGTGTCCCTATTGCGATTTCAATTCGCATGCGGTGCCAACAGCAGGACTGCCTGAGCAGGCCTATATTGCGGCCCTGCTGGCCGACCTGGAAGCAGCATTGCCACTGGTCTGGGGGCGTACCGTGCACAGCATTTTTCTGGGTGGTGGCACGCCGAGCCTTTTTTCGCCCACCGCCATTGATCAATTGCTCGGGGCGCTCCGGGCACGCGTGCGCCTGGAAGCAGACTGCGAAATCACGCTCGAGGCCAATCCTGGCACGTTTGAGAAGGACCGTTTCAGGGCCTTCCGAGCCGCTGGTGTGACCCGACTGTCGATCGGTGTGCAGAGTTTTAGCGACGACTCTCTGAAAACGCTGGGCCGGGTGCACGACCGCGCGCAGGCGATCGCGGCCGTCGAGGAAGCGGCGCTGGCCTTCGATACCTTCAACCTGGACATCATGTACGCGCTGCCTGATCAGGATCTGGTGGCGCTGAAAAAGGACATGGCACTCGCGTTGACGCTGGCACCGCCGCATATTTCGATCTACCACCTGAGCATCGAACCCAGCACCTACTTTGCCAAATTCCCGCCGCAACTACCCGAGGACGACACGGCCTACGAGATGCTGGACCTGATCACAGAGATGACAGGGCAAGCCGGTTTGCAGCGCTATGAGGTGTCAGCTTATGCCAGGCCGGGCCACGCGTGCCGGCACAACCTCAATTACTGGAAATTCGGTGACTACCTCGGTCTGGGGGCTGGCGCGCATAGCAAGCTCAGCTTTGCGCACAGGGTGGTGCGCCAGGTACGCTTTCGGGAACCCGCCCTGTACCTGGAAAAAGCCCTGGCCGGCGCGTTTGTTGCACAGGAAACGCAGGTCAGCCGTTCTGATTTACCGTTTGAATTCATGCTCAATGCACTGCGACTGAAGGACGGCTTTGCCTTGCAACTTTTCGCCGAGCGCACCGGTCTGCCCATGACCGCCATAGAAAAGGAGTTGCAGTTGGCGCAGGAAAAAGGCTGGCTGGAACGGGATCTGACGAGGGTCAGGCCCAGTGTGCGCGGCTATGACTTCCTGAACGATTTGCAGTCCCTGTTCCTTCCGGCGCAGGTCTGACATAGCCCGGTCTTATGACTTGGGGCGCAGGGGAGCGGGCTGGGTAGCCAGTTCGTCGGGTACTGTGTTGGCAAAGGCCGCATCAGCGTTCTTGTTGTTTGACGCAATCGACTTCTCCCACAGCGCCCAGTCGGTGTCGGAGTCAGACTCACTTACCTCGGGTAAGGGAATAGGATCGTTTGCCGCGTAGGGGTGAACTTCAGGCGGCTCTGCCAGGGCGCCTGCTTTCTTGGGGGTGGTTTCCAATAATTTCTTCATCGGGAAATAATTGTACGGTGCAAAGGCAAGGGCTGTCCTGGCCCGGGACTTTTGGCTTGATCCGTCTATTTTTCGCTGCGCCGACGTGTTGCCAGATGGCGCCGGCAACTCGCGTTGATGACGCGCAGTTCAGCCAACGTGGCGTCGATTTGTGAACGCTTCTGTTCCAACTCTTTGATGGCGGTGTCGGTTCGCTGAATCACGTAACTCAATTGTTCGGTGCGGCCTTCGCCGTGGTCGCCATACAGATCCAGGTAGCGCTTGATCTCTGACAGGGGCGAGCCTATGTCCTTGGCGCGAAGAATCAGCGCCAGCCGGGCGCGGTCGCGCCGCGTGTAGACGCGCGCGCCGTTGACGCGACGCGGCGCCACCAGCCCCTTGTCTTCATAAAAGCGCAAGGCGCGCAGGGAAATGCCAAACTCCTTGCACAGTTCGGTGATGCCAAACAGTTCCGAGTTGCCCTCGTCGCGGTGCGCGTCCACCACGGCCTGCGCGTCACTGGCGCCTGCGGCGGCGCTGCTTGCTACCCGCTTGAGCGCTGAAGTTGCTGAGGCCACGCGCTGGCTTTCGAGCTTGAAGTCTAGACCACGCGCTGCAGACGCATGGCCACACTCATGTCACCCGTGACCTTGAGTTTGCCCATCATGAAGCCGGTGGCGGGCTCCAGGTCGCCCTTGAGCATGGCGTTGAGGTTTTCCAGCGTGATGCCGACTGTGCAGTCAGCGTCGTCGGTGCTGTTGCTGACCGAGTTGGGCGTTGATTTCCCGTCGATGTAGATGCAGCCGTCGCTGCCACAGTCAAATTTGAGGGTGGCGGCAAGGCCACTGTCGGCCCCGACTTTGGTGCGAATGGCTTCCGTGCAGGCTTGAATGTCCATAGGTATTCCTGGTTAAAAGTGGCGGTCTGAGAGTCAGGTGCAAGCGCTTGACTGCGGCTGGATGCTAGCAGGCTTGCTTGCCGCAAAGTATAGGGGAAATACCTATACGAAATGAAGTTGACGTTAACGGAAGCATCATGTCTAATGCGGTGCAACCAAGAGGGTTCCCTTCCATGCCAGTCATTCGCTCCAAGATCAATGTCAAGTCCGATGCGTTTGGGCTGAACGCGCGGCGCATGCTCGAGTTGCTGGCAGAAGTTCAGCGACTTGAGCAAATGGTGATTGCGGAATCCGACTCGAAACGGGCCAAGTTCGAGGCACGCGGGCAGTTGCTACCGCGTGAGCGGGTGGCGCGTTTGCTCGATCGCGGTTCGCCATTTCTGGAACTCAGCCGTCTGGCCGGGCTCAATATGCACGACGACGACGGCAAGAAATCGGTTCTGGGCGGCGGCTCCATCGTTGGCATTGGCGTGGTGGCCGGCAAGCGCTGCCTGATTTCTGCCAGCGACAGCGCCGTCAAGGGTGGCACAGTGGCGCCCATGGGTTTGCGCAAAGCCCTGCGCGCGCAGGAGATCGCGCAGGAGAACAAGCTGCCGGTGATTTACCTGGTGGAGAGCGGCGGCGCCAACCTGATGTACCAGAGCGAAATTTTTGTCGAAGGCGGGCGCAGCTTTGCCAACCAGGCGCGCATGTCGGCCGCCGGACTGCCACAGATTGCCGTGGTGCACGGTTCATCGACTGCGGGTGGCGCCTACCTGCCGGGCCTGTCGGACTACGTGATTCTGGTGCGGGGCCGCTCCAATATTTTTCTGGCTGGCCCGCCGCTGGTCAAAGCTGCCATTGGCGAGGATTGCACCGAGGACGAAATTGGCGGCGCCGAGACCCATGCACGCGTCACGGGCCTGGGCGAGTACCTGTGCGAGGATGATGCGCACGCGATCGGCATGGCACGTGAGGTGCTCGACAAGCTGAAGTGGGATCAATTGCAGGCGGCGCAGAAATTTGTCGAACCCCTGTTCGACGAGCAGGAACTGCTGGGGCTGGTGCCGGTCGACGAGCGCGAACCCTACGACGTGCGAGAAGTGATAGCCCGTCTGGTGGATGGCTCTGATTTTCTGGAATTCAAGGCTGAGTACGCGAGCGACATGATGTGCGGTCACGCCAGGCTGCAGGGACATCTGGTTGGTATCCTGGGCAACAATGGACCGATTCAGCCGGCGGGCTCCACCAAGGCAGGGCAGTTCATCCAACTGTGCGACCAGAGCGGCACGCCCTTGATCTTCTTGCAGAACACCACCGGCTACATGGTCGGTTCGGTGGCCGAGCGCAGTGGCGCCATCAAGCACGGATCCAAGATGATTCAGGCGGTGGCCAATGCGCGTGTACCGAAGTTCACGGTGGTACTGGGCGGCTCGTTTGGCGCTGGCAACTATGGCATGTGCGGTCGCGGTTTTGATCCGCGCTTCATTTTCTCCTGGCCGACGGCGCGCACGGCGGTGATGGGCGGTGCCCAGGCGGCCAAGGTGATGGACATCATTAACCGCGCCAAGATCGAGCGCACGGGCATGGCCGCCAACGAGGACGCGCTCAAGGCCATGTCAGATGGCTTGCGACTGCGCCTTGACAAGGAGTCGGCCGCCCTGTTTGGCACGGCGCGCTTGTGGGACGACGGCATCATTGATCCGCGCGATACGCGCCGCCTGCTGGGTTTGTGCCTGGCCATGGCCGAGGAGGCGCAGCGCCGCCAGTTGCACGCCAACACCTTCGGTGTCGCACGGATGTAGCGCAATGCGATTCGTAGCTATCTCACGGTTGTCATGCCGGACCCCGGATCGAGCCCGGGGCAAGCTCCGATCCGGCATCCAGTGCAGCGCGGAACCTGGATTGCGGATCAAGTCCGCAATGACAGCAGTGGGGCGCAATGACAGCAGTGGAGCGCAATGACGGCAGCGGATCACGGATTTGTTGTATGCAATTTGAAATTCAAATGAAAGGCTGTTATGAAATTCACCCCTGAACACGAACAGATTGCCGACACCGTCCGCAAGTTTGTCGCCAAAGAGATCAACCCGCATCTGCCCGCGTGGGAAGCCGCCGGACAGTTTCCGGCCCATGCCCTGTTCAAGAAGATGGGCGACCTGGGCCTGCTCGGTATCAAGTACCCGGTCGAGTACGGTGGCATGGGGCTGGACTTCAGTTATTCCATGGTCTTTGCCGAAGCTTTGGGTGAATGCAATGCCGGCGGCGTGCCCATGGCCATCGGCGTGCAGACCGACATGTGCACGCCAGCGCTGGCACGCTTCGGCTCCGACGCGCTGCGTGAGGAATTCCTGGCACCCAGCATCGCCGGCGACATGGTGGGCTGCATCGGCGTCAGCGAAGTGGGCGGCGGCTCCGACGTGGCGGCGCTGAAGACGACGGCGCGCAAGGACGGCGACGACTACATCATCAACGGCTCCAAGATGTGGATCACCAATGGAATGCAGGCTGACTGGTGCTGCCTGCTCGCCAATACCTCGGAAGGCCCTGTGCACAAAAACAAATCGCTGATCATGGTGCGCATGGACAGCCCGGGTGTGACGCGCCAGAAGATCGAGAAAATCGGCATGCACTCTTCCGATACCGCACAACTGTTCTTTGACAACGTGCGGGTACCCCGGCGCAACCTGATCGGGCAGGAGGGCATGGGCTTCATGTTCCAGATGCTGCAGTTCCAGGAAGAGCGGCTTTACGGTGCGGCTGGCACCCTGCGCTCGCTGGACCGTCTGATTGACCAGACGATTGACTACACGCGTCAGCGCCATACCTTTGGCCGGCCGATTCTGGACAACCAGGTGGTGCATTTCCGCCTCGCTGAATTGCGCACCGAGGTCGAGGCGCTGCGCGCTTTGACCTACCGCGCGGTCGAGTCCTACATTTCGGGCAAGGACGTCACCAAGCTGGCCTCGATGGCCAAACTCAAGGCCGGTCGCCTGAGCCGCGAAGTGGCCGACAGTTGCCTGCAGTATTGGGGCGGCATGGGCTTCACGGCCGACAACCCTATTTCCCAGGCCTACCGCGATAGCCGACTGATCTCCATCGGTGGCGGCGCCGACGAAATCATGCTGGGCATCATCTGCAAGTTGGAGGGCACGCTGCCCGGCAAGGCTTCGGCATGACCCTGGCGCTGCAACGTCGCGGCTCGGTTCTGCATGTCACGCTGAACCGGCCCGAATTGCGCAACGCGATGTCGCTGCGCATGGTGACCGAGTTGCGCGCCGCACTGCGCACCGCAGAAGACGAGGGGCAGGTTCGGGTCATCGTGCTGCGTGGTGCTGGCGGCAACTTTTGTGCCGGCGCTGACTTGAAAGACATGGCCGCAGCGCGCATGCAGTCCATGCAGAGCCAGCCGCAAGCCGCTGCCGACGAGCCAACACTCGATGCCGTGGCGCAGGCCAATCTGCAGTTTGGCGAACTCTGTCTGGCCTTTGCCAGCACACCCCTGGCGCTGGTGGCGGTGCTGGAGGGCAGCGTAATGGGTGGCGGCTTCGGTCTGGCCTGTGTGGCGGATGTGGCGCTAGCGGGCGAATCAGCATTGTTTCGGCTGCCCGAAACTGGTTTGGGCATGGTGCCGGCGCAGATTGCCCCCTTTCTGGTGGAACGCTTGGGCTATTCGCAAGCCAAGCGCCTCGCCGTGACTGGCGGGCGCGTCACATCCACGCAGGCACTGGCTATTGGTCTGGTGCACGCGGTCCACGCGGCGGATCAAATCGACGCGGCATTGGATGCGGTGCTGGCCGACATTCTGGCTTGCGCCCCTGGTGCACTGGCAGCCACCAAAGCCTTGATGGCGAAGGCGCGCCTGACAGCGACGGCTGAGCTGTTGCAGCCAGCCGCCATCGTCTTTTCCCGCGCTGCGCAGGGCGCCGAGGGCGTCGAGGGAACGACGGCCTTTATTCAAAAGCGCAAACCGAACTGGGCTGTAGTGTCATGACCTTTTCCAAAATACTGATTGCCAACCGGGGCGAGATCGCCTTGCGGGTGATACGCACGGCGCGTACGCTGGGTTTTCGCACGGTGGCCGTTTTCAGCGACGCCGACCGCGTGGCAGCGCATGTGTGCCTGGCGGACGAGGCGGTGCACATTGGTGGCTCGGCTGCGGCGGACTCCTATTTGAACGTTGCAGCGTTGCTGGAGGCAGCACGCAAGACCGGCGCTGACGCAGTGCACCCGGGTTACGGTTTCCTGAGCGAGAACCCCGGCTTTGCTCAGGCCTGTCTGGATGCCGCTCTGGTCTTCATCGGTCCGCCGCCCTCGGCCATGCTGGCGATGGGCAACAAGGCGCTCGCCAAGCGACGCATGATGGCTGCCGGTGTACCTTGCGCGCCGGGTTATCTGGGCGAGGATCAGGACGATGCACGTTTGACGCAGGAGGCCTTGAAGCTGGGCTTTCCGCTGCTGGTCAAGGCGGTGGCGGGTGGCGGTGGGCGCGGTATGCGCCTGGTGCGCAGCGGCGACGAGATCGCGCAGGCGCTGCTCGGTGCCAGGCGCGAGGCGCAAAACGCTTTCGGCGACGGCACGCTGATGCTGGAGCGCCTGATCGAGGACGGCCGCCACATCGAGATCCAGATCTTTGCCGATGCGCATGGCAATGCGGTCTACCTGGGCGAGCGCGATTGCACAGCCCAGCGCAGACGGCAGAAGGTGATTGAGGAAGCGCCTTCACCCGTAGTGAGTGCCGCGATGCGCGAAGCCATGGGCAAAGACGCCGTGGCGGCCGCACTGGCGGTGGGCTACCGCGGTGCTGGCACAGTGGAGTTCATGGTGGACGGCGCCCTGAAACACTACTTTCTGGAAATGAACACCCGGCTCCAGGTTGAGCATCCGGTGACAGAACTGGTGACCGGTTTCGATCTGGTGGAGTGGCAGTTGCTTGTGGCAGCAGGGCAGCCACTGCCGGTGGCCCAGAGCGAGGTCACCCTGACCGGCCACGCCATCGAGGCCCGCTTGTACGTCGAGGACCCCTATGCCGGCTTTGCGCCGCAGACTGGCACCGTGCGCTGGTGGCGCCCGGAGCAGGCGCGGCTTGATGGTGCGCGCATCGACGATGGCATCGAAGAGGGTAGCGAAATCTCGCCTTTCTACGACCCGATGGTGGCCAAGGTCATCGTGCATGGGCGAGACCGGGATGACGCGATGCGGCGACTGCGAGCGGCGCTGCGCAACACGCCTTTGCTGGGGCTGCGCAATAACGGCCGTTTCCTGGCTGATCTGGTGAATCATCCCTCGTTTCGCGGGGCGACCATGACCACTGCCTCGATCGATCAATGGCAGGACAGTGGCGAGACGCTGCTGCAACGTCCGCAACCCGACGAGCCGACCTGGTGTCTTGCAGCCGCCGTATTTGCCTTGCAGAACGGCACCAGCTGGCGCGCTGACAGTGTTGCCGCTTTTGACATTCCGCTGCAATGCGAGGGTGTTGCGCAGACGCTGCGGGTGCAGCCTGATCGCCTGGGCTACGTCAAGGTCAGCCTGGCCAGCCAGCAGCGCGAGATCAGGATCATTGACTTCAAGGACGGTGCGCTGCGCTTCGAGATCGATGGCGTGATACGCCGCGCCTTGGCGGTGCTGCAGCAGAGCGATTTGCACCTGGCGCTCGATGGCAGCTCGTTTGTGTTCGGCGAAGTCTCAGCCTTCCCCGGCAAGGACCAGGTCGCCGATGCAAGGCAGGCGCGCTCGCCGGTGGCTGGCAAGGTCACACAGATCAAGGTTGCAGTGGGAGACACGGTCGCCGAGGCGCAGCAATTGCTTTGTGTCGAAGCCATGAAAATGGAAATGTGGCTGACGGCACAGGTGGCAGGCACGGTCGTGGCCGTACACGCCACCGTCGGCGACCAGGTGGAGTCGGGCGCCCTGCTGGTCGAAATTGAGCCCGAAGAGAAAAAGGAAACATGATGGACAAAGCCATTCTCACCTGCGCCCTGACCGGCGTTCTGACCAACCCCAAGCAGCACCCGGTACCCGTCACACCGGCTCAGATGGCTCAGGCTGCGCGTGACGCCTTCAACGCCGGTGCTTCCATCATGCACGTGCACCTGCGCATGCAGGAGGAGGGCCTGGGCCACATGCCGAGCTGGGACCCGGACGTGGCTGAAACGATTGTCAACGCCATTCGCGCGGCCTGTCCCGGTGTCATCATCAACCTGACGACAGGGGTCGTCGGCAAGGACATCTCGGGACCACTGGCCTGTATCCGCCGTGTCAAGCCTGAAATTGCCGCTTGCAATGCTGGTAGCCTGAACTACCTCAAGATCAAGGACGACGGCCAGTGGGCCTGGCCACCCATGGTGTTCGACAACCCCGTGGCCAAGGTGCAGCAGTTTCTCGACGTGATGCAGGAGTGCAATGTGCACCCGGAGTTTGAGTGTTTTGATGTCGGCATCGTGCGCTCGGTTGGCATGTTCCTGAAGAACGGCATGCTCAAGGCTGGCATGGGGCGCGCCGAATACAACCTGGTGATGGGTGTGGCCTCCGGCATGCCCTGCGACGCCGATCTTCTGGCCTTGATTCCGCGCTGGATGGCCGCCGACAGCGTCTGGCAAGCCACATTGATTGGTCGCAGTGAGATCTGGCCGGTGCATCAGAAGACGGCTGAGCTCGGTGGCATGCTGCGCACCGGTCTGGAAGACACCTTCTATTTGCCAGATGGTCAGAAAGCCAGCGGCAACGGTGTCCTGATCGCCGCCTTGGCCGATTGCGCGCGCAGGGCCGGCCGTGCGGTGGCGAGTCCGGCGGAGGCGCGGGTGCTGCTGGGCCTGTGAGCATGTTTGCGCATGTAGCACAATAATGCTACAGTAGGTGAAACTTGGAAAGTCAGGCATGACCACCACCACCATCCGGATTGAGGACACGCTGAAATCACGCATTGCCGCTGCGGCAGAGCGCACTGGTAAAACAGCGCACGCCTTCATTCTTGACGCCATATCGCAAACCGTTGAGCAGCTTGAACAAGACGGCGAATTCGATGAAGTTGCCGAACAACGTTGGAAAGCTCTGCTTGCCTCCGGCAAGACGGTGTCGTGGGACGAAACCAGGGTTTACCTCTCGGCCAGATCGCAAGGTGCAAATCCGAGAAAGCCGGTGGCCCGTAGCTTCAAGCCTTGACAGTTGCAATGTCAACGCGCATTGAACTAGCTCCTGAGGTATTCGACGACTTCGACCGTTTTTTTGACTACATCGCGCAATTCGATGTCGGCTCTGCGCCTGACCGCATTGAAGAAATTTTGCAGGCGGTGCAAATTCTGGCGACCAGCCCGTTGATCGGGCGCCCCGTCAAAGGTGGCAAGCGAGAGTTGGTCATTGGGAGTGCTTCCCGCGGCTATATTGCCTTGTACCGATACGCAGCGTCGATTGATACGGTCTTCGTTTTGGCAATGCGGAGCCAGCGCGAACTGGGGTACAAACGCAATCGTTGAATTATCACGTCGGCGCCGTTGAAGCACGCTAGAAGTTCGTGAGCATCGAGAAACTGGCAATTGAGCGCACCGTGGGACGAACTGCAAGCCACCGTGTCAGTGGTGCCCGGAGCCGGACTCGAACCGGCACTTCTTTCGAAACCAGATTTTGAGTCTGGCGCGTCTACCAATTTCGCCACCCGGGCAGCGGGGTAAGGCGCGAATTATGGCACAGTGTGGGGTATGAAATACCCAACGATTGAAGATTCCATCGGAAAAACTCCCCTCGTCAGATTGCAGCGCATTGGAGCGGACGACAATGCCACGCGCGGCAATGTGATCCTGGGCAAACTCGAGGGTAACAACCCGGCTGGTTCGGTGAAAGATAGGCCCGCTTTGTCCATGATCCGCCGGGCCCAGGAGCGCGGCGACATCAAGCCCGGCGACACCCTGATTGAAGCCACCTCGGGCAACACCGGCATTGCACTGGCCATGGCGGCGGCCATCAAGGGTTACCGCATGATTCTGATCATGCCCGAAGACCTGTCGATCGAGCGCGCGCAGACCATGAAGGCCTTTGGTGCGGAACTGATCCTGACCCCCAAGAGCGGCGGCATCGAGTACGCACGCGACCTGGCCGAGCAGATGCGCCGCGATGGCAAGGGCTTTGTGCTCGACCAGTTTGCCAATGCCGACAATCCGCGCATCCATTTCGAGACCACCGGCCCCGAGATCTGGGCCGACACCAAAGGGCACGTCACGCACTTTGTCAGCGCCATGGGCACCACCGGCACCATCACCGGCGTCTCGCAGTTCCTCAAGCAAAAGAACCCTGCCGTGCGTGTCATCGGCGTGCAGCCGATGGAGGGTTCGCGCATTCCCGGCATACGCAAGTGGCCGCAGGAATACCTGCCCAAGATCTACGACCCGAGTCACGTCGATGAACTGATGTATGTGAGCCAGGAGACGGCCGAAGACATGTGCCGACGTCTGACCCGTGAGGAAGGCATTTTTGCCGGCATCTCCGCTGCCGGCGCCTGCTGGGTAGCACAGGAGATCGCCCGACGCGAAAGCAATGCGACGATTGTGTTTGTCGTCTGCGACCGCGGCGACCGTTATCTCTCCACTGGCGTCTTTCCGGCATGAGCGGCGGATTTCGCTTTTGCCCGCAATGCGCCACGCCGCTGGAGTTGGTGACGCTGGCCGAAGACGGTGGCGCCAAAGAGCGCCTGCGCTGTGTTGCCTGCGGCTATACCCACTGGAACAACCCGACCCCCGTGCTTGCCGCCATCATCGAGTACCAGGGCAAGGTTTTGCTGGCACAAAATGCCGCCTGGCCGGGCAAGATGTTTGCCCTGATCACCGGTTTCATGGAAGCCGGGGAGACGCCACAGGATGGCATGGCGCGTGAAATCCTGGAAGAAACTGCCCTGACCACAGATGAGTTGAATCTGATTGGTGTTTATGACTTTCAGCGCATGAACCAGATCATCATCGCTTACCACGCAGTTTGCGATGGCGAGGTGAAGCTGTCACCGGAGTTGGTCGATTACCGGCTGTTTGCGCTGGAAGATGTGAAATGCTGGCGCGCTGGCACCGGTCAGGCCTTGGCACAATGGCTGCGTTCACGCGGCCATGAACCGCAGTTTGTGGACTTCCCGAAACGGAGCTGATCCGGGGTCTTTAGAATTCAGCCTATTCCAAGGAAATTTGATGCAAATTGACCGAGAACTCGACGCCCGTGGCCTGAACTGCCCGCTACCCATCCTGAAGGCGAAAAAGGCACTCACCGATATGCAAAGCGGCCAGACACTGCGCGTCATGGCGACCGACCCCGGATCCGTGCGTGATTTCCAGGCCTTTGCCAAGCAGACCGGCAACGAATTGCTGGAGCAGCAGACCATTGGTCTGGAGTTTTACCACCTCATGCGCCGCCGCTAGGCAGCGCTTCAACCGAGTCGCGTTAACTGATCGCTGAGCTTGGCCAGCGTCGCCTCAAAGTCGGCCACGCGCTTGCGCTCCTGGGCAATCACCGCCGGCGGCGCTTTGGCAACAAACGCTTCATTACCCAACTTGGCCAGCGCCTTGGCAATTTCGCCTTGCAGACGCGCGGCTTCCTTGCCCAAGCGGATCTTCTCGGCAGCCACATCGATTTCCATGTGCAGGCAGATGCGCGCACCGCCCACCACAGCAACCGGTGCCGCTTGCGCTGCGGCAGACCAGGAGGCGTCGTCTTCAAAAACACGCACCTCACTGAGCTTGGCCAGTGCCTGCAGCAGCGGCGCAGATTGCTGCAGAAAAGCCGCCTCGCTGGCCTGGCCGGCAATCACGAAAAGTGGCAGACGGGTGGCAGGTGAAACGCTCATCTCGCCGCGCAGATTGCGGCAGGCATCGACCAGCGACTTCAGCTTGCCAATCTGTGCAATCGCGGCCTCGTCGATCCGTTCCGGTTGGCTGACGGGGTAAGCGGCAATGGCAATCGATGCACCGCCGCGCCCGGCCACCGGTGCCACCTTTTGCCACAGTTCTTCCGTCACAAAGGGAATCAGCGGATGCGCCAGACGCAGCAAGGTTTCCAGCGTGCGAATCAGGGTGCGGCGGGTAGCCCGCTGCTGCGCTGCATCGCCGCGCTGCAATTGCACCTTGGCGATTTCCAGATACCAGTCGCAGAACTCGTTCCAGGCAAAGTCGTAAATCGTGTTCGCCACATTGTCCAGGCGGTACTCGGTAAAGCCGGCGGCCACATCGGCTTCGGCGCGCTGCAGCAGCGAGACGATCCAGCGATCTGCCGCACTGAACTCAAGGTAGCCGTGTGCGCTGCCGCCCACCGCGCACTCTTCCTGGGTGTGCTCGCGCAAGCCGCAGTCCTGACCTTCGCAGTTCATCAGCACAAAGCGGCTGGCGTTCCACAACTTGTTGCAGAAATTGCGGTATCCCTCGCAGCGCTTGGCGTCGAAGTTGATGCTACGTCCGAGCGATGCCAGTGAGGCAAAGGTAAAGCGCAGTGCGTCGGCACCAAAAGCCGGAATGCCGGTGGGGAACTCTTTCTCGGTGTTCTTGCGCACCTGCGGTGCGGTCTCGGGCTTGCGCAAGCCTTCGCAACGCTTCACCAGCAACTCGGGCAGCGCGATGCCATCAATCAGGTCCACCGGGTCAAGCACATTGCCCTCGGACTTGCTCATCTTGTGGCCCTGCGCATCGCGCACCAGGCCGTGGATGTAGACATGCCTGAACGGTACCTGCCCGGTGAAGTGCGTGGTCATCATGATCATCCGGGCGACCCAGAAAAAGATGATGTCGTAGCCGGTGATCAGGACGCTCGACGGCAGATAAAGGTTGTAGTCGCTCAGGGAATTTTCCGACGGGCCGCCCCTAGGAAAATTGGCCCCCTCGGGGGGCAGCGCAGCAGACGCAGTCGCAAGCGTGGGGGCGATATTTGGCCAACCCATGGTGCTGAAGGGGACCAATGCCGAGGAGTACCAGGTGTCGAGCACGTCTTCATCACGCCTGAGTTTCTTGCCCGGTGCTTGCGTCTGGGCTTCAGCTTCGTCGCGCGCCACATAGACCTTGCCGTCTTCGTCGTACCAGGCCGGAATCTGATGGCCCCACCAGAGCTGGCGGCTGATGCACCAGTCCTGGATGTTGTTCATCCACTGGTTGTAGGTGTTGACCCAGTTCTCCGGCACAAACTTCACCGCGCCGGACTGCACGGCATCGATGGCTTTTTGCGCGATGGATTTGCCTGTAGGGTCCGACGGGCTGACCTTGGTCATGGCTACAAACCATTGATCGGTGAGCATCGGCTCGATGATCTGGCCGGTGCGGCCGCAGCGCGGCACCATCAGCTTGTGTTTCTTCACTTCGACCAGCAAGCCCAGGGCTTCGAGGTCGGCCACCACCTTCTTGCGTGCCACAAAACGGTCCAGGCCCAGATAGGCAGCGGGCGCCCGATCGTTGATCTTGGCGTCCAGCGTCAGCACGCCAATGATGGGCAGCTTGTGGCGCTGGCCGACGGCGTAATCGTTCTGGTCATGTGCCGGCGTGACCTTCACCACGCCGGTGCCAAAAGCCTTGTCCACATAATCGTCGGCAATCACGGGAATGGTTCGATTGCAAAGGGGCAGGGTGACGTGCTTGCCAAGCAGGTGCACGTAGCGCTCATCCTCGGGATGCACCATGGCGGCCACGTCACCGAGCATGGTTTCAGGGCGCGTTGTGGCCACGACCAGCCCCGCGGCCATTTCGCCGTTGACGAGTTGCGGACCATCGGCAAACGGGTAGCGGATGTGCCACAGAAAGCCGTCTTCTTCTTCGCTTTCCACTTCAAGGTCGCTGACGGCGCTCATCAGAACCGGGTCCCAGTTGACCAGGCGCTTGCCGCGGTAGATCAGACCCTGCTCATAGAGCTGGACAAAGGTCTCGGTGACGGTCTTCGACAGCTTGTCGTCCATCGTGAAGTACTCGCGGCTCCAGTCCACGCTGTCGCCCATGCGGCGCATCTGGGTCGTGATGGTGTTGCCGCTTTTCTCTTTCCACTCCCAGACCTTGGCGACAAAGTTCTTGCGGCCCAGGTCGTGGCGGCTGATTTTTTGCTCCTGCAACTGGCGCTCCACCACGATTTGCGTGGCGATGCCGGCATGGTCGGTACCCGGAATCCAGGCCGTATTGGCACCCAGCATGCGATGCATACGGGTCAGAGAGTCCATGATGGTCTGATTGAAGGCATGCCCCATGTGCAGCGTGCCCGTCACATTGGGTGGTGGCAACTGGATGGCAAATGCGGGCGCGCCTTCCTTGGGCGTCTTGCTGCCGCGAAAGCCGGCCTGTGCGTAACCTCGGCGCTCCCACTCGGGACCCCAGTGGGCCTCGATGGCGGCGGGCTCGAACGATTTGGACAGGCTGTTCAAGCCGGGTTGTTGGGTTGCGTCATTCATGATGCCTTTGATTTTATCAACCGAGTCATAATCATTCGTCATGCTGATTCTTCTCTCCCCCGCCAAATCGCTGGACTATCAAAGTCCGCTGCCCGAAGTGCCCCGCACGCAGCCATTGTTTGTCAAGCAATCTGCCGAACTGATTGCGCTCATGCGGCAGAAGTCACCGCAGCAGATTGCCAGCCTGATGGGCCTGAGTGACAAGCTGGCGCAGCTCAATGTGGCCCGCTACGCGGCCTGGCGTCCCCGATCAAATGCCAGCAATTCCCGGCCGGCGGTGCTGGCCTTCAATGGCAATGTGTATGGCGGGCTCGATGCCAGAAGCCTGGCCGCTGATGAACTTGCCTGGCTGCAGGAGCATCTGTGCATCCTGAGTGGCCTGTACGGCGTCTTGCGACCGCTGGACTGGATGCAAGCGTACCGGCTTGAAATGGGTACCGCGCTGGAAAATGCCGAAGGCAAGAATCTCTACCAGTTCTGGGCCTCGCACATTTCGAAGTACCTGAACCAGCGCCTGCGCTCCGAGCTTGCGCCCGTTGTGCTCAATCTGGCCTCGCAGGAATATTTCAAGGCGCTGGACCTGAAGGCACTCAAGGCGCGCGTGGTCGACTGTGTTTTTGAAGAGTACCGCGCCGGCCGTTACAAAGTGATTGCCTTGCACGCCAAGCGCGCACGAGGTTTGATGGCACGCCATGCAGCGCAGCAAAAGGCTTTGACGCCGCAACGCTTGCAGGGATTCGACGATGAAGGCTACGCCTTTGACGCGGGCGCTTCTGGCCCCCAGCGCCTGGTTTTTCGACGTGGTGGTCCCGTATCGTGAACCGGGCAGAAGACTCCCAACTAGGCAAGTCTTCAGCCTATGTTGACCAGTACGATGCCTCGCTGCTGTTTCCGATAGCGCGTGCCGGCAAGCGCGCCGAGTTGGGGCTGGCGGGAGCGCCGCCCTTTCTGGGAGCCGACATGTGGACGGCCTATGAACTCAGCTGGCTCAATTTGCGCGGCAAACCGCAGGTGGCACTGGCGCACTTCACGGTGCCTTGCGAGAGCACCAACATCGTCGAGAGCAAGTCGCTCAAACTCTACCTCAACAGCTTCAACAACAGCCGCTTTGTCAACCTCGATGCCGTCAAGGAACGTCTGCGCGCCGACCTCAGTGAGGCGGTCTGGCGCGGCGCCGGACGAACGGCCACGATAGGCCTCAGGATCGTGCCGCCCGAACTGTTTGACCGGGAACCGATTTACGAGCTCGATGGTCTGAGTCTGGACCGGCTGGATGTGGAATGCACGCGATTCACGCCGGCGCCGGAGTTGCTCAAGGTGCTGCCCGATGAAGCGCCTGTGACCGAGGTGCTGGTCAGCAACCTGCTCAAGAGCAACTGTCTGGTCACGGGGCAACCTGACTGGGGCAGTGTGCAGATCAGCTACATCGGCGCTGCGATAGATCAGGAGGGATTGCTGCAGTACCTGGTGAGTTTTCGCAACCACAACGAATTTCACGAGCAGTGCGTGGAGCGCATCTTCATTGACATCTGGAGGCGCTGCCGGCCCCTCAAGCTCGCGGTCTATGCGCGCTACACGCGCCGTGGCGGTCTGGACATCAACCCGTTTCGTACCAGCTCGGCGCAGGCGCTACCGCAGAACACCCGCATGGCCCGGCAATAGCGCTGCCGCTTCGCGCGCAGCTACCAGCCCTTCATCGGTCGGGATCAACCAGACCTGGACCCGACTCGTCGTGCTGTGGATGGCCAGCACCTGGTCCCCGGTCGCCTGACGGTTGAGTGCCGGATCGAGTTGCACGCCAAGCCAGTCCAGACGCTCGCAAACCTGAGCACGCAGCACGGCGTCGTGCTCGCCAATGCCGCCAGTGAAGCTCAGCACATCAAGGCCGCCCATACAGGCCACCAGCGCACCCGATTCGCGCACGATGCGGTGTGTGAACTGGTCAATGGCCCGCTGCGCCGACGCACTGCCATCAGCGCGCAGGGTGCGCATGTCGGCCGAGATGCCAGAAACACCGAGCAAGCCGCTTTGTTTGTAGAGCAGAGTCTGCAGCCGCTCAAAGTCCCAGCCCTGTTGCAGCAGGTAGAGCACGACGCCGGCATCGAGCGAGCCGCAACGCGTTCCCATCATCAGGCCGTCCAGCGCAGAAAAGCCCATGGTGGTGGCGCAGCTGCGGCCATCGACAGCAGCGCACAGGCTGGCGCCGTTGCCCAGATGCGCCATCAACACGCGACCCGCGGCCAGCGTACTGCGCCGCTGCAGGACACCCATCACGTACTGGTAAGACAGGCCATGAAAGCCATAGCGCCGCACGCCTTGCTCGGCCAACCAGGGTGGCAGGGCAAAGCTGTAATCGACGGGGTCCAGTGTGGCGTGAAAAGCGGTGTCAAAACAGGCGACCTGCGGTATCGCCGGAAAAGCCTTTTGAAATGCTCTGATGCCTTGCAGGTTTTGCGGCTGGTGCAGTGGCGCCAGCGAGTTGAGCCGCGCGAGCTGCGCCAGGATCTCGTCGGTGACCAGCACACTGGCACTGAAGTGCTCGCCGCCATGCACCACGCGGTGTGCAACCGCCTTTAATGCGGGCAGGGCTGCGTTGGCGGCGAGTAGCTCCCCCAGGCAGCGCAGGGCCTGCGCAAAATGGTCTTCCTGCGTGGCAGGCAAAGCACGGCTGTGCCGCTGGCCGTCAAAGCTCCAGTCCAGCAGCGGTGAGCCGCCCGGCTCCAGGCCCTGGATGCTGCCACTGAGCAGGCTGCTCTGAACTGCACCGCCAAGCAGCGGGTAGAGCGAAAATTTCAGCGTCGAAGAGCCGGCATTGACGGCAAGGATGGCCATGCCAGTTCCTTACCAGACCTGGCGTGGCTGGTCGCGCTGTGCGCTGTGCGCCGCCAATTGCGCCAACAACGCGGAGGCAACGCGGTTCATCGGGCCATCGGCCCGGCTGGTCAGGGCAATCGGCACCCGCGCTCCCAGCACCAGACCGGCGCCGCTGGCGCCAGCCAGGTATTCAAGTTGCTTGGCCAGCATATTGCCCGATTCCAGATCGGGCACCGCCAGAATATCGACGTCACCCGCGACCGAGGATTTGATGCCCTTGATCTGTGCTGCGTGGGCCGAGATGGCGTTGTCAAAAGCCAGTGGGCCGTCGAGTATGCCGCCCTTGATCTGACCGCGCTCGGCCATCTTGCACAGCGCAGCAGCATCCAGCGTCGAAGGGATATTGGGATTGACCGTTTCCACCGCCGACAGGATGGCGACCTTGGGGACCTTGACGCCCATGATGCGGGCAAAGTCGATGGCGTTCTGGATGATGTCAACCTTCTCTTCCAGTGTCGGGTGGATGTTGAGCGCGGCGTCGGTGATCAGCAGTGGCTTGCTGTAGAGTGGAATGTCAAAGCGAAACACGTGCGACATGCGCCTGCCGGTGCGCAGACTGCGCTGCGTCAGCACCGCATGGACCAGTTCATCGGTATGCAGACTGCCCTTCATGATGACGCTGACCAGGCCTTTCACCGCCAGGTCAGCTGCCTTTTCTGCTGCTGCATGACTGTGCGGCATCGAAATGATCTCGACCCCCTGAAGATCAAGTCCCGCTTCTTCGGCCAGATGGCGGATGCGCTTTTCCGGGCCGATCAGCACAGGCTCAATCAAGCCGTAGCGGGCCGAGTCCATGGCGCCGCTGAGCGAGCCGGCGTCGCAGGGATGCACCACGGCGCAGCGCACCGGTGCCAGACCTGCGCCCAGTGCGAGCAATTCCTTGAAGCGGGCCTCCGGGTCAAACAACTGGATTTGCGGTGCATTGACGTGCGCCAGACGCACTTTTTCAGTCGGAGCCAGCACCCGTGCCGTGCCGTGCAGTACACGCTCACCCTTTTGATTGAGGACCTGGCAGTCGAGTTCCACGCTCTTCTTGGCTTCGTCCTTGCTGACCACGGTAGCAGTCACGGTGAGCGTGTCTCCAACGCGCACGGGCTTGGTGAAGTGCAGCACCTGATCGAGATAAATCGTGCCGGGGCCGGGAAACTGCGTCCCGAGCAGGGCGGAAATCAGGGCACCCCCCCACATGCCGTGCGCAATGACACCATGAAACAGGGTGTCATTGGCGTACTTGGCGTCCAGGTGTGCTGGATTCGTGTCGCCGGATACGGCGGCAAAGGCCTGGATGTCAGCCAGCGTCAGCGTGCGCAGCAGGCGGGCGCTTTGGCCCAGGGTGATTTCGTCAAAAGTGACGTTTTCGATCAGTTCGGTGTTCAGCGGAAAATTCATAATGCATCGAGTATCTGCGGGAAAACCCTTGGTTTTGAGGCCAACTGAAACATTTTCTTGATACGGATCACTAAATTTGCTTAGGCGAGGTCCCGAAAACCCCGCAAGGCCTGCAGCGGCGCAAACTCGGCGCTGCGTTTGCTCTTGAGTGCCACGACGGCTTCCATGACGTTCTTGTTACTCCAGATGGCGCCCTGCAGCCAGCCCATCTGCTTGAGAGACTCATCCACCGAGTGATCCCGCGCGTAATGCACGGCCTGCTTGGTGCCCCAGATCGCCACCGGCGGTTTGCTGGCAATCTCGGCGGCGCACTGCATGGCGGCAGCGAGCATGGCTTCGGGTGTGTCGAACACCTCGTTGACCAGACCGTAAGCCAGCGCTCTTTGCGCGTTCAAACGACGCCCTGTGTAGGCCAGTTCTTTCACCACAGCCAGCGGGATCAGCTTGGGCAGGCGTTGCAGCGTGCCAACGTCTGCCACCATGCCGATGTTGATCTCCTGAATGCAGAAGAAGGCGTCCGCAGTGGCATAGCGCAGGCAGCAAGCCGTCACCATGTCCACCGCGCCGCCAATGCAGCCGCCCTGGATGGCCGCAATCACCGGTATGCGCAGCGTTTCGAGCTTGGTGAAAGTGGACTGCATATCGATTAGCAGGTCGAACATGGCGGCGCGGCCCTGTGGAGTCTGGTCGTCCATGGTGATGGCGCCGGCAAAAGTCTCCAGGGCCATGCCGGCGCTGAAATGCTTGCCAGTGCTGCTGATCACAAGGACACGGGCATCGGCCTCCTTGTGCAGCGTGGTCAGGACCTCATCGAGCTCGCGCCAGAAGGTCGGCCCCATGGTGTTGAAGGTGGCGCCCTGGTTCAGAACCAGATGCGCAATATGGTTTTCAGTGCTGAGCGAAAAACAGTTCATGATGAGATTCTCCTGACCGTACTGTAAGGCCATGCGGTCAAAAAAGTTGCCCCGTGCTGTCTTGTGATGCGACGCCCGGTCGACCCTGTTCAACGGCGTTCACCTCGTCCGCCTTCAGCAGCGACCCCACGCGCACGCCTAACAGGCGCATCGCCTGCTTCAGCGGTACGCGCTTCAGGCAGAGCCCGGCGGTCTGCCGGATCGCCCTGGCGTCAGCTGTGTAATGGTCGATTGTCTGGTCGCGCGTCACGCTGTGGAAGTCGGTGTAGCGCAGCTTGATGCCAATGGTTTTTCCGACGTAGCCTTTGCGCTGCAGATCATCGGCCACCTGCTCGCACAAGCGGGTGAAGATGGCGCCCAGTTCCGCTTTGTCGCGCACGGCGTGCAGGTCGCGCTCGAAGGTGGTTTCGCGGCTGATGGAGACCGGTTCACTCTCCAGCACCACCGCTCGCTCGTCAAGGCCGCGCGCTGCGTTGTGCATCCAGGCCCCGGTTTTCTGGCCAAAGTGGGTGATCAGCCAGTCGAGCTCCTGCTGCGCCAGATCGCCAATGGTTTGAACGCCCAGAGCGCGCAGCTTTTCATCGGCCTTGGGACCGATGCCGTTGATCTTGCGACACTGCAGCGGCCAGATACGACTTTGCAGGTCTTCTGCGTAAATGACGGCAATGCCCTTGGGCTTGTTGAACTCGCTGGCCATCTTGGCCAGCAGTTTGTTGGGTGCAACGCCGACCGAACAGGTCAAGCCGGTCTGCTCAAAGATCGTTTTCTGGATCAGGCGTGCCAGCACCCGGCCGCCCTCGCGCTGGCCGCCGGGCACGTCGGTAAAGTCGATGTACACCTCGTCCACACCCCGGTCTTCCATCAGGGGGGCGATGTCGGTAATGATGGCCTTGAAGGCTTTGGAATATTTGCGGTACTGCGCAAAATCAACTGGCAGCATCAAGGCCTGGGGGCAGAGTTTGGCAGCCTTCATCAGCCCCATGGCCGAGCCGACACCGAACTGACGCGCAGCATAGGTGGCTGTCGTGATGACGCCACGCCCGGTATAGTCTTTCAGAAGCGGGAAGTCGCTGACGGGAATCCTGTGCAGAGGGCGTTCCTGCTGCGCCGGGTCGATCGCCTCGTCAACGCTGCGTCTGCCACCACCAATAACCACGGGCAAGCCCTGCAACTGCGGATAGCGCAGCAACTCGACCGAGGCATAGAAGGCATCCATGTCAAGGTGCGCAATGCGGCGTATCTTTTCGCTCATGCTGTGAGGATAACCGTCCTTTCCACTTGAAACGCGCTGATCAGGATCAAGGCAGATCACCGATAAAGACGGTATGCTGCGCTGCAACAGTCTCATCAATTGGAATCAGCATGGACAAGCACTTTCTGACGCCACTTTTTTCGCCCGACTCGATTGCCGTATTCGCCGGCAGAGCGGACGAGCCGGCCTCGCAGACGCCACAAGCAAGGGTTTTGCTAGAAGCGCTGCGCGCGCAGCGCTTCGCCGGTACCCTGACGTGTGTGGACACTCATGCCACCGGTACGCTGGCCGATCTGGCTGAAGCCCAGGCCGATCTGGCCGTGATCGCCTTGCCCGCTGACGAGGTGGCGGCCGCGCTGGAACTGGCTGGTCGCATCAAATGCCGTGCAGCACTGGTGATCTCCAGTGGCATGGGCGCCGCACAGGCGCTTGAATTGCACAAGATTGCGCGTCGAGACGGTATTTACCTGCTCGGCCCCAATTGCCTGGGCTTCCAGCGCCCCCAACTGCAGCTCAATGCCAGCGTGGCGGGTCAGTTGTGCGCAAAGGGGCCACTGGCGCTGGTGTCGCAGTCGGGTGCACTGACTTCTTCGATTCTGGATTGGGCGCAAAAGAACGGCGTGGGCTTTTCAACCGTTGTCTCGCTCGGACCTAATACCGACGTTGACATGGCGCAGGTACTCGATTTTCTGGCCGCTGATTCGCAAACGCACAGCATCGTGGTCTACCTCGAAGGCATCAGCAATGCGCGCCGCTTCATGAGCGCCTTGCGTGCTGCCGCCAACGCCAAGCCGGTCGTCGTACTCAAGTCTGGCCGCAAGCCCGCGGGCAACATGGCAGCGCTGACCCATTCTGGCGCCATTGTCGGCAGCGACGACGTGTTTGATGCGGCCTTGCGGCGCGCCGGCGCCGTGCGGGTGCGCTCCTTTGTGGCGCTGTTTTCCGCCGCAAAGTGCCTGGCTTCGCGCTACCGCGCAGTGGGCCGACGGCTGGCGATTGTGACCAATGGCGGAGGCCCCGGCGTGCTGGCGGCCGACTGGATCAGCGAGGTCAACCTGCAACTGGCTTGCCTGACGGGCGAGCAGGCGAGGGCATTGCAGACCCAGTTGCCACCACTGGCTTCGTTGACTGACTTGATTGATGTATCAGAGGAGGCGGGTCCCGAGCACTTCAAGGCGGCACTCGAAATTGCCGACAAAGCGCGCCAGGTCGACGGTGTGCTGGCGATCTATTCACCGAAGGTTGGCATCGACAGCGCTGCGATTGCCTCGGCGCTGGCGAGCAGCAACAAGACGCTTGGCAAACCGCTGCTGACTTGCCTGATGGGTGATGCGACCGTGGGCCAGGCGCGCCAGATCCTCAACGACGCAGCGATTCCGACCTTTCGCACGCCGGAAGCGGCAGTGGGTGCTTTCGGCAACATTGCGTCCTTCTATCAAAACCAGCAACTGTTGCAGCAAACGCCGCCGCCCATGTCAGATCTGGCCAAGCCAGACGTCGAAGGCGCACGTATGTTGATCGAGAGCGTGCTGGCCGAGCGCCGCAAGGTATTGACCGAGATGGAGTCCAAGGCGCTGCTGGCGGCGTTCCATATTCCAGTGACGCGGACCATCCTGGCACGCAGTGCCAACGAAGCGATCATGATCGCCAGCCAGCTTGGTTTTCCGGTAGCCCTCAAGATTGATTCGCCCGACATCAGTCACAAGTCGGATGTGCAGGGCGTGGCGCTGAATGTGCTCAACGCGGTCGGCGTGCGTGACACCTACATCGAGATGGTGCAGACGGTGACACGTCTGCAGCCAGAGGCGCGCATCAACGGCGTCACGGTGCAGAACATGTCAAGCCAGAAGCGCGGCCGGGAGATCTACATTGGCATGGTGACCGATCATCCCTTTGGGCCGGTGATTGTGTTCGGTTCTGGTGGCACCATGATTGAACTCATCAACGACCGTGCCATGGAGTTGCCGCCGCTCAACCAGTTCCTGGCGCGCAGCCTGATTGCGCGTGCCCGTGTTGCCGAAACGCTGGGCGAATGGCGCGGCGCCTCGGCCATCGACATGGAGGCCCTCGAGCAGGTGCTGTTGCGAGTCTCTGAGATGGTGTGCGAACTGCCGCAACTGCGCGAGATGGACATCAACCCGATCATTGTTGACGAGTCCGGTGCCGTGGCGGTCGATGCGCGCATCGTGGTGGACAACGCGCCGCCCGGCATGCACAACTACAGCCACCTGGCGATCCTGCCCTACCCATCGCAACACGAGCAGGTATGGCCGCTGCGTGGCGGTGGTGAATACACGGTGCGCCCGGTCCATCCGGACGACGCCAGCATGCTGCAGGATTTTGTGCGCAAGCTCTCTCCCGAGAGTCGTTACTTCCGTTTTGTCTCGAGCATGCAGGAACTCCCTGCCAGCATGCTGGCCCGCTTCACGCTGATCGACTATGACCGCGAAATGGCGCTGGTGGCCGTGGTGCGCGAACAGCGTACTGGACCGGATGGCGAAAGCACCGAGGTTTCGCGCATTCTGGGGGTGTCGCGCTACATCACGAATCCGGATCGCAGCAGTTGCGAGTTCTCGCTGGTGGTGGCCGACGACAGCAAAGGCAAAGGCCTGGGCTCACGCCTGATGCTCTCGATCATGAACTTTGCCCGCGAGAAGGGTCTGACTGAAATCGAGGGCCTGGTGCTGGCCAACAACCCGACCATGCTCAAGCTGATGCGCGGCCTGGGTTTTACGATCAAGCAGTACCCGGACGACGCCGATTTCAAACTCGTGACGCAGACGCTGTAGACCGGTAGCTTGTCAGCGGAAAAAGACCGAGACCAGGAACACGGCCAGCAAGCCGGCAGCGACGGCAAAGACGATCAAAGCCGCAGGATCGGTGCCTTTGAAGCGCGCGCTGATCTGCGAAAAATCTTTCGGTAAATGCAGAGTTGTCATGTTGTCTCCTTCTTGTAGCGGGTAGGCCAGCCGACTCGGGGATCCGTCGCAGACTGGCACGTCCCACAGCGCAAACTACGCCTTTTTGCAAGTAGTCGCAATCGCTTATCTGGAGAAGGTTTGCGCTAGATCAATACGAGGCTCCACGCTGCTATCAAAAAGCCGAGCATCGGCAACTGGCGCGGCCCGCTCACTGCCGTGCCGTGCCTCAAGACCGCTGTGGTCGGTTGAAGAGAATATAGGGGCGATGGATCCCGGCTTCAACTTGATTGCTGCGGACTGCCGCAACGCGCGACAGATTGGGCAAAATCTGCGACGGTCGGTTGGCCGACGCCAGCCGATCACGGCGCCTTTTTCGAATCCGGAAGCACAGCGTTGACGGCAGCTCCAGCAGCCTTCACCCCGGTCGTGACAACCGTCGCCGCCACCGTCACGGCGGCGTCGGCAACGGCCACCACTGCACATCCGCTGCACAGCAGCACCGCAAAGATACTTGTTGTCTTTGCAAACACGCCAAGAGGACTTGCCATTGAAAACTCCAGTTAGTTTGCGCCGAATTATCGGCTCACAGACACACGCGCCACGTAACTGTGTGCCATGCGTAGCCTCAATTTTCCCAAAGCAGGTAAGAAATAGCTACCTTGGAATGCTGTAACGCATATTTCACACGCTTCATGTTTGAAGCCTTGACCTATAAGGGTGACCAAGGCCGATATCGCTGCCGCAGTTGACTACTGCAATGGCTGGAAAAGCAAGAACGCCCAATGAAAGCCGCACAAACTCACGACGACACCGTGGTGGAAATGCTCAAAGCCGATCCGGAAATGGCAGACCTGTACCTGGCTGCAGCGCTTGAGGAGGTCAACCTACCCGGCAGACAAGGTGCCTTATTGGGCGCGCTGCGTCATATTGCCGAGGCTCAAGGGCAACCCGACTGTAAAAACCATGTAAGTCATTGGGGCTGTTGGCCTGCACTTGGCAGAAAGTCGTGAGCCGTCGCACGCTTGAATTTTGACTCTGGTAAATGCCAGACGACGGATGACTCTAATGACTGATACGCGTAGCGCTTGCCCTTGATATGCGGTAGGCCGTGATGCTACCGTCTCGACACCCGACCGTGACCCTCGACGAACGGGCGGGGGGCGTTGACCTGCCAGCTAGCAGCCCTGGCATCCCAAGCGATACGACTTGACGATTCTGCAAACACGTGCTTACAACAAGTGACAGTAATGTCATCTTCCAGCACTCACAAATTACTAAACTGAGAAAGTGAATTCACCGCTCAGAGGCTGCCAAGGTCTCCCCCATTTGGGGGATTGACACCGAAGGCATTTTGTCGGACAGTAGTAGGCACCTTGGAAAGGTTTCTGAAGCGAACCAATGCCGGCGCGTGGCGCCACTTCTTGAAGTGTTGTGTTGCGTTGTATTGATTTGATCAGAATCAAAAAAATAGAGATTGGGAGAACTTGCATGAAGACGTTATCTGCTTGGGAGCGGCAAACATTAACGACACTGGCGAATGTGTTCTACGAAGTGGTTCCACTGAAGCTGCGAACATATTGCCATCTGACGGCTGAAATATCAAAAGCTGTTCTTCAAGACTTCGGGATCAGTGCCACTGTGGTGCCATGCCAGTTGTTGTGTGCAGTCGCAGACAGCAATTACGTGATTGGGTTTGTTGGCAGTCCATCCAAGGATGCGAAGTGGGACGGTCACGCCATTTGCGTTGCTGGCGATTGGTTCATTGATGCGGCAATAAGCCACCTTCATATTCAGTTCGGAATCGATGTCCCACCAGTTGCGTTTGCACCAAGGTTCACTCTGCCGACACAGGTCATAAGCCGCATAGATTGCGGCGAGCGGCGGTCCCTTTGGTGGTGTCACCCGGTAATGTCCCCGGTAGTGGTGTAAGTTATT
>JBAXFI010000007.1:0-54717 GCA_037139995.1 Comamonadaceae bacterium | reverse complement strand
ATGCGCAGGACGCCATGATTCGAGCTAGCTTTGTTTGCACTGTGTTTCCTTTGACGACAAGAGATAGGTACGGTAGCCCCTAGGTCCGCAAGCTGACCCGAAGCAATTTAATAAGTTGCGAAGTATATGTGTACTTTAGCTACATCAATTAAGTTTAATTTATTTCTTGAAATCTGGAAATACCCAAATTTGCCCGAAAACTGTTGCAATTACGCCCGCATAAGAGCTTCTCTCCCCAAGAAGTTTTCAAAAATCGAACAAACCTAGGGTTTCTACTATTCAAAGAAAAATCTTGTTTTGGTACAAATGGCCTCACGGGATTGCGGATCCCCTTGTTCTCGTCCTTTGGTTCAGGGTCCAAAGGCATGTGCAGCACCTATTAACCAGTCCAACCAGTCTCAGGAGTAGTGAATGAAAATTTTGCCGGAACAGCGCTTGGCGAAGCATGGCTCGCAGCGGTCTCTTTTTAAGCTTGGTCCGGTTGCCACCGGTTGTGCTTTGTTGCTGTTGGCCTCCGGCTCCGTGCTGGCGCAGCAGGCGGTCGCCACCACGGACCTGAGCACGGTGACCGTGACCGGTATCCGTAAAGGCATTGAGGCCGCTATTTCGGTCAAGAAGAATTCTGATTCGATTGTCGAAGCCATCTCGGCCGAAGACATTGGCAAGTTGCCGGATTCGAGCATCGCGGAATCGATGGCCCGCTTGCCAGGCCTGACGGCTCAGCGCAGTCAGGGTCGTGCCCAGCAAATCAGCATTCGCGGCATGTCGCCCGACTTTTCAACCGCTTTGCTGAACGGTCGCGAGCAAGTGACAACCGGCGACAGCCGTGGCGTCGAGTTTGATCAATACCCTTCTGAATTGCTCAGCGGCGTGGTGGTCTACAAGACCCCCGATGCCGGTTTGGTGGGTCAAGGCCTGTCGGGTACGGTGGATCTGCAGACGGTACGCCCGCTCGATTTTGCCAATCGGACCATTGCTGTCAACTATCGCAAGCAGCGCTCTGGCATTGATACCGGCATGGCCGAAGGCACGGGCGGACGCTTCAACTTCTCCTATATTGACCAATTTGCCGATCGCACCATCGGTGTGGCACTCGGCTTTGCCCGTCTGCAGGAGACCGGTGCCACGACATCACGTTTTGACTCCTGGGGTGGTGGCACGGCCAAGGTCAATGGCGTGGGGGCCGATGTCAACGTGCCTTACAACGGTTTTGGCTGGTGGTCTGACCAGACCACGCAAACCCGTGAAGGTGCGATGGCGGTGCTCCAATTCAAGCCGAACAAGGACTTTTCCAGCACGGTGGATCTGTTTCACTCGACCTTCGACAAGATGAAGGCGACCAAGGCATTCCAGGCGCCATTGAACGACTCCTGGGTCGGCGGCTTCAACTACGACAAGGCCGGTGTCCTGACCAGCGCCACACTCAATGGCAGTGACGCCACGGCTGGTGTCTTCAACAATGTTCGCGGCGTGGTCCGCAACGATATGGAAAGCACGCAGGATCAGCTCAGTTCCTACGGCTGGAATACCAAGCTCAAGATGGGCGAATGGACTGGCAATGTGGATCTCGCCACTTCAAAGGCGGTGCGTCGCGGGGCCATCATGGAGACCACGGCAGGAACGACCCAGTCGACACTGGGCACGGCGCGCCTCGATACAGTGGCGTTCACCAACGCCCAAGCTTTCACGCCGGGTCTTAACTATGCTGATCGCAGTCTGATCAAACTCACCGATGTGCAGGGTTGGGGCGGCGGTGTCGGCTCACCCCAGGCCGGCTACTCCAAGCTGCCACATGTGGAGGACAAACTGGACTCCTATCGTTTCAGCGGCAAACGCAACCTGCCTGATGGCTGGTTCCTGAGTTCGGTTGATGTCGGCCTGAATCTGTCGGACCGCACCAAGTCGCGCGAGTACATTGAAGGACGCCTGGTCATCCGCGGCGGCAATCCGCTGGGCTTTGCCGAAATGCCTGGCAGCGGCACCACCACCGTGAGCGGCATCACCTTTGCCACTTTCGACCCGCTCGGAACGATTGGCACGATATACGACGTGGTGCCCAAACTGCATCCGGACATCTTCAACAAGGACTGGAGCGTCAAGGAGAAGGTCACCACTCTGTACAGCCGTGGCGACATCGACTCCAAACTGTTTGGCCTGCCGGTGCGTGGCAATATCGGTCTGCAATATGTCAAGACCGATCAAAGCTCGACTGCTTTCAACGTGGATCGCGATTCTTCGTCCTGCGTCAGTGACCAGAACTGTCCGGCTGCAACATCGACGGTAGGCACTTCCTACAACGATGTGTTGCCGAGTACCAACCTGGTATTTGACCTCGGTGGTGACCAGACACTGCGCCTGGGGCTGGCGCGGCAAATGGCGCGACCAACGCTGAACGACATGCGTGCCAGTTTTTCTTTTAGCTATGACCCGACCAAGGCTATCTTCACTGGTGACGGCGGTAATCCGAACCTGAAGCCGTTCCGGGCCAATGCGCTGGATGTTTCCTACGAGAAATATTTCGGTACCAAGGCCTATATTGGCATCGCCGGCTTCTACAAGGATTTGAGCACTTACATCGTCAATATTGCCGATCCGACCTTCAATTTCTCGCAGTACATCACCCCCAGCACGCCATTGGCGCCCACAGTCATTGGGCAGTTCACACGACCTTTCAATGGCAACGGTGGCACGATCAAGGGGATCGAATTGTCGGCCTCGCTGCCCTTGAATCTGCTGGCCAAGCCGCTCGATGGTTTCGGTCTGGTTGGATCCTATTCAAGCACCGACAGTTCGGTCAATTTGCCGACCTCCGGCGTGTCGAATGATGGTATTTCCACCGGCACCATTCCGTTGCCGGGTTTGTCGAAGATTGTCAGCAGCATCGCCGCCTACTACGAAATGAACGGCTTCTCGGTGCGTGTTGCGCAACGTCGCCGTTCGGCTTTTGTGGGCGAAGTATCGAGCTTCACGGGTGACCGTCAGCTGACCTACATCGACGGCGAGGCCATCACCGACCTGCAACTCGGCTATGAGTTCCAGTCCGGTCCGGCCAAGGGCTTGTCCTTCATGTTCCAAGCGAACAACCTGAACAATGCCGAGTTTGTCCGTTACAAGGACGTACCGACCAACGTCATCGAGAGAACCACCTACGGCAAGACTTACCTGTTTGGTATGAATTACAAGTACTGAACGTACGAACCGAAATCTCCAAGGGCTTTGCCCCTTGTCGGCTACAGTCGGCAAGGGGCTTTTTATTTGATCAGGAGAAGTGTGAAATGAGCAACAAGGGTTTGCAAAACATCGTGATCGTGGGCGGCGGGACATCGGGCTGGATGACCGCTACCGCCCTGGCGACCGTGCTGCGCGGCAAGTACAGCATCCGCGTTGTGGAGTCCGATGAAATCGGCATCATTGGCGTCGGTGAAGCGACCATTCCGATGATCCAGCGCTTCAACAAGATTGTTGGGATTGATGAAAACGAGTTTCTGCGGCAAACCCAGGGCACCTTCAAGCTTGGTATCGAATTTGTCAACTGGGGCAAGCTGGGCGACCGCTATATGCACGGCTTTGGCGGCTTGGGCCAGGATCTCTGGACAGTTCGTTTTGACCAGTACTGGCAGAAGATGCGTCGCCTGGGCAAGGCGCAGGACCTGGAAGCCTATTGCATCACCCGCATGGCGGCCAAAGCCAACAAGTTCATGCCGCCGCGCTTTGATGTGCCCAATTCACCGCTGGCCGACCTGAACTACGCCTACCATTTCGACGCCAGTCTGTACGCGCGCTATCTGCGCAAGTTGGCACAGGAGCGCGGCGTGCAGCGTACCGAGGGCAAAATCGTCCAGGTTTCGCAGCGTCCAGCGGATGATCATGTGGACGCAGTGCTGCTGGCCAGCGGCGAACGGGTCGAAGGCGACCTTTTCATCGACTGTTCGGGTTTTCGCGGTCTTTTGATTGAGGAGACCCTGAAGACCGGCTACGAGGACTGGACCGAGTGGCTGAAGTGTGACACGGCGCTGGCCGTTCCCTGTGAATCGGCGCCACAGTTGCTGCCCTACACCCGCTCCACGGCGCACCGGGCGGGCTGGCAATGGCGCATTCCCTTGCAGCACCGGATCGGCAACGGCTACGTCTACTGCAGCCAGTTTGTCAGCGACGACGAAGCGGCGGCAACCCTGCTGGCCAATCTGGACGGCAAGCCCTTGGCCGAGCCACGGCGCTTCAAGTTCGTACCGGGACTGCGCAAGCAGTGCTGGAATCGCAATGTGGTGGCGATCGGCCTGTCCAGTGGCTTTGTGGAGCCGCTGGAGTCGACTGCCATTCATCTGGTGCAGTCGCAAATCGCCAGACTCATCAACTATTTTCCGGATCAGGGCTTCAACCCGGTGGACATCCAGGAGTACAACCGGCAGTGCCGCTTTGAGTACGAACGCATCCGCGACTTCATCATCCTGCACTACAAACTCAATCAGCGTGAGGATTCGAAGTTCTGGCAGCATTGCGCGCAGATGGCCGTTCCGGACACGTTGACGCACAAAATGGAACTGTACCGCTCGCACGGCCGCTTGCTGCGGGTCGATGACGAGTTGTTTGCCGAACTGGCCTGGTTGCAGGTGATGCAGGGGCAAAACCTCGTGCCGCAAAGCTACCATCCGCTGGTGGACCTGCAGTCAGAAGCGGATACCCAGGCCTACCTGGAGAGTGTGCGGGAAGTGATCGCCAAATGCGTCGAGGTGATGCCCGATCATGCCGCCTACATCGCCAAGAATTGCACAGCCGCGGTCTGAGGCTGTGAACTGCGGCAAGGGCTGATGAATAGCTTCGACCTGTCCGTCCTGTTCTTTTTACAGCTGGCCTTCATTCTGGCAGTCTGCAGAGTTGTAGGCATCCTTTTCAAGCAGCTGGGCCAGTCCCAGGTTGTCAGTGAAATGATTGCCGGCGTGGTCATGGGCCCCTCGCTGATGGGTTGGCTGCTGCCCGACTTCAGCGCCTACCTGTTCCCGCCGGCGTCCAAACCCATTTTGTTTGCGGTCTGCCAGGTCGGTCTGGTGCTCTACATGTTCCTGATTGGCGTTGAATTCGATATTGAGCTGATCCGCTCAAAGCTGCGTAGCGCGGCGTCTATTTCCCTGGCCGGAATTCTGGCGCCTTTCGCCTTGGGAGCCCTGCTGGCCTTCTATCTGGCCGGTGACTCGAGCTTCTTTTCTCTCAAGACGACACCACTGCAGGCGATGCTGTTCATGGGCGCGGCCATGTCGATTACTGCGTTCCCGATGCTGGCGCGCATCATCTTCGAGCAGGGTTTGTCCAAAACTTCACTGGGCACGCTGGCGCTGGCGGCGGGTTCCATGGACGATGCGGCGGCCTGGTGTGTGCTGGCCGTGGTGCTGGCCAGTTTTCAGAACAACATCAACATTGCCATCTACGCCATTGGTGGCGGCGTGTTGTTTGCACTGGTGACGCTGCTGGTGATCAAGCCGCTCCTGCAACCCTGGGGGAATAAGGTGGCGGCAAGCGGTGAAATGAGCGTCGGCATCCTCAGCTCGGTACTGATGTTGACAATGCTGGGTGCCTGGTTCACCGACTTCATTCAGATCTATGCGGTCTTTGGTGCCTTTGTCATGGGTATCGCCATGCCGCGCGGAAAATTTGCGCAGGAGTTGCACCGGATTATTTACCCTTTGACGACGGCCTTCCTGTTACCCGTGTTCTTTGTTTACTCCGGGCTGAACACCAAGATCGGTCTGGTCAATACGCCCTTTCTCTGGCTGATTGCCGCTCTGGTGCTGCTGGCCGCCATCGTCGGTAAGGGCGTGGCCTGCTATCTTGCCGCGCGCTGGCATGGCGAAAGCCACAGAGAAGCCATGGCCATCGGTACGCTGATGAATGCACGCGGATTGATGGAGCTGATCATCCTGAACATTGGTTTACAACGCGGCATCATCGAGCCCGCTTTGTTCGCAATTTTGGTCATGATGGCTATCGTCACTACCTTGATGGCGACACCGATCTTTGAACGTGTTTATGGCAGCAAGGCAGCACGTGCCGATCAGATCAAACCGGCCCAGTGATCGTCGTGCCGGGCAAAGCTCTCCAGCACCTGCTGCTGCAGGTCAATGTCCAGAGGACCAAGCGTTAGAAACCCCAGGTTCTGTTTGAAATGCCCGATCTTGCCGGTGCCCACAATGCAACTGGAAACCCCTGGCAGATACGCACAAAAGCGCAGTGCCAGTTCGTTCCAGCTCAGCCCTTGCGGCTTGATGTTCATGGTCTTCCAGCGGTCCCAATAGTGTGATTCGCAGTAGGTCTCCGGACGCTGGCCGCTGTGCCAGACGGCACCGGCCAGCGGACGTTTGGCAATCACACCGATGCCTTTCGCCTGCAATTGCTGGAGACGCTGCGGGATGGACTGCTGATCGCAGAGGTTGATCGAGGTCTGCACCACACCAAAGCGGCCGCAGGCCATGCTCCAGTCGAGCTCGGCGTTATCGCCTGAATAGGCAACAACCCGAAGCTTGCCGGCGCGTGCGCAGTCTTCCAGTGCGCTGATGACCTCGCCTTGCTGCAGAATCGGCAAGGGGCACGAGTGCAGGTGAACGATGTCCAGGAAGTCGCAACGCAGGCGCGTCAGTGCGGCTTCCACGCCCGCCACGATGCAGGCATAGGTCCAGTCGGGTACGCCCGCCATGCCATAGCCGACTTTGGTTGATAACACAAATTCATGGCGCCGCTTTGCCAGATGCCGGCCGATGCGTTCCTCCGAGAGCCCGTAACCGCGCGCGGTGTCGATCAGATTGACGCCCAGGTCCAATACTTGGTTGAGCAGGCGACCCGCATCAGCCTCGCTGACGCGCTGGTCGTTCAGATGCATGGCGCCAAAGCCCAATGGCGTGACGTTCAGGCCGGTGTTGCCGAGAGCTCTTGTGTGCATCGTTGGATCGACCCGCTTTGGCGGTCAAGGAATCAGCAGCAGTGTCCCAGACAGTGCCGGAATGCTGAAAGTCAGCTTGCCCTTGATCGCTTGAATGCTGGCGCCGGTCGTGGCATCGGTGAACGAAGTGACCTTGAAGTCCTGCGGCAACTCCAGCGTCACGGTTTTGGCTTGTTCTGCGTTGTTGCTCGCGCTGATCGCGATCTGGTCGCCCAGTTTTCGGCCCAGTACGATGACATGATCATCGAGCAGCAGAGGTGCGTCGATGGAGCCACGGCGCAACACCGGGTTGTCCTTGCGCAGCTTGATCAGGCGTTTGACCTCGGCCAGCAATTCTGTGTCGGGCTGGCCGCCCTGGTCCGCCCAGGGGTAGGGCGCGCGGTTATAGGGATCGTCACCACCGGTGACGCCGACCTCGTCGCCGTAGTACACGGCGGGTGCGCCAGGGAACGTCATCTGGAAGAACAACGCCAGTTTGAAGCGCTGCTTGGCGCGCGCGATGACTTCCGGAGTGTCTTTGTCGCGTTGCCAGCCCAGGTAGTGCAGGCTGCGCGCCTGGTCGTGCGTGGACAGCAGATTCATCAGCGCATAAAAGGCTTGTGATGGGTAAGCCTCACGCATCAGCTCCATGTTGCGATACAAGTCGCTGGCCTTGCCGCCCGCCGCATACTCCAGCACGGTGTTGCGGAAGATGTAGTTCATGGTCGAATCAAACATGTCGCCAAGAAAATACCTGGAAGCGTCAAACCAGGTTTCGGCCACCGTCAACGCGTCCGGGCGATGCTGCTTGATGGCGCTGCGCCATTCGCGCCAGAAGTCGTCGGGCACCCAGGGCGCCACGTCCATGCGCCAGCCGGTCGCGCCGCGGTCCAGCCAGAGCTTCATCACCGAGTCGGCAGCGCCGTAAGCGTAGTGTCGGAACGAGGCCGAGGCCTTGTTCAACTCGGGCAGATCGGGCACGCCGACCCAGCCCTTGTATTGCTTGTCGGGTCGGGCTTGTTTCGCATCAAACGTGTACCAGCTCGCATAGGGCGAATCGGCGCGAATCCTGCCGCCCTCGAAGGCGCCCGCTGACTTGTGATTGCCAAAGCGGTCAAAGTAGATCGAGTCGCTGCCGCTATGGTTCAGACTGGTGTCGAGTATCACGCGCATGCCGCGCCGCGCCGCCTCGCTGGTGAGGCGCACCATGTCCTCATCGCTGCCAAAGCCCGGGTCGATGGTCTTGTAGTCGGCCGTGTCGTACTTGTGGTTGCTGGCGGCCTTGAAGACAGGCGTCATGTAAATCGTATTGGCGCCCAGGTCCTGGATGTAGTCGAGCTTGTCAATGATGCCCTGCAGATCACCGCCGAAGAAGTCGTTGTTGTAGACATTGTCGGAGCCATCGCCGCTACCCGGCCTCCAGGGTTTGTCGAGCCAGTTGCTATGCAGTTCAACGGTGCCCTCGTGGTATCGCGCCACGCCAGGCTGCGGGTCGTTGCGCGGATCGCCATTACGGAATCGATCCGGAAAGATGTAGTAGTAGACGATATCGCTTGCCCAATCCGGCACCTTGAAATCCGTCGCGTAAACGGTCTGGCGAAAACGCCGGATGGTTCCCGCTGCCGCCGGCCTGTCAGCAACTTCTCCAAGGCCACCGGAGCCCTTTTCCCGCGTCCAGAATATCGGGTCGGCGTTGTTCTGGTAAACGAAAGTCTGCCCGCCGATCTCGGCCTCAAACCAGTAGCCGTAGACGCTGACCTCGGTGAAGCGGTGGCTGGCACTCCAGCGTTCTCGACCGCCTTGCTGGCTGCGCGTCATGGCAAGGCGCGCCACCTCGCTGTATTCCAGCCGTTCCTGATTGCCTTCCATGCGACGCTTTTCGATCACCAGGGTGAGCTTCTGGATACCGCGACCAGCGTTGGCGTGAAAGTCCATCGTGCTGCCAACCGGCACGGCGCCGAACGGGGATTTGTCAGCCAGGGCGCGCGAATCAAAACGCAGGCTCAGAGCCGTCGGATCGGTGACGGCGCGTGCTGTGGGGTCGGCAAAAGTCTTGGCACCAATGTCAAGCTGCGGCCGGCCGCCCGGGAAGGCCAGCCGGATCGTGTGTTCGCCGGCGAATTGGTGCGACAGGTTGCCGCCGCCCCCGGCGAGCAGGTCGGCGCTGGCGCTGATGCCGAAGCTGGAAGCTTCCTGCCAGGCGGCATCGGCGATCTTGAATTCGTGACGCGTCGGCAGCTTGACGTTGAGGTAGTAGGCATCACAGCTGTACTTGAAGGCGTACTCGTCCAGCGCCGCCCAGTTGTTCATGCTGCCGCGCAGGAACAGGGTGGTCTGTCCCAGTGGCGCGTCGGACGGGCAGTTCTCTACATGCAGGGTGGGTTCGGTGTTGGCTGTGTCCATGGTCAGGGTGAAGCGATGTACGCCAGTAAAAAGCTGTTGCAGTTCGGAGCCCTTGAGCGCCAGCTGTTCGCCTGCCTTGCTGCGGCCAAAATCGGCATCAGGCGACCAGGCTTCGTCGGCGATCTTGAATTTGTGCGGACCACGGATCCGGGTCACCAGTTGATACCGGTTGCAGGCCCAGCTGAACTTCTGGCTGTCTGCTGCATTCCAGCTGTTGAAAGTTCCACGCAGGTAGAGCGTGCGACCGCCCAGTGGTGGCGCCTGGCAGCTTGCGTCGGCGACGACCGATGCCGCCTGCGCGGCGCCCTGGGCCAGCAGCAAGACAGCGCAGCAAGCGGTAGAGCGCAGCAGCGTTCGCCCATGGACCGGCAGTTTCAGCTTCACCCCTTGACGCCACCCGCCGTCAGGCCCGACACAATCCAGCGCTGCGCCGCCAGGAAAACCAGGGTGATGGGCAGGCCCGACAGCACGGCGGCGGCGGCGAAATCACCCCACAGGTACTTCTGCTCATAGAGGTAGTACTTGGAGCCGACCGCCAGCGTCAGATTGGGCTCCTCACGCAGCAGGATCGAAGCCACCGGGTATTCAATGATGGTGCCGATGAAAGCCAGTACGAACACCACCATCAGGATAGGCACGGCCATGGGCAGGAGCACCAGGCGAAACGCCTGCCAGTGAGTGGCGCCGTCCACCTTGGCGCATTCCTCGATCTCCATCGGTATGGCTTCAAAGTAACCCTTGATGGTCCAGATATGCATGGCAACGCCGCCCAGGTAGGCCACGATCAGGCCGGCGTGGGTCTCGATGCCGAGCCAGGGCAGTTGGGTTCCGACACCGTCGAAGATGGCGTAGATGGCCACCAGGGCCACCGCCACCGGGAACATCTGCAGCAGCATCATGCTGTTCAGAATGAGCGCCTTGCGCGCAAATTTCAGACGGGCAAAGGCGTAGGCTGCGGTGGTCGAGATGGCGACGATCAGGCTCGCCGAGATCGTGGCGACCTTGATCGAATTCCACAACCATAACAGCACCGGAAAGGGCGGCTGCGTCACGCTGCCATCGATCGCGGTGTAGGCCATGCCCAGCGCCAGTTGCCAGTGCTCCAGACTGATCCGGCTCGGAATCAGGGAGCCGGTGGCGTAGTTGCCGGGACGCAGCGAGATGCTGAGCACCGCCAGCAGCGGGAACAGCGTCAGCGCCAGCAGCGCCCACAGACCGAGGTGTGCGGCGACGACACGCCAGCGCTGTTTCTTTCCTGTGACCATGGCCATGGTGACTACCTGTTTTGCTCGGCTTGCCGAGTGATTCTGAGTTGCAGCAGCGCCATCAGCGCGACCATCGCGAAGATCAGGGTGGAGATGGCAGCGGCCAGACCGAAATTTTGCCCACTGTCGGTGAAGGCGATGCGGTAGGTGTAACTCACCAGGATATCGGTCGTGCCGGCTGGCAGCTTGGTATTGAGGTAATCGGGTCGGCCGTCGGTCAGCAGCGAGATCAGCACGAAATTGTTGAAGTTGAAGGCAAAGGCGCTGATCAGGAGCGGTGTCAGCGGTCGCGCAATCAGTGGCACGGTGATCTTGAAGAAATTGGTCAACGGCGTGGCGCCGGCGATGGCCGATGCTTCGTACAGGTCGGCGGGGATGGACTTGATCAGCCCACTGCACAAAATCATGATGTAGGGATAACCCAGCCAGGTATTGACGATCAGGATCATGATCTTGGCCAGTAACGGGTCGGCAAACCAGGCCGGGCGCACACTGAACAAGGCGTTCAGGATGGCGTTGATCTCACCAAAATTCTGGTTGAACAAGCCTTTGAAGACAAGAATGGAAATAAAGCCCGGTACCGCATACGGCAGGAACAGCAGGGTGCGGTAAAGCGTGCGGTACTTGAGCGCTGGCCACTCCAGCAGCACCGCCAGCGTCATGCCCAGCGCCGTTGAAAACAGCACGGTCAGAGCGGCAAACAGCACGGTCCAGACAAAGATGCTGACAAAAGGACCGCGGAAGTCAGCATCCAGCAGCATGCGGCTGTAGTTGGCGAACCCTATGTTGACTTTGAAGCCCGGCTGCATGCGTTCGCCGGCGTCGGTCTCAAAAAAACCGCTGCGCGGGTTGGCCCGGTAGATGCTGGCGCTGGCGAGCTGGGTGAGGGAACCATCCGCATTGGCGCGCCACAAGGGCTCGATCGGGCCGAATTCGCGCAGACCCGCGTAGCGCAGCAATTGACCGTCGGGCAGGCGCAGCTGCAGCGCGCTGAGTGCATCGCGATGTTGCAGCAACTCGCGCAGGTTCAAAGGCGCTTGCAGCACGCTCTCGCCCAGGGCTTGCATGGCTAGCGGCTCGCTTGCCGTGCTGCGGTTCAGGTCCAGGGCGCTCGAGACCAGCGCTGCATCACTCTTGCCTTCCTGGGCGCTCAGCTTCAGAAGCAGTTTGTCGCCATCGCGGTGCAGGGTGTAGGGGCGACTCCGTTCCTGATCCACCACCGACTGTTCGAGCAGGTAGGCGCGCGCATGCTCGAAGTCCAGCAGGTGGCTGGACGAAAAATTGGTGAAGCCGATCTGCACCGTGTACAGCAGGGGAAACGCGACAAAGAGCAGCATCGCAGCGACCCCCGGGAACAGGTATTTCCAGGCGACCGACTGCGCCTTGCTGTAAATCACAAGGGCCGAGCCGCCCAGCGTCAACGTTCCAAGCGCTGTCAGCGCCTGACCGGACCACCACAGACTGAAACTCAGCCAAAGCAGAGCCAGCGTGAGGGCGGCGAACAGCAGCGTGGACAGACTGCGGGCCAGCGTGCTGGGGCGCTGAGAAGTTGCAATCATGTCATTGGGCCAGCATGCGAGCTGCCGCGCCGTCGAGCGCATCACGCGCCGACTGACGACCGTTGGTGATGGCCTCGAGGGCGGCGTCGATGGCCGGGAAGAAGCGACCCATTTCCGGGATGTTGGGGATGGGTTCGCCCGCTCTGGCGTTGGCCATGGTGGCGACGATGTTGGGATCGCTGCTGAGTTCCTGGTAATAGGCTTTGTTGGCCGGCGTCCCCAGCGGTACGTCGGCACCGATCGTCTTCAGGCTCTGCAGCGTCAGCAGATGATGTTCGATGAACTCGCGGGCCACGTCCTTGTGCTTGCTCGGCGCCGTGATCATGCAGCCGAGCACGCCGACAAAGGGCTTGGCCGGTTTGCCGGCGATGCCGGGAATCGGCGCCACGCCGAAGTCGATGCCGACCTTGCGCACGTTGTCCCAGGCCCAGGGGCCATTGATCATCATGGCGACCTGACCCCGCGCGAAGGCGCCCTCCATTTCGGCATAGCGTGCGCCTCTGGGCATGTGGCCGTCACGGATCAGGCGCTCGAGCATCTGGGCGCCCTTGTAGGCGCCGGCGTTGTTGACGCCGACTTTTTTGGGATCGAGCTCGCCCTGGCTGTTGCGCTCGAAGACGAAGCCACCTGGGCCGGCCAGCAAGGGCCAACTGAAAAAGGAGTTGTTATAGGCCCACAGAATGGCGTGCTTGCCCTGCGTCGCGAGCTTGCGGTCGAGTTCGATCACCTCGTCAAAGCTGGCCGGCGGAGTTGGCACCAGCGCTTTGTTGTAGATCAGGCCAATGGCTTCGATCGCCAGCGGATAACCCCAGACCTGACCGCGGTAGGTAAAGGCGCGCCAGGCGCTGTCGTCGATCTGGTCGCGGATCTGTTTGGCCGGGCGAACTGGCACCACCAAGCCGGACTTCGCCCACTCGCCAACACGGTCATGCGCCCAGCACATGATGTCCGGACCCTTGCCGGCAGCCGCTGCAGCGCTGAATTTGTCGGGCGCGCCCTCGGGGTGCTGCACGACCACCTGCACTCCACTGTCCTGCGTGAATTTGTCGCCAACCTTTTGCAGTCCGTTGTAGCCCTTGTCGCCGTTGATCCAGACCAGCAGGCGCAAAGGCGGACCGGCATGCACGCTGCTCGACAGCAGTAGCGCCAATGCCAGCGCGGCGGCGCTCAGGATGCGTGGCTGCCGGCTGAAGCGTTTACGCGGCACGGCTCTGCTCCACAGAGCTGTGACGGCGAAAGGCCTTGCCCTGGGCATCGAACAGATAGGCTGACGCGCTCGGGATGCCCAGCGCCAGTGCTTCACCGATACGCACCGGTCGCTGGCGCTCCACCGCAGCGGTGAGCACTTCCTGACTGGCTGGGTTGCTGCAGTAGGCATAGGTGATGCTGCCCAGGGATTCGACAAAAGTGACCTCGGTGTGCAGCGCGTTGACGGCATCGCCGACCCGAAAATCTTCTGGCCGCACACCCAGGGTCACGGCGTCGCCCGTGCGTGCACGCGAGGCGTCAACCCGGCATTCGATCAGCTCGCCGCCGCTGAGCCGCACGCAGGCCGCTTCGGCGCTGGCGGTCACGAGTTCACCCTCAACCAGGTTCATGCCCGGAGAGCCGATGAAGCGCGCCACGAACAGGTTGTCGGGGTGCTCGTACAACGTCAATGGCGAGCCGACCTGTTCGATGCGGCCAGCCGACAGCACCACGATGCGGTCGGCCAGCGTCATCGCTTCGACCTGGTCGTGCGTCACATAAACCATGGTGGTTTTGAACTCTTCGTGCAGCTTGGCGAGCTCGTAGCGCATGCGTACGCGCAGCGCAGTGTCCAGATTGGACAACGGCTCGTCGAACAGGAACACCTCTGGCTTGCGCACAATCGCGCGGCCAATCGCCACGCGCTGGCGCTGGCCGCCTGAGAGATCTTTCGGTTTGCGCAGCAGCAGATGATCGATATTGAGAATTTTGGCGGCCTGGTGAACAGCCTGGTCTATCTCGTCTTTGGGGAGTTTGGCAAGCTTGAGCCCGAACGCCATGTTGTCATACAGGTTCATGTGCGGATACAGCGCATAGGACTGAAACACCATGGCAATGCCACGCTCTGCGGGTGCCACCTCGTTGACGCGTTTGCCGCCGATGCTCAGCTCGCCCTGCGTGACGTCTTCCAGTCCGGCGATGATGCGCAGCAGGGTGGATTTGCCGCAGCCCGAGGGTCCCACGAAGACCATGAACTCGCCGTCGTGAATCTCCAGGTCAATCTGCTGCAGGATGAGGTTGTCGCCAAAGGACTTGCTGACACTCGATAGTTTTACATCCGCCATGTAACACCTCAGCGCTCACGCGCAGGAACCAGCCGACGCGCCGATCCCGGCGATGGGCGCTGCATTGCATTGAGTATACCTTGAATAGATGTAGTTATACAACGGAAAATATGAAGCAATGCAACTTGTACTAAAGACACGACTTCTTGGTAATATGCGGTTTTAGATTTGCTAAATGTAATTTAACTACACATTCAATGCCTCTGCTCATGAATTCTGAACCCTCTCTCGTATCGGATCAAGACGCCTTGATGCGCGCCGTTGCGGCCTCACCGGCCCTGCATGCCATGCTCGCGCAACGCTGGGCCCGAACCCAGTCCAAGGACAGCAATTCTGTCGGTAAGGGCGCGGTGCGCCGGGTGCACTACCTGTCCATGGAGTTCCTGATGGGCCGGGCACTGGGTAACGCGCTGGCCGCACTCGGTCTGGAAAAGGATGTTCGTCGGCAACTCGAAGTCAACGGATTGCAGCTGTCCGACGTGCTGGAACTGGAAAACGATGCGGCCTTGGGCAATGGCGGCCTGGGTCGCCTGGCGGCCTGTTTTCTCGATTCCTTTGCCGAACTCGGCCTGCCCTCGTTCGGTTACGGACTGCGCTACCAGTACGGCATGTTTGCCCAGCAAATTCAGGATGGCCGGCAAATGGAAGTACCCGACGACTGGATGCGCTGGGGTAACAACTGGGAAGTGTTTCGTCCGGAAGTCCGCTATACCGTTGGCTTTGGTGGTCACGTCGAAGCCAGAGGCACAGGGCGGCATTGGGTGGCGAGCGAGCGCGTCATAGCACAGGCCTACGATTTCATCGTCCCGGCGCATCGCAGTGATCGCGTCTCCACCCTGCGACAGTGGAGCGCCAGCGCGGAGCGCGCCATCGATTTCGCGGCCTTCTGTCGTGGCGACTTTCTGGCCGCAAGCAGCGAGCGCGTTGCCGCCGATGTGCTGAACTGGGTGCTCTACCCTGATGACAGCACGGCTGCCGGGCGTGAACTGCGTTTGAAGCAGGAGGCGTTTCTGGTCAGTGCATCGCTGCAAGACGTGCTGACGCGTCATCTGCGTGAAGGCCGCAGTTTGCTGCAGCTGGGTCGCGCCAACGCCATCCATCTCAACGACACCCATCCGGCGCTCGCTCCGGCCGAATTGATGCGCTTGTTGCTGGACCAGCATGGGCTCCAGTGGGATGCTGCCTGGAGCATCACCCAGCAGGTGCTGTCCTATACCAACCACACCTTGATGCCTGAGGCACTGGAGACCTGGCCAGTGCGCATGTTCGAATCCCTGTTGCCACGTCATCTGGAAATCATCCGCGAGATCAACCGCCATCTTTTGGAACAGGTGCGAACCCGGTTCCCGGGTGACGAGGCGATGGTGAATCGGGTTGCGCTGCTGGATGACAGCAGCGACGGGCGCATTCACATGGCTTCGCTTGCGATTGTGGCCTCGCACAAGGTCAACGGTGTTTCGGCCCTGCACTCCGAACTGATGGTGCAGACGATTTTTTCCGACTACGCGCGACTTTATCCGGACAAATTCCACAACGTCACCAACGGCGTCACGCCGCGGCGCTGGCTGATGCAGGCGAACCCGGAACTCTCCAGCCTGATTGACCGCACCATCGGTCACGGTTGGCGGCACGATTTGTGCCAGCTCGGTGCGCTCAAACCGCTTGCGGCGGACCTCCAGCTGGGGCGTGACTTCATGCTCGTGAAGCGCCACAACAAGCAGCGTCTGGCTGCTTTGATAGAGTCTCGCCTGGGGATCAAGGTTGACCCGGCCAGCCTGTTCGATGTACAGGCAAAGCGGATCCACGAATACAAGCGCCAATTGCTCAATTTGTTGCAGTTGATTGCGCGCTATCAAGCCATGGTTGACCAGCCAGAGGCGCATTGGACGCCACGCACGGTAGTGATTGCCGGCAAGGCGGCCTCAGCCTATCACATGGCCAAGCTGATCATCGAACTCACGCATGGTGTCGCCTCGGTGATCAACGCCGATCCGCGTGTTGGCGAGCGTCTGAAACTCGTCTTCATTCCCAACTACGGTGTCAGTCTGGCTGAAATCATCATTCCGGCGGCTGACCTGAGCGAGCAGATTTCAACCGCCGGGACCGAGGCTTCGGGCACCGGCAACATGAAATTCGCCATGAATGGTGCGATGACCATCGGCACCTGGGACGGCGCGAACATCGAGATGGCGCAAGCCATGGGTGAGGAAAACATGTTCGTTTTTGGACTGCGGACCGAGGAAGTGCAAAGTATCAAGGCCGGGGCCTATCGTCCGCGCGACCAGCTGGACGCCAGTCCCCGGCTCAAGCGGGTGCTCGGCGCCATCATGGCAGGCGACTTTTCGGACGGTGACACGCAGCGCTATCACACGCTCGTCGATCACTTGCTGGAGCGCGACCCCTTCCTCCTGCTGGCCGATTTCGATGCCTATGTGGCCGCACAGGAGCGGGTGGACGCAGTGTTTGACGAACCAGAGCAGTGGGCACGGCGTGCCTTGCTGAACGTGGCGGCAATGGGCGGCTTTTCGGTTGACCGTACCATTGGCGAGTACATTGAGCGCGTTTGGTCTGCGCCGGCGCTCTCTTGAGGACTTGAATCTACATGCTGGTCTTGTCAGAAGGTCGAGTTGAACCGATGGGCGCCGAGGTGCGCGACGGCGGTGTCAACTTTGCGGTCTTTTCGCTGCATGCGCAGCGCATCGAGCTGTGCCTGTTTGATGCCGGCGGCCAAACCGAAATACAGCGCTGCGACCTGCTTGGTCCGGACCAAGGTGTTTTTCACGGCTTTCTTGCCGGCGCCGGTGCCGGCCTGATTTACGGTTTGCGCGCGCACGGTGCTGACGATCCGCAGCACGGGCAGCGCTTCAACGCCAGGCACTTGCTGCTGGACCCGAACGCCCGTGAGATTGTTGGTCGCTATCAAGGCGACTCGCAGGAGAACGCCGCCACCGCACTCAAGGCACGGGTCGCCGCACCCCTCGGTATCGCGCCGGGCTACCTGAACGCACCGCGTCACGCGGTGGCCGATCTGGTGCTCTATGAAGTGCACGTCAAGGGCTTCAGCAAGACCCATCCCGGCATTCCTGAAGCCTTGCGGGGAAGCTATGCGGCGCTGGCGCATCCGGCGGCCGTGGCTCACTTCAAGTCTCTGGGGGTGACCACGTTGTCGCTGTTGCCGGTGCAGTATTGCCTGGACGAGCCGGCCCTGACGCAGCGCGGGCAAAGCAATTACTGGGGTTACAACACGCTGGGCTTTTGTTGCCCGGATCCGCGTCTGGCAACGCAGCCTGATGACCCTGCAGCCGTCACTACGGAATTCCGCCAGATGGTCGAGGACCTGCATGCACAGGGGCTGGAAGTGGTGCTGGACGTGGTCTACAACCACACACCCGAAGGCAACGAGCATGGGCCAACGCTGAGCTTTCGTGGTCTCGACAACGCCAGCTGGTACCGGCTCGATCCGGCCGACCGCAGCCGCTATGAAAACTACAGCGCCTGTGGCAATACCCTGAACGTTGCGCATCCCAAGGTGAGCCAGTTTGTGCTGGACTCGCTGCGCTACTGGGTGCTGCAGATGGGGGTCGACGGTTTTCGTTTTGACCTGGCAACAGTGCTCGGGCGCACCGAACAGGGTTTTGACCCCTGCGCGCCTTTCCTCGCCGCGCTGCAGCAGGACCCGATACTGGCGCGCGCTCATCTGATTGCAGAGCCTTGGGACAGCGGCCCGAACGGCTATCAGGTGGGACGTTTCCCCGGGCGTTTTCTGGACTGGAACGACAAGTTCCGTGATGCGGTGCGCGGCTTCTGGCTGCAGCGCGGCGTTGATCGCGCCGAGTTTGCCCGGCGCATGACGGCTTCGAGCGACCTGTTTCAGCACGGGCAGCGTCGCCCCAGCGCCAGCGTCAACTTTCTTGCAGTGCATGACGGCTTCACGCTGCATGACGTGGTGAGCTACAAGCACAAACACAATCAGGCCAATGGCGAAGAGAATCGGGACGGCCGGGACGGCGAGCTGAGCGAGAATTTTGGCGTTGAGGGTGAGACCGGGGATGCCGCCATCAACTCGCGGCGCCGGCGCGTGCAGCGCGCCATGTTGGCTTCGCTGTTGCTGGCGCAAGGGACGCCGATGCTGTGTGCCGGCGATGAAATTGGCAAGACCCAACAGGGCAATAACAACGCTTATTGCCAGGACAACGTGCTGGGCTGGCTGGATTGGTCGCAAGCCGACGACGGTCTGCGCGACTTTGTCTCGGCCTTGCTGACACTGCGGCGCCTGGAGCCGGCCTTGCGCAGCGACGATTGGTCGAGATCGACCTCATTCCCGTCGGGTGTTGTACCCCGTATCTGGCGCACGCCGGGCGGGCAGGAACTGCTGACGCACGACTGGCACGATGCAAGCAGCACTGCTTTTTCCTGTGAAAGTGATCCCGTCCTTTTGCTGTTCAACCCGGAGTCGAATCCGACTGCTTTCACGTTGGGCGGACAATGGCAGTTGCTGCTCGACAGCAGCGCAGAACTGTCGCCAGGCTTGTCGGCTTCAAGCTGCTTGCTGGTGCCGGCGCATGCGGTCCTGGTGCTGCGACGCAGTACCATGTGATTTCATTATCTGAAGCCAAGCATGATTGACCTTGAACAGCGCAGCGCCGGCGTGTTGCTGCACATTACTTCCCTGCCCGGGCCGCACGGCATCGGCGACTTTGGGCCCGACGCCTTCCGCTTTGTGGACTGGCTGGCTGCGGCCGGTCAAGGCATCTGGCAGCTACTGCCGACAACGCCCATCGGTCCGGGCGATTCGCCCTACCAAAGTGTCTCGGCGTTTGCGGGCAGTCCCCTGATGGTGGCGCTGGAGCCGCTGGTAGCGGCTGGCTGGCTGGCGCAGCCCGAACTGCCGACGGAGGGTTTTGACAGCAGGCGCGTTGACTTTGCGCGTGTGGTTCCCTGGCGGCTGGCGCAACTGCGCTCGGCGGCAGCCGGCTTTGCGCGCAAGGCAGACCGGGCCGAGCACGCTGCGATGAGCGCCTGGTGTGCCGAGCATGCGCACTGGCTGGAGGATTACGCGCTTTTCATGGCGCTGGAAACGGCGCACGCGGGGCAACCCTGGTGGCAGTGGGAGGCGGCCTTGCGCCAGCGCAAGCCTGCGGCCCTGCGCAAGGTGCGTCGCAGCGATGCGGCAGAAATTGATTTCTGGAAGTTTGTGCAATGGTGCTTCGACAGTCAGCTCCATGTGCTGAAGGCCTATGCAAATGAGCGCCATGTCGCCATCATGGGCGACCTGCCTATCTTCATCGCCCACCACAGCGCCGATTGCTGGGCGCGCCCCGATCTCTATCAACTCGATGCCCACTATCAGCCCACGGTGGTGGCCGGCGTGCCGCCGGATGACCTGGGTCCACTCGGTCAGCGCTGGGGCAACCCTTTGTACGATTGGCAGCGCATGGCAGCCGAAGATTTCGCCTGGTGGACGGCGCGCGTGCGCCGGGCCTTGCAGCAGACCGATGTCTTTCGCATTGATCATTTCCGGGGCTTTGCAGGGTACTGGGAAATTCCGGCGACCTGCCCGACGGCGATCGAAGGACGCTGGGTGCCGGCACCGGGCAAGGCCTTGTTTGAAGCGATAGCGCGCGCCCTGGGAAGCGTGCCCATCATCGCCGAAGACCTGGGTTTGATCACGCCCGATGTGATCGAACTGCGCGACCACTTTGGTTTTCCCGGCATGAAGATCTTGCAGTTCGGCTTTGGCGGCGATGCAACGCACGAGTTCCTGCCGCACAACTACGGGACGGCTTGCGTTGTCTACCCCGGCACCCATGACAACGACACGGCGCGCGGCTGGTGGGACCACGCACCGCAAAAAGAGCGTCAGTATGCCGGCGCTTATCTTGCTGCCGGCGCGCATGACATCCATTGGGGCATGATCCGGGCCGCTTGCAACTCGGTCGCCGCGATGGCGATTTTTCCGCTGCAGGACGTGCTCGGTCTGGGCAGTGAGCACAGAATGAACCTGCCGGGCACACTGGGCGGCAGCAACTGGGTCTGGCGTTTTGACTGGAGCATGGTGGGCAGCGAACCCGGTCGGGTTCTCGGCCTGATCAGCGCGGCCAGTGGGCGCGCTCCGTTTGCGCTGTTGGGCTTGTCCAGCAAGGCATGAATCCGCTTCCGACGCGACCGCGTTTGCTGGCGCTGGCCTGGCCCATGCTGGCCGAGATGGTGCTGGGTTTTGCGGTTGGCATGCTGGGTTTGTGGTTGGCTTCACGCGAGTCCGACACCAGCGCCGCCGCCTTCGCGCTGGCCAATCAGTTGCAAGCTGTTTTCTTCCTTTTGTTTCGCGTCATTGGCATGGGTGTGAGTGTTGTCATCACGCAAAATCTGGGTGCGGGCAATCGCGCAGCAGCACAAGCCACGGCCAAGGCCGCGCTGGGCGCCAGCAGCTGGCTTGGACTGGCCACTGCGCTGCTGGTGTTTGCTGGCGCCGGCGCTTTGCTGAACTTGCTCAATGCACCGGCGGCTGTTTTGCACTTGGGGCAACCTTATCTGCAGGTGCTGGCTTTGGCGCTGCTGCTCGACGCCTTCAACGCCAGCATGGCGGCGGTGATGCGCGCCCACCTGCGCACGCGCGACACGATGTTCAATATCCTGGCCATGCACGGCGTTCATCTGCTGCTGTGTCTGCCGCTGATGCGCGGCTTTGGTGCCTTACCGGCCTTGGGTCTGGTTGGTTTTGCGCTGGCCATGGCATGGAGTCGGCTGTTCGGGCTGCTGGTTCATCTGGCTCTGTGGCGCTGGCGTTTGCAGATCATTCCCACCGGCGCAGACTGGTGGCGCCTGCGGCGCTCCCTGCTGCGCCCGGTGCTGCAGATCGGACTGCCGGGGGCGGCCGAGAACGTGGCCTACCGGCTTGCCATGCTGGTGTCGGTGACGGTGGTGGCGGGCCTGGGCTCAACGTCATTGGCAACCCAGACCTACGCCTTCCAACTGATGAACGTGGTGGTGTTGTTCAGCGTGTCGCTCGGCTTTGCCAGTGAAATTCTGATCGGGCACCTGATTGGCGCCGGGCATTTGCAGGAAGCGCATCGCCTCTTGCGCAAGAGCCTGTTATGGGGTTTGCTGGTTTCGATCAGCATGGCGCTGCTGGTGGCGCTGACCGCGCCCTGGACCCTGACCCTGTTCACGAATGACGCCCAGATCATTGCCAGCGCCACCACCCTTCTGTGGCTGACCGTGTTGCTGGAGCCAGGGCGCACCTGCAATATCGTGATCATCAATGCCCTGCGGGCCACGGGGGATGCGCGTTTTCCGGTGGCTGCCGGCGCGGCCTCGATGTTGTTCGTGATGGCTGGCGGATCCTGGCTGCTGGGCGTACATTTCAAACTGGGTTTGCTGGGCGTCTGGATTGCCTACAGCGCTGACGAATGGTTGCGCGGACTTGCCATGGCGGCGCGCTGGTTTGGTCACGGCTGGGTGCCCGCAGCCCGGGCGACGCGTCGCCGCGTGCTGAGCCTGGGCCGCAACTAGCGCACTGCGATGTCGTCAAGAATTGGGAGCATGGACATGAAACACTTGCAGTTGGCTTGGAACTGTGTCAACCCCGCCTGCCGGTTGGCAACGTTGAGCCTTGTCGTCAGCACAGCCTGGGCGGGCGCCGGAGCGACCTTGCAGGATTGCAACCGGCCCGAGTTTCAAACCGTGTTGCAGGCGGTGCCGGACAACACCAAGTTGCCGGCGCGAGCCCATTGGCTGACCGGCCAGATCGTCCAGTGGCCGGCGATCGAGACGGCTGGACGCTTCAAGCTCTATTACTCGGCCCGGGCGCAGGCAGTTGCCAGTGCAGGTCGTACCGTCAAGGGCACTGATGGCTTCTTGTCAATGGAAGTGTTTCAAGGTGCCTTGCCGGTCGCAGTGGCAACGCGTTTCAATTTTGTCGCCCCGGGCGTGCTGTTGGAAGTTAAAGCGCACGACCGCAGCAGGCTCAAGGGCTTGCTCACGCAACAACTCCTGCTGGTGCACGAAGACAGCAGCGGGCGGGTGCTTCAGGCAAGCGCGTTGCAAGTTGCCGGGGCGCTGGATGATCTGTATGCCAGTGCGCAAGACGTGAATGATCTGGGCGTCAGTATCCGGCGCGATCAGACCGTATTCAAGCTCTGGGCACCGACCGCACAGCGCGTCTGGCTGTGTCGCTACGCCACCGGCGCGGGAGCGGCCTTGGCGCTGGAGGCGATGCAATTGGAGCGCCGCAGCGGCGTCTGGTCGGCACGTTCCCGTGGCGATTTGAGCGGCCAGTACTACCGCTATCTGGTCGATGTTTTTGTGCCCGGCGTCGGCATCGTGCGCAACCGGGTGACCGATCCCTATTCCTTCAGCCTGACCAGCGATTCCAGGCGCAGCTACGTCGCGGATCTGGACCGCCCTGAGCTCAAGCCTGAGGGTTGGGGCTCTGCAAGCGCGCCGGCCAAGGTGCAGGCACAGACCGACATGGTGGTGTACGAGTTGCATGTGCGCGATTTCTCCATCAATGACCCTTCCGTCAGCAGCGCGCGACGCGGCAAGTACCTGGCTTTCACCGAAGGCCATTCGAATGGCATGCAGCACCTGAAAGCGCTGTCGGCAGCGGGTCTGACCGATGTGCATCTGTTGCCGGTGTTTGACTTCGCCACCATTGCCGAGCGTCACTGCGTTACACCGACGCCGATTCAGGCGGGCCCCGACAGCGAATCCCAGCAAGCCAGCGTGATGGCGGGTGCTGGCAGCGACTGTTTCAACTGGGGCTATGACCCCTACCACTTCAACGCGCCGGAAGGTAGTTATGCGAGCGACGCGACCGACGGCGCCGTGCGCATCGTGGAGTTTCGCCAGATGGTGCAGGCACTGCACCGCGCCGGTCTGCGTGTCGGTATGGATGTTGTCTACAACCACATGGCAGCCTCAGGTCAGCAGGAAAAGTCGGTGCTGGATCGTATCGTGCCTGGGTACTACCACCGGCTCGACGCCAACGGTGGGGTCGAACGCAGCACCTGCTGCGATAACACGGCGACCGAGCACCGGATGATGGGCAAGCTCATGATCGACTCGACGGTGCTGTGGGCGACGCACTACAAAATCGATTCCTTCCGCTTTGACCTGATGGGGCACCAGCCGCGCGATGTCATGCAGGCCCTGCAGACGCGCGTCAATCAGGCAGCGGGGCGCGCAGTGAACCTGATCGGCGAAGGCTGGAACTTTGGCGAAATCGCCGATGGTGCCCGCTTCGTGCAGGCGTCGCAGCTTTCCCTCAATGGCTCGGGGATTGGAACCTTCAGCGACCGCGCGCGCGACGCGCTGCGCGGTGGTCGTGCTGCTGACGTTGGTGCGGCGCTGGTCAGCAAGCAGGGCTACATCAATGGTCTGGTGTACGACCCCAACCCACTGGCCACAGCACCCGCGTCGGAACTTTTGCAAACCGCAGACCTGGTGCGCGTGGGTCTGGCCGGTTCGATCCGCGACTACCCCATGACGACCTATCTTGACCGCAGCCAGAACCTGCAGGAAATCGACTACAGCGGACAGAGCGCCGGTTACGTCAGCGAGCCTGGTGAAGTGGTGAACTATGTGGAAAACCACGACAACCAGACGCTGTTTGACATCAATGCCTACAAGCTGCCTGTGAACACCAGCCGCGAAGACCGGGTACGCGTGCAAATGCTGGGCGCTGCCATCAATGCGTTCAGCCAGGGCGTGGCCTATTTTCATGCCGGCATCGATACCCTGCGCTCCAAGTCGATGGACGGCAATAGTTACGACTCGGGTGACTGGTTCAATCGCCTGGACTGGAGTTATCAGGACAATTACTTTGGCAGTGGCGCCCCGCCCAAGGCCGACAACGGCGGCAACTACGACCTGATCAAGCCCTTGCTGGCGAATCCGGACATCAAACCAGGCGCCAGCGATATTGCGCTGGCGCGCGACATGTTCGCTGATCTGCTGAAAATCCGTGCCAGCTCGACCCTGTTTCGGCTGCGCACTGCGCAAGATATCAAAGCGCGCCTGCACTTCTTCAATACCGGATCCAAGCAGAACCCGACCTTGCTGGCCGGGCACCTTGATGGTGTTGGCTACCCCGGTGCCGCCTTCAAGGAACTGCTGTATCTTGTCAATGCGGGCAAGACGGCGCAGCCATTGCTGCTGCCTTCTGAAGCAGGCAAATCCTATGCGCTGCATCCAGTTCATCGGGAGCCCCAGGCCGCCGACAAGCGCGTGGCGCAGCAGGCCCGCTATGACCGGGCAAGCGGCGCCTTTGTACTTCCGGCGCGCTCGGCCCTAGTCTATATTGTTTCGCCGGATCGTCCGGGAGCTCCTTGAAATGAAGAAGTTATGGATCGACGTCAGGACTCATAGGCGCGCTGCCACCTTGCTGACACTCTACTGGCTGGCAACCCTCGCCATTGCTACATTCAACTGGGATCGCGGTATCCCCGCGCCGGTTGTCGGGCTGCTCTTCACCCCTTCGCTACTGGCAGGCCTCCTGGTCGGGCGCTGGCGGGCGGCGGCGGGTAGCCGGGGTGACAGGGGTCAGCGTCTTCAAGGTGGCAGCCTGGCCGGGCTGCTGATCGCACTGAGCAGTTTGCTGGTCATGAAGGGCGGCGTACTCGACGAGTTCGTGGGCTGGCTCGGTGGCGCCAGATTTCAGGGCGGTGAAGTATTGGAATTCATGGTCTTCACTGCCATCGCCGGCGCTGTTCTGGGTCTGCTTGGCGCTGCCCTGACGTTCAGGGGTTTTCGCCAGCCGCCAGCCGCTGATTGATGTCGGCAATCACGGGCGGCAGATCGCGCAGGTCGTCGATCACGTAGTGGGCGCCGCTCTCGCGCACCAGCTTTTCTTTCGATGCCTGCTCCTTGGCTGCCAGTTCGGCCGGACTCATCTGCTTCACAGCGTCCCAGCTGTCGGCCACGTAGTTGCTCCACTTGGAGACGCCGACCCGCCAGCACAGCGGTGCACCTTCACCGGCGCCCGACACGGTGTCATCCACCTTGACTGTGCGACGCAGGGCATTTTCCAGGTTGTAGACGCCCATGCGCTCCAGGTTCTTGATCACCATATAAGGTGTCGGGCGCGGCATTTCCACCTCGTCACCAGCGGAGGTGGTATCCGGTACAAAACCCTGGCCGGCGGCACCGGCCAGCAGCAGGTCCAGCATGTCGCGGGTGAAGCCGGTGGTCACGCCCAGCTTGATGCCTTGCTGTTGCATGCCTTTGACGACATCAGCGACACCTGGAAGCAGGTCGTGGTAGCTGCCAGCGCGCAGCAGCGCCAACTGGGTTGGCACAAAGTCGGCGAACATGGCATTCACATCGGACTGATTCGGTGCGCGACCAAATTGGGTGGTGAAGCGCTCGCGCACTGACTTGATTTCGGTGATCGCCTTGATGTGCAGGTCCTTGCGCAGACCCATGGGCTCGCGCGCTTCGGGCATGGTGATCTCGATGCCGTATTTCTTGAACACTTCGACAAAGACGATGGCCGGCGCATCGACATAGCGGTCCATCGTGGTGCCGGAGCAGTCGAGCATCACATAGCCGACGCTGCGTTCGGTGTTTTCGTTGTCGAACTTCTGCTGCTGAGCTGCCGCATGGCGGAGGTCTTCGGGCACGCGGCCCACTGCGGAAAGCCTGGAAACTACGGATCCGGTCATGTTCAATCTCCTTTGACGACTGGCGTTACTTTAGGTAAAAGTAGCCACATTGTCAACGGTAGTTTGTACATTGTCAACAATTTGCAATAAATCTCGAAGCGTGGATAATCTGGCGATCGATTCGCGCAAGCGAAACACCCAGAGGTCCAAGTTGACAGCATCTAGTTACCAGAAGAAAGCGCGACCATGACACTCAGCTGGCCGGTCGTTGCGGCGGTACTGTTCGGCGCGCTGTTGCATGCGAGCTGGAACGCCCTGGTCAAGTCCAGCAGCGACAAGGACCTGGACATGGCTGTCATCCACCTGATCGGCTCTTTTCTCGGCATTCCGCTGGTCGCGCTGGCGGGATGGCCCGCGGCTGAAGCCTGGCCCTATATCGCGGCCTCGGTGGTCGTTCACATCGGTTATTACCTGGCGTTGACCGGTGCCTACCGTCATGGTGAGCTTGGGCTCACTTATCCGCTGATGCGCGGTGTGGCACCGCTGCTGGTGGCGCTCTCGGCCACTTTTACTCTGGGCGAAACGCTGTCGGCACTGGCCTGGGTCGGCGTGCTCGGCATCAGCTGTGGTGTGCTGGTGCTCGGGCTCAATGCCCACGCGCTCACGGTGCCCAAGGCGGTCGGTTTTGCGCTGGCCAACGCGGTCATCATCGCTGTCTACACCGTGATCGATGGCCTGGGCGTGCGCGCCTCGGGCAACGCCATGCAGTACGTCGCCACCCTGTTTCTGCTCGACGGCTGGCCTTTTGCGCTGCTGATGTTTGCCACACGCGGCCATGCAGTCGGTCGCTACGCGCGCCATCGCTGGCCGCTGGCCACGCTGGGAGCCTGCGCTTCGCTCGGTTCTTACGGCATTGCCCTGTGGGCCATGACACGCGCGCCGGTCGCCACCGTGGCCGCGCTGCGCGAAACTTCCGTGCTGTTTGCGGTGCTGCTGGGCGCCTGGTTCCTGAAAGAAGCTTTTACGCCCCGGCGGGTTCTGGGAACCTGCGTTATCGTTGCCGGTGTCATGGCATTGCGGCTGGGTTAGGGTGACAGAATTGTTTGTCATCCCGGACAAGATCCGGGATCCAGTGCCACGCGAGCTATGGATTGCGGATCGAGTCCGCAATGACAGCCTTCAGTCGTTTTTTGGGGCGTCCCAATGGCCATGGCAGTTAGTTGAGTATTAAGGAGTGCAAATGAGTCTTCCAAGTCACGCTCAAATCATCATCGTCGGTGGCGGCATCGTCGGCTGTTCCACCGCCTACCATCTGGCCAAGATGGGTCGCACCGATGTACTGCTGCTGGAGCAGGGCAAGCTCACCAGTGGCACCACCTGGCACGCTGCGGGCCTGGTCGGGCAGATGCGGCCGAACCGCAACATGACGACCATGAGCAAATACGGCATCGAGCTCTACGCCTCGCTGGAAGCCGAAACCGGTCTGGCCACCGGATGGAAGCAGTGTGGCAGCGTCAACGTGGCGCGTACGCCCGAGCGCATGCAGGTGCTGAAGAAACAAACCGCCATGGCGACCAGCTTCGGCGTCGAATGCCACCTGATCACACCGGCCGAGGCGGGCGCGCTCTATCCCGTCATGCGCACCGATGACCTGCAGGGCGCGATCTGGTTGCCGGGTGATGGCAAGGTCAATCCGGCCGATCTCACCATGTCACTGGCCAAGGGCGCGCGCAATCGGGGCGTGAAGATTGTTGAGGGCGTTGAAGTCATCGGGGTTCTCATCGAACACGGCAAAGCAGTCGGCATCCGGACGACCGAGGGCGAGGTGCGCTGCGAAGTGCTGGTCAACTGCGCCGGCCAATGGGCGCGCCAGTTTGGCTATCTGGCCGGCGTCAACGTGCCGCTGTTCTCGGCCGAGCATTTCTACATCGTTACCGGCAAGATTGACGGTGTGTTGCCGAATCTGCCGGTGATGCGCGACCCCGACGGCTTCATCTACTACAAGGAAGAAGTCGGTGGTCTGGTGATGGGCGGCTTCGAACCGAAGGCGAAACCCTGGAAGAGGGACCCGATACCGAGCACCTTCCAGTTCGAACTGCTGGACGAGGACTGGGAGCAGTTCGAACCCCTGATGACCAACGCCATGCACCGCACGCCGTGCCTGGAGACGGCCGAGATCAAGATGCTGCTCAATGGCCCCGAGAGCTTCACGCCCGACGGCAACTTCATCCTTGGTGAAGCGCCGGAACTGCGCAACTACTTTGTCTGCGCAGGCTTCAATTCAGCTGGCATCGCCAACAGCGGTGGTGCCGGTCGCCTGATGGCCGAGTGGATCATAGCCGGCGAGCCCAGCACCGATCTGTGGGACGTGGACATCCGCCGCTTCGGCGCTTTCACGGCGAATCGCAACGCCTTGTCCGAGCGCACAGGTGAGACGCTGGGCCTGCATTACGCCATGCGCTGGCCGCGGCAGGAACTGGAGACGGCGCGGCCGCTACGCACATCGCCGCTGTACGACATGCTGACGACAAAGGGTGCCGAGTTTGGTGCCAAGAATGGCTGGGAACGTGTGAACTACTTTCGCCAGAATCAGCAAGTCCGACCTGACTACACGCTGGGCAAGCCAGGCTGGCTGCCCTGGATGATCGAGGAGCAGCGCGCCACCCGCGAGGCCGTGGCGCTGTACGACCAGACCTCGTTTTCCAAGTTGTTGCTGCAGGGGCGCGATGCGCTGTCTGTACTGCAGCGTCTGTGCGCCAACGAGATCGACGTGCCGGTCAACAAAATGGTTTACACCGCCATGCTCAACGAGCGCGGCGGCTTCGAGAGTGATCTGACCATCATCCGCCAGCAGCCGACCAGCATGGGCGACAGCTTCCTGATCATCACCGGCTCGGCGCAGACGGTGCGCGACTTTGACTGGATCAGCCGCCACATTGGCGCACAAGAACATGCGGTGCTGACCGATGTGACAGCGCTGTATTGTGTGCTGTCGGTGATGGGCCCGAAGGCGCGTCAACTGTTGGCGCGGGTCAGTCCGGACGACCTCTCGGCCGAGGGCTTGAAGTTCTCCTGGACCAAGCTGATCGAACTCGGCTTTGGTCGTGTGCGCGCGGCGCGCATGAGCTACGTCGGCGGGCCCGGTTTCGAACTGTACGTGCCGGTGGAGATGGCGCGCCACGTCTATCTGGCACTGACGGCCGCGGGTGCGGATCTGGGCTTGCTGGACGCTGGTTACTATGCGCTCGATGCGCTGCGCATTGAGCAGGGACGGCGTGCCTGGGGCGCTGAACTCAGCCCGGATGAGACGCCGTGGGAGGCGGGTCTGGCCTATGCAGTCAAGCTCGACAAGGCCGCCGATTTCATCGGCAAGTCAGCTTTGCTGGCCGCCAAGGACAAGCCGCTGCGCAAGAAACTGGTGACGCTGGTGTTGGATTCGTCGGCTGTTTATGCTTGGGGTGGTGAAGCGATCCTGCTGCAGGGTGAGTCGGTGGGTGAGATCTCGTCGGTCGGCTGGAGCCCGCGTGCCGGTGCTTGTGTGGCGCTGGGTTATGTGAGGGGCGCTGCCGCCAATCAACCCCACGCCGGAACCCCCGCCACGATCGAGTTGTGGGGTGAGTCGGTGGCCGTGCGCCTATACGACCGCTGGATACCCTGATTGCGTCGTTGCGTCCCTATTGTTGTCATCACGTTCCTTTTTTTGTCATTGCGGACCTGATCCGCAATCCATGCAGCTTCGTGATGGCATGACAAGCTGCGACCAAAAAAATCACCGACTGACAACTCCAGCAATCAGAGTAAGGCAAGCTGAATTTTCGAAGTTCGGCAAGCAAAGATGCCGACCCGCGGTCGCCGGTTTGCAGCGAAAACGGGCATCGACGAGGGCCTGCTCCCTGGAAGCGCAATTGCAAGCGCGATTGGTCAAGCGGATTGGATGGAGGCCGCCCTCTCGGTGGAGGTCCGGTGTGTTCTTAGTCTGAATAGACTATTTACCTTCGAACTTTTCCGCTCCACCATCGCCCCAGAGACTGATTCGGTTTCAGGGTTTGTTCGGCAGGCCCGCCCGCCGGATCGCAACGTAACCATCCGGTCACGAACGCCCGGTCTCTGGAAGTCCGATAAACGCTATTCGTCTGTCCGCCACGTGGCCATAGGAGCTAATTGAACATTTGTCCGCACTTTGTCACGCTCATTACCTATTCAGCGCTTGTGGGTCTGGTAGGGAAACAGCATCGGACTTTAAGTTGACTGAAGGTCGAAATGACAATAAACAATACGCCAACAATCTTGATGCTGACCGCATATTTATCCAAAGTTTGGCAGCGCAATCAGGCGCGTAGGTTCATCACCCGGCAGATAAGTCTTGTGATGGAAAAGCGGTCTGTATCCCCCAAATGGGGGATACCACTTTCATCACTCTTGTGTAATAGTCATAACAATACCCGTTACCATAACTACAACCATATGGCTGCCCACCCTGTTTCCGTCATCTTCCTACAGAACCGCTACGCCGCTCAGGCACTCACACGCGCCAAACCGGAATGACTTCTCACCAACAATCACCGAGCGAGGAGACATGATGAGGGTTTCTTACACGCTACTGCTTATCTGCGCCACCAGTCAAATCATCGGCCTTGGAGGTTGCTCGTCGTATGGGAATTCAATTAGGGGTTACCACACTCCAGCCGTTAACCTGATAGGTGATGAACTCTTGAAATACAAGAACGATGTAGTCATATGCAATGAGAGGATTCGTGCAGCGTACGGCGACGGAGTTGCCTATCAAAACGGAATACGCGATGTGCGTGGGTGTCTGATTCAAAAAGGGTATGTCCTTCTAAGCTAGACGGTTGGCGCAATGACAATAGTTAGATAGGATCTTGAAATTAGTTGGTGCTTTCACGACACGCGAGAGGGAAGGGGCAATGAGAGACAGGTCTATGAAGCAACGCAGAAACTATGCGGCACTTCGTGTTTGTACGGCCATTGATCGATTTCTTGCCGCCGCATCGGACGATGACAGAGCGCGAACGAAAAAATGGGGGCTAATGTGGCAAAAGCGGCTTGCCATGCTGGGCGAGGCTAGCGCCACCCCAAGAAACCAGGGCAAGCCTATCTCGCAATCTTGAGAAATCGAAGGAGTTTCTCAGTTCATATTGTGATTCGTATTTCTCCAGCCCGACTGCTCGCCAACGTCGGCAATGGAGCGGCCAGTTCGGGAATCTGCACAGCCGGTTAGTGTCTTTGAGCGCCACTGAACTGTCCCGGCGGTTGACGGTCGATAACGATGGCTGCTGCGGGACGGCGTGGCGCTCAGCGCAGTGACATCAAGGAGGAGACCGCAGGTCGGGGGACAGCCGCGGAGCTGAGTGCCATGTCGGCCGGCGGACCTCACGAAGTATGGTGCATCCGCCACTGGATCCCGGGTCAAGCCCGGGATGACAAACTGCTGGCCCGGGATGACAAACTGCTGGCACTGAGTAACAAACTGCCGGCTCGGGATAACAATTCTTGTTGGAAGGCCGTGATGACAGCCATGGGCGCTAGCGCTAGCTTTTCTTCAGACTCAGTGCCAGTTCGTACAGCGTGTTGCGCGCTTCGCCGGTGATTTCGGCGCAGAGTTTGACGGCAGTTTTCAGGGGAAGTTCGGCCAGCAGCAGTTTCAGGACACGGTCGTCGGGCTCGACGGATGCATCGCCCGGCCTTGGGTGCAGCACCAGCACAAACTCGCCACGCAGGCGGTTTGCATCCTCAGCCAGCCAGGCCGGCAGATCCTCTGCGCTGAGCGTGGCTATTTCTTCAAACTGCTTGGTCAACTCGCGCCCGACCGTGACCGTGCGTTGTCCCAAAGCGGCCAGCGCCCCCGCCAATGCTTCAATGCGGTGCGGTGCTTCGAGCAGGACCACGCTGCGTGCTTCCAGACGTAGCGCCTCAACGGCCGTAGCACGCTCGCTGCTCTTGCTCGGCAAAAAGCCGATGAAAACAAAGCTGCCCTCCTGCACGCCTTCGCGCGCAATGCCGGCCACACTCAGCGCAGTGGTGACGCTGCTGGCGCCGGGCAGCGGAATCACGGGGAGGCCCGCCAGTCGCACGGCGGCCACCAGACGCGCACCGGGGTCGCTGATGGCGGGTGTGCCGGCGTCGCTGGCGTAGGCGACGCGCTGCCCCTGACGCAGTCTTTCAATCACGACTTGCGCGGCCTCGGACTCGTTGTGCTGGTGCACAGCCAGCAGTTGTGCAGCAGTCTTGTCGATGCCATAGGCCCGCAGCAAAGTCTGGCTGTGGCGCGTGTCCTCGCAGGCCACGGTGTCGGCAATTTGCAGCAGGTGCAGTGCGCGCAAGGTGATGTCGGCCAGATTGCCGATGGGTGTTGCCACCACGTAGAGCGCGCCGGGCGGATAATTCTGGCCAGCTGCAGCCTCGGACGCAGCGCGCAGGGCCAGGGCATAAGCAACAGCATGAGCGGAATTCAATGGTTCTTCCTCAGATCAAGACCGACACGGGTACCACCAAGCAGCTCGGCGACGCGGCAGAAGACGCTGCGCTCGCGCACTTGTGTGAGCGCGGCTTGCGCCTTCTTCAGCGCAATTATCGGACGCCGGGGCGTGGTGGCGGCGAAATTGACCTGATCATGCGTGCGAGCGATGGCACGGTGGTGTTTGTCGAAGTGCGCCGGCGCAGCAGTGTCAGCCACGGCGGCGCTGCGGCCAGCGTCAGTGCCCTGAAGCAGCGGCGCATCGTTTTTGCAGCGCGCCACTACCTGATGCGTCTGCGTGAACCGCCACCCTGCCGCTTTGACGTGGTGACCGTGGAGCCTTCGGGCATCGAGTGGTTGCAGGCGGCGTTTGATGCAACTTGAACAGCAGTCGGACCGACATACGGAGAAAACAACATGAAGACTCTTCGAGTCGTGGGTGCCGCTCGCCTGCTCTTGGGCGCAGGGCTGCTGGTCCTGCAGGGCGCTTGTGCGACCCGGACGCCGCCGGCGCCACGCCCGGTCGCGAGCGTCCCGGCTCGGCAGGCGGCAGTAACCGCGCATCCGCTGGCGACCAGGGCTGCTTTGACGATGCTGGAGCAGGGCGGCAGTCCGATTGACGCCGCCATTGCTGCCCAGATGGTGCTGGGTCTGGTCGAACCCCAATCTTCCGGCATCGGCGGTGGCTCCCTCATCATGCATTGGGATGCAGCGACCGGCAAGCTCACCAGTTATGACGGACTGGCCGCCGCGCCGGCCAGGGTCACGGCCGCTCTGAACATCGATGTGAATGGGAGCGTGTTGAAGAACGACGACATGCAGCGCGGCGGACGCACGGTTGGCGTGCCCGGGACGCTGGCCGTGCTGAAACAGGTGCACGAGCGCTACGGCAAGCTGCCCTGGGAGTCCCTCTTTGCGCCAGCGATCGAACTGGCTGAAGGTGGTTTTCCGATGCCGGCCTACCTGCACACGGTGTTGTCTTCGGCCAGCGCAGCCAAAGACCATCCGGACATGGTGCCGCTGTACTTCGGTGCAGACGGCAAACAGCTACCCGTCGGCGTCACACTGACCCATCCGGCCTACGCACGGACCTTGCGCCGAGTTGCACAGCAAGGCCCGGCTGCCTTGTGGCAAGACGGCGCTGGTGGCGCACTCTTGACTTCTGCGCAGCGCGGCTTTCGTCCAACGCTGATGACTGAGGCCGATCTGGCAGCCTACCGCAGCGAACCGCGTGATCCGCTGTGCGCGCCCTTCCTGGTCTATTCGGTTTGTGCCATGGGGCCATCTTCCTTTGGCGGTGTGGTGGTGCTGCAGATCCTTCAGATGCTGGAAGCGCGCTCGCCGACGGGCAAGGAGGGCCCGAGGTTCAGCTTTGACGATCCGGAGTTTGTCCATTACTACGCCGAGGCGGGTCGACTGGCGCAGGCCGATCGCCAGCAGCACATCGGGGATCCTGGCTTTGTGCGGGTCCCTACCGCCGCCCTGCTGGCGCCGGCCTATGTGCAGCGGCGCGCGCTGCTGATCCATCCGGAGCGCATGACCAAGGACGTGAAGGCCGGTGCAGTGAACGGTACGACGGCGGTTTCGGACCTGATGGCTGCGCCGCCATCCGAGGCAGCTGACGCCACCAGTCAGGTCGCCATCGTGGACGCTGCCGGCAACGCGCTGAGCATGACGACCACCACCAACCTCAATTTCGGCTCGCGTCTGATGGTGGACGGTTTCGTGCTGAACAATGCCATGACCAACTTTTCTACGGCGCCGCGCGCCGGTCAGGCCGCACCCAACCGCATGCAGGCCGGCAAGCGGCCGGTGACCTCGATGGCGCCGATCATCGTCTTTGACCGCAGTGGTAGACCGGTTGTTGTCGGCGGCTCCGCTGGCGGCGGCCAGATCGTTGACTACATCGGCGCCAGTCTGGTCGAGATGCTGGCCAATCAGCGCAGTCCGGCCGAGGCGCTCGCGCGCGGCCATGTCTCTACAGCCGTGCCCGGCAAGTTACAACTGGAAAAAGGCAGCAGCGCAGCGACGCAGGCGGCGGCCCTGGCAGCCAAGGGGCACGAGCTGGACATCGTTCCCATGACCAGTGGACTGGGCTTCCTGATGCGCCGCGATGAGGGCTGGCTCGGTGCCGCCGATCCGCGACGCGACGGCGTGGCGCTGGGGTGGTAGACGGCAGTTGTCAAGCGCAACTTAAGCATGGGACGGTTATCATCCGCTTATGCTTGAGCAAAGAATCGAACAACACTTTATCGACAGCGCCGACCTGAAGTACCAGGCCGCCCAGGTGCTGAGCAAACCGATTGCGGCTGCCGTGCAGGCGATGCTCAGCTGCGTTACCAGCGGCAACAAGGTGCTGGCTTGCGGCAATGGCGGCTCCGCTGCCGATGCGCAGCATTTCTCAGCCGAATTTGTCGGCCGCTACGAGCGTGAGCGGCCAGAACTGGCGGCCATTGCGCTGACCACAGATAGCTCCATCATCACAGCGATTGCCAATGACTACGACTTTGATGTCATTTTCTCGCGCCAGGTACGTGCTTTGGGCCAACCTGGCGACGTCTTGCTGGCGATCTCGACCAGTGGCAATTCAGCCAATGTGCTGGCCGCCATCGAGGCAGCGCATGAGCGCGAAATGGTCGTGGTCGGTTTGAGTGGGCGCGGCGGTGGCAAGATGAGCCACGCGCTGCGCGATACCGACGTCCACATCTGCGTGCCCCATGAACGCACGGCACGCATTCAGGAAGTTCATATTCTGGCACTGCACTGCATCTGCGATGCAGTGGATGCCCAGTTACTTGGAGATCAGGAAAGTCAACCATGAAAAGTGCAAATCAAAAACTGCTTGGCTCGGTGCTGCTCAGCGTGTGTCTGGGCGCTGCCCTGAGCGCCTGTGCCCCCATGATGGTGGGCGGCGCCGTAATGGGCACGCTGATGGCTACCGACCGTCGCACCTCGGGCATGCAGGTGGAAGACGAAGGCATTGAACTCAAGGGCGCCAGCCGCATCCGGGAGACCCTGGGCGAGCGTGGCCATGTCAACGTCACCAGTTACAACCGCCAGGTTCTTTTGACCGGTGAAGTATCCGGCGAGCAGGACAAGCAGGCGGTGGAGCAGATCCTGTCGAAAGTCGAGAATGTGCGCAGCGTCGTCAACGAGCTCGGCATTCTGGAGAACAGCACACTATCGCAGCGCTCCTCCGACGCTCTGGTAACCGGCAAGGTCAAAGCCAGCATGGTCGATGCGCAGGACCTGTTTGCCAATTCCTTCAAGGTCGTAACCGAGCGCGGCACCACCTACCTGATGGGACGGGTAACCCAGCGCGAAGCGAACCGGGCCACGGACCTGGTGCGCAGTATTGAAGGCGTGAAGAAGGTGGTGCGCGTGGTGGAACTCATCAGCGAAGAAGAGTTGCAGCGCCTGCAGGCCAAACCAGCAACCACGGAACCCAAGAAGTAAGCCCTTCGATACGCTATCGCGCCAAGCTTTCATTGCGCGCCTCTGGTTTGTCATTGCGGGCCGCGACCCGCAATCCAGTCGCGGCGTGGCACTGGATCCCGGATCGAGTCCGGGATGACAAACACTACGTGCGGGATGACAAACACTAGGTCCGGGATCACAGTCAAGCGAGCCCGGGATGACAATGATGGCGCGGGTGGGAAAATCTCTCGTCAGCGTAGTCGTTTGATGAGGCTGGAAGTATCCCAGCGCTGGCCACCCATGTGCTGCACATCGGCGTAGAACTGGTCTACCAGAGCTGTTACCGGTAGCCGCGCACCGTTGCGTTTGGCTTCATCCAGTACCAGCCCCAGGTCTTTGCGCATCCAGTCGACGGCAAAGCCAAAATCAAATTTGTCGGCAACCATGGTCTTGCCCCGGTTGTCGAGCTGCCAGCTCTGCGCGGCGCCCTTGCCAATGACATCAAGCACCTGCACCATGTCCAGGCCGGCCAGCTGGCCAAAGGCAATCGCTTCACTCAGGCCCTGCACCAGACCGGCAATGCAGATCTGGTTCACCATTTTCGCCAGCTGCCCGGCGCCACTGTGTCCGAGCAGCGTGACGGCTTTGGAGAACGCCATGGCCACCGGCTGCGCCAGCTCAAATGCTGCCGCGTCGCCGCCGCACATGACCGTCAGCAGGCCGTTTTGCGCACCCGCCTGACCGCCAGAGACGGGCGCATCGATGAAGGCCAGACCCAGCTTGGTCGCAACGCCATACAGCTCACGCGCCACGCTGGCCGAGGCAGTCGTGTGATCAACAAATACGGCGCCTGGCTTCATGCCGGCAAACGCACCGTCAGCGCCGAGCGTCACGCTGCGCAGATCGTCGTCGTTGCCAACGCAGCAAAAAACAATATCGGCCTGCTGCACTGCCAGTTTGGGCGTGGCGGCCTGGCGCAAGCCTTGGTGTGCGTTCTGGGGGTCGGCAAACTCAGCGCACCAGGCACCGGCTTTGGCAGCGCTGCGGTTGTAGACCGTGACCGAGTGACCGGCACGAGCCAGGTGACCGGCCATGGGGTAGCCCATGACACCCAGACCCAGGAAGGCGACTTGGCGCGCGGGAGTGGCTTGATACGTTTTGGCGTTGATGTTGTTCATACGATGGCAAAGTTCTCGGTTCCGCTGGCCAGATCCTGCAGTTTGCTGTGCTGGCTGTTGAGTTTGATCTGCAGGCGCAGGTCGTTGAGTGAATCTGCGTTGCGCAGCGCGTCTTCGTAGGTGATCAGCTTGCTCTCATAGGCGTCGAACAGGGCCTGATCAAAAGTCTGCATGCCCAGATTGCGGCTTTTCTTCATGATCTCCTTGATTTCGGAGACTTCACCCTTGAAGATCATGTCAGAAATCAGTGGCGTGTTGAGCATGATTTCGACCACGGCAACCCGTCCCCGGCCGTCCTGGCGCGGAATCAGGCGCTGCGACACCATGGCCTTGAGGTTGAGCGACAGGTCCATCAGCAACTGGGAGCGTCGCTCCTCCGGGAAGAAGTTGATGATGCGGTCCAGCGCCTGATTGGCGTTGTTGGCATGCAGGGTGGCCATGCACAGGTGGCCGGTCTCGGCAAAGGAAACGGCGTGCTCCATTGCTTCACGGTCCCGGATTTCTCCCATCAGGATCACATCAGGCGCCTGACGCAGCGTGTTCTTCAGCGCGGATCCCCAACTATCGGTGTCGATGCCAACCTCACGCTGGGTCACCACGCAATTCTTGTGGGCATGGACAAACTCGATCGGGTCTTCGATCGTGATGATGTGGCCGAACGAGTTTTCATTGCGCCAGTCCACCATGGCTGCCAGTGTGGTCGATTTGCCCGATCCGGTGGCGCCCACCAGTATGCACAGGCCGCGCTTGGCGGTCGACACTTCCTTGAGGACCTGCGGTACGGCCAGGCCATCGATGGTGGGTACGGTCAGGGGAATGACACGCAGCACCATGCCGACCTTGCCCTGCTGGATGAAGGAATTGACGCGAAAGCGGCCGATACCCGGTGGCGAGATGGCAAAGTTGCATTCCTTGGTGCGCTCAAACTCTGCCACCTGCTTGTCATTCATGACCGAACGCGCCAGCGCCATGGTGTGTGCTGCGTTGAGTGGCTGCGGAGAGACTTTGGTCACTTTGCCGTCCACCTTCATGGCTGGCGGAAAGTCTGCGGTGATGAACAGGTCGCTGCCGCCGCGACTGACCATCAGCTTGAGCAGATCGTTAACAAATTTGGTGGCTTGATCGCGTTCCATGGCTTGCAGTGCTCCCCCTGGTCATTTCTTTTCGCTAAGGCGGGCGCTGACCACACGAAGCCGCAGCGAAAGCTTGCGCGCCAGTATCGTGACCAGACTGGCGGTCAGCGCTGGATCAGAGGCCAGCATCTGATCCATGGCGTCGGCACTCAGGACGGCAATTTCGCAGTCGGTCAGTGTGGTACACACAGAAAACCGCGCCCCCCCGTCGAGCAGCGACATCTCGCCCAGCATCTCTCCCGGTACTGCTTCGGTCAGGTGCATCCGCTCGCCCCAGGGTTGCAAGCGGTCCACCGCGATGCTGCCGGTGAGCAGAACGACCATGAAGTTGCCCTGCTCGTCCTGACGAATCAGATCGCGCCCTGCGGCGACGCAGGCGTAATCAATGAAGGGCTCCATGCGGCTGACCGCATCCAGATCAAGCCGTGACATGTGTTTGTCTTTGGCCCAAAGTGCCTGCAGCAACCGGGTGCCGCGTTCCGCATTCAAGCGCGTCGCACCGACCTCAACGGCGCGCGCCTCCCACGGTACCAGCAGACCGCTTTCGCCGCCACCGATAAACGTTGTCGCAAACAGCTTCGAGTCCAGATGACCTTCAACCGGGTCAGCTTGATTTTTTTGCTGGAGAAGTCCGAGGATTCCCTTCATGGTGTGCTCCGCTGGGTGTCAGTGATGAAAGGGTGGCGATCAACCCGGGAAGTTCTCGGGGATCTTGGCTTTGGAGCGCGCCTCGGCCGGACTGATGATGTTGCGCTTGACCAGATCGGTCAGGTTCTGATCGAGTGTCTGCATGCCCACGCTGTTGCCGGTCTGGATGCTTGAATACATTTGCGCCACCTTGGCCTCCCGGATCAGGTTGCGGATGGCGCTGGTGCCGAGCATGATCTCGTGCGCAGCGACGCGGCTCTGGCCGTCCTTGGTCTTGCACAGGGTCTGCGAGATCACTGCCTGCAGCGACTCCGACAACATGGCGCGTATCATTTCCTTTTCTTCGCCCGGAAACACATCGATGATGCGGTCAATCGTTTTGGCGGCGCTCGATGTATGCAGCGTGCCAAACACCAGGTGTCCGGTTTCTGCCGCTGTCATCGCGAGTCGGATTGTCTCCAGATCACGCATTTCGCCGACCAGAATGGCGTCCGGATCTTCGCGCAGCGCCGAGCGCAGGGCCGCCGAGAAGCTCAGCGTGTGTGGGCCGACTTCGCGCTGGTTGACCAGGCATTTCTTTGACTCATGGACAAACTCGATCGGGTCTTCGACCGTCAGAATGTGGCCAAACTCGGTCTCGTTGAGGTAGTTCACCATGGCGGCCAGCGTGGTTGATTTGCCCGAACCCGTGGGGCCGGTGACCAGCACCATGCCGCGCGGCTTCAAGGCCAGATCGGCAAAGATCTTGGGTGCATTCAATTGCTCCAGCGTCAGGATCTTGCTGGGAATGGTACGGAACACGGCGCCGGCACCGCGTTGCTGGTTGTAAGCGTTGACCCGAAAGCGCGCCAGCCCTTCAATCTCGAACGAAAAGTCGATTTCCAGGAACTCTTCATAGTTCTTGCGCTGGCTATCGTTCATGATGTCGTACACCATGGCGTGCACCTGCTTGTGGTCCAGTGCCTCGACGTTGATGCGCCGCACATCGCCGTGTACACGGATCATAGGCGGCAGCCCGGCCGAGAGATGCAGGTCAGACGCTTTGTTCTTGACGCTGAAGGCCAGTAGTTGGGTAATGTCCACGGAGTTCTCTTGTCCTTTGTTACGCTTGGGCCAATTATGACCATGATTGAGAAAAATTTACAAACCGTCCAGGGCCGCGTGGCCGCCGCCTGCCGCGCTGCTGGGCGCCGCGCCAGCGAAGTCGCCTTGCTGGCCGTTTCAAAAACCTTTGACGCGACCGCCGTGACGCAAGCCCATGCCGCCGGCCAGACGGCGTTTGGCGAGAACTACATCCAGGAGGCGGTGCAAAAAATCACGGCGCTGCGCCACCTGGGACTGCAGTGGCATTGCATAGGGCCTATTCAGAGCAACAAGACACGGCTTGTGGCCGAGCACTTCGACTGGGTGCAAACTGTGGATCGCCTGAAAATTGCACAGCGACTGAGCGAGCAGCGCCCCGGCCACCTGGCGCCCTTGCAGATCTGCATTCAGGTCAACGCCGATGGCGGCGCCACCAAGTCGGGTGTGCCGGCGCGGGACGCGCTGGCACTGGCACAGCAGGTGGCGGCACTGCCCAATCTGCGCCTGCGCGGCCTCATGAGCATCCCGGAGCCGGAGCCGGATTTCGAGGCTGCCTGCGCCGTCTTTGCCCGCGTCAAGGCAGTATTTGACGATTTGAACGCTGCTGGGCTGGCGCTCGATACCCTGTCGATGGGCATGAGCGCGGATCTGGAAGCGGCCATCCACTCCGGCAGCACCATGGTGCGGGTTGGGACAGCTATTTTTGGCGGGCGGGACTACGGACCCAAGTAAAGTCCCTCAGCTATAGTGACTCCCGTGCCCACCAAAAAACCCAAATCTGTCAGCCTGATCGGCGTTCCGACCGACGTTGGCGCGGGTACTCGGGGCGCCCGCATGGGGCCCGACGCCTTGCGTGTGGCGGGTATTGCACAGGCGATTGCACGCTTTGGCCTGGATGTCAGGGATTGTGGCAACCTGGCGGGTCCGGCCAACCCCTGGCAGGAGGCTGTCAATGGTTTTCGGCACCTGACGGAGGTGGTGCAGTGGAACCAGTTGCTGCACGACGCTACTTACGCAGAACTGCAGCAGGGGCGACTGCCCATCATGCTCGGTGGCGACCACAGTCTGGCGATCGGTTCCATCAGCGCGGTGGCCCGCCATTGCCGCTTTGTGGGCAAGAAGTTGCGGGTGCTGTGGTTTGACGCGCACGCCGACTTCAACACCGCAACCTTGACGCCCAGCGGCAACCTCCATGGCATGCCGGTGGCCTGCTTGCTGGGCATCGGTCCGCAGCCGCTGATCGAAATCGGTGGCCAGGTGCCAGCTCTGCGCCCGAAAGAAATTCGCCAGATCGGCATTCGCAGCGTTGATGCCGGTGAGAAGCGTCTGGTGCACGACATCGGCATCGAGGTCTTTGACATGCGCTTCATCGACGAAATGGGTATGGGCCATGCCATGGAGCTGGCGCTGGCACTGGTCGATGCCAACACCCATTTGCACGTCAGCCTGGATGTCGACTTTCTGGACCCGGATATTGCGCCCGGCGTGGGTACCACGGTGCGCGGCGGCCCGACCTACCGCGAGGCGCAGTTGTGCATGGAGATGATTGCCGACACCGGTCATCTGGCTTCGCTTGACGTGGTGGAACTGAACCCGGCGCTGGACCTGCGCAACCGCACTGCCGAGCTGGCGGTGGACCTGATCGAGAGCCTGTTTGGCAAGAGCACGCTGATGCGCCGAGCTGGCCGATAGTGCGATCTTGTCGCGGATAATTGACGCCTAGCGGCCCGACGGCCGACCCAATACCCAGTCTTGTTTACCCAATTAACCACCCAGAGGAGATTGCGATGAAGCGAATCATGAAATGGGCTGCGCTCGGCCTGATGCTGGCCAGTGCCGTCACGGTCCAGGCCCGAAGCCTGGACGAAGTAAAGAAGGACGGCAAGATCAACATTGCCACCGAAGGACAGTTTGCACCTTTCAATTTCTTTCAGGGCTCCAAGCTCAGCGGCTTCGAGATTGAACTGGCCGAGTTGGTGGCCAAGAAAATGGGCGTCACGATTGAGTGGAAGGCGCTGGGTTTTGACGCGTTGCTGGCCGGTTTGCGGCAAGACCGCTGGGATCTGGTGATTGCTTCGCACGGCATCACCGAGGAGCGCGCCAAGGCGGTGACTTTTGCCGAGCCGCACTATTGCTCCGGAGGCGCCATTGTTTCGCTCGATCCGGCCATTCACCGTGTTGCCGACCTGAACGGCAAGACGGTCTCGGTGCAGACCGGCACCACTTATCTGGACAACGTCAAGAAACTCAGCGGTGTCAAGGAAGTGAAGAATTTTCCGCAGGACACGGACGCCCGTGGTGCGCTGCTGACCAAGCGTGTGGATGCCTGGGTGACCGACAAATTTGTTGCCGCGATTGCGATCTCCTCCAACCCCAACGCTGGCATGAAGCTGGGTGACTTTGTTTTTGTTGAACGCATCGCGGCCGCTGTGGCCAAGGGCAACAGTTCGCTGGTGCAGGGTTACAACAAGGCACTGGCCGAAGTCATGGCAGATGGCAGTTACGCCACGTTGTCGAAGAAGTACTTCAACGAAGACGTGCGCTGCCGCTGAGTCCCTGATTCAGCAAGTTGAGCAACATGAAGATCACCCTGCCCGGATGGCCGCAGCGCTGGAGTCGTGAACAGCGCTCCAGTGCCACGATTGCGCTGGCCAGCGTGGTGCTGGTGCTGCTGCTTTGGCTGATGGCCATCCCGCTGGCGCTGGCGCCCGAGCCGATTGGCAACAACGCACAGTACTTTGCCGAAGGCACCCGGATCACGGTGGAGCTGACCGTGGTGGCGGGCCTGTCGGGTATTGTGATCGGCGTACTCGCGGCGCTCGGGCGGACTTCCGGAATCACACTGCTGCGCTGGGTGGCATCGCTCTACATCTGGGTAATGCGTGGCACGCCACTACTGGTACAGATCCTGTTCGTTTTTCTGGCCCTGCCGACGCTGGTGCCGGCGCTACGCTTGGACGATTTTGCCTCGGCCTGTGTGGCGCTGGCGTTCAATGTCGGCGCCTACAACGCAGAAGCAATTCGCAGCGGATTGCTGGCCGTGCCCAAGGGTCAGATCGAGGCGGCGCGTTCGCTCGGTCTGTCGAGTTTTTATACCTTCATCGATGTGACGTTTCCGCAGGCTTTCAAGGTGGCCTTGCCGCCGCTGGTAAACAACACGGTGGCGCTGCTGAAAGATTCGTCCCTCGCCTATGCCATTGGTGTGGTCGAGCTGACCAATGTTGGCAACCGGATTCAGGCGGCCACCTTTCAACCCTTGCCGACCCTCATCACCACGGCGCTGGTTTATCTGGTGCTGACCACGGTCATGACACAGATCTCGGGTGCGGTCGAGCGCCGTTACGACGTCGAGGGTCGCCAGCCATGAGCGCCCATCTGATCACGGTGGACAAGGTCAACAAGTTTTTCGGGACGCACCACGTTCTGCGCGACGTCAGTACCTATTTCAACGCCGGCCAGGTGAGCGCCATTCTGGGCGCCTCCGGATCGGGCAAGAGCACCTTGCTGCGCATGCTCAACCGGCTGGAGCGTCACGACTCGGGGCGCATCGTGGTCGATGGCATTGAAGTGGACGACGAGCTCAAACATCTGGACGCGCTGCGGCGCGAGCTCGGCATGGTGTTTCAGCAGTTCAACCTGTTTCCGCATCTGACCGTGCTCGATAACGTGTCGCTGGCGCCCCGGCGCGTGCGCAAGACGCTGCGCGCCGATGCCAACGAGCGCAGTATGGAGTTGCTCAAGCGTGTCGGCATGGAAGAGCACGCGCACAAGTATCCGTTTGCGCTATCGGGTGGTCAGCAGCAGCGGGTGGCGATTGCGCGGGCACTGGCGATGAACCCGAAGGTGATGCTGTTTGACGAGCCCACTTCAGCGCTGGACCCGGAAATGGTCAAGGAAGTGCTTGATGTCATCAAGAAGCTGGCGCAGTCGGGCATGACCATGATCATCGTCACCCACGAGATGGGCTTTGCCCGCGAAGTGGCGGATCGGATTTTGTTTTTGGACCAGGGTCAGGTGGCACAGGATGCGCCGCCCGAAGTTTTCTTTGATGCCCAGGAAAGTGTGCGCGTGCGGGCTTTTCTTGGGCAGGTGAGTCACTGATTTGTTTTATTTTTTTACTGGAGACGACTATGAAAGTTTCACGCACAACCCTGGCCCTGCTGGCTGCTGGCGTGTTGAGCCTGCCGGCCTTTGGCCAGACCAAGGCAGATTTTGACGAGATGCGCCAGGAAATCGCGCGCTTGCGTCAGGAACTCAATGCCCTGAAAGCTCAGTCCGCTGCGCCGGTGGCCGCCGCTCCGGCGACCGAGGAGCGCATTGAGCAGCTCGAGATCAAGCAAAAGGATGCCGTGGTTCTGGGCGACATCGGCAACAGTTTTCGCCTGCCCGGTTCCGAGACCTCGCTGCGCATTTACGGCTTTACCGAACTTAATGCGATTTATGAAAGCAAAGGCGATAACTCCAACAACGACTACTCGACTTTTGCTCCGTACGCCCCCATCAATGGCAGTGGCCGCACCGGAGTGGGTTACCTGACGGCGCGCACCTCGCGTCTGGGCGTGGAGGCATCGACGCCCACCGCTTATGGCCCGCTGGGCATCAAGCTGGAGGGCGACTTCAACAACGAGCCGCGTACCGGCAACGCGGCGGTCAATGGCTCGGTAGCCAATATCTACACGCAGCAGGCCACCAACTCCTATAACTTCCGCGTTCGTCAGGCCTATGGCCAGTTTGGCGGTCTGCTGGTTGGCCAGAGCTGGTCCACTTTCATGGATCTGGACAACTCGCCCGAGACGGTGGATTTCAACGGCCCGATCGGATCCACCTTCATCCGCCAGCCGCAGATTCGCTACGCCTACAACACCAAGGACAGTGGCACCTTCACCGTGGCGCTGGAAAATTCGTCGAGCTATGTGCTTGACGCCACAGGCGTTGCGACGACCTTGGGCGCGTCGCGAGTTCCGGATTTGATTGGCCGCTGGGACAAGAGCTTTGACTGGGGCTCCATGAGTGTGCGCGGTCTGACGCATGAGCTGCGCGTGGATGACGGCGCTGGTGTGACCGTCTCCAAACGCGGTTACGGCCTTGCCAGCACCGCTTTCGTGAAGATGCGCGATGCGAAAGACTTCCTGAGCCTGGCAGTGACCTATGGCGACGGCATCGGGCGCTACTTCAATTACATCGAGGGCGCTGCCTATGACGCCACCAGCAAGAACATTCTGCTGGAGAAGGCGCTCGGCGTCGTGCTTGGCTACCAGTACAAGGCGAGCGACACCTTCCGCGCCAACTTCGTGCTGGGAGCGCAGCGCAACTATGACAACGCCTACACCGCCTTTGCCCGTGCCAACGGCCTGGACAGCGGCCAGTATGGCATCAACCGCAGCGTCTATCAGGGCCATATGGGCTTCATCTACAACCCGATCAAACTGGTTGATTTCGGCGCCGAATACATCTTCGGCCAGCGCGAAACCCTGGTCGGCGAAAAAGGCGATTTGTCGCGCGTGAACCTCTCCGCCAAGTACTACTTCAACTAAGCTGATGCTGGCCCCGGGCTCGCATCGGCAGGGGCTGATTGCACTGCTGCTGGTCACGGTGGTCTGGGGTACCACCTTCCCGGCCATGAAGCAGATCAGCTCGGATCTGGGGGCGCTGGAGATCATTCTGCTGCGCTATCTGATATCGAGTCTGGTCCTGCTGCCTTTGCTGCGGGGGCTGAACTGGTCCGAATTGCGCTGGGGTGTCGGCATTGGCAGCGTACTGTTCTGTGCCTTCTTTTTGCAGGTGGCCGGCCTGGCACTGACCAGCAGCAATCGCAATGCCTTTGTCACGGGTCTGAACGTGCTGATCGTTCCCATGCTCGCCTACTTTCTGGGGCAACGCATGCGCTGGCCGGTGCTGATAGGTGCGGTGCTGGCGGTGCTGGGCATGGGTGGCATGTTTTATGAGCAGACGCCTTGGTCGGCTGGCGACACCTTGACCCTGGTCAGCGCCTTCGTCTACGCGGTCTACGTGCTGCTGTTTGAGTTCAGTGCCAAAGCCGCAACCAGACCGCGCCCAGAGCGGCTCGCAGTGATGCAGTCGCTCACCATGCTGGCACTTTCCACACTCGGCTTCTGGTTGCTGGAGCCGGCGTCGCTGGACAGTTTGTGGACACGGGCACAGAGTCACAGCGTCTCCCTGATTTATCTGGGGCTGCTCGCCAGTGCCGTCATGGTCTGGCTCCAGGCCTGGGGGCAGCACCGTGTGCGTGCCGTGGAAGCAGCCATCGTCTATGGCCTGGAGCCGGTGTTTGCCGCGCTGGCCGCCGTCTGGTGGATTGGCGAAGTCTTGCAGGGCCGCGCGCTGATAGGTGGCGCGCTGATTGTGCTGGGTGTGCTGATCTCGCAAATTAACCCCGGATGGCGTCCGTGGGCAAAACTGGTAAAAGAATAAATTACCAGTAATCCACTGATATTTGGTGAAAAATTCACCCATCAAAGCCTGATGATCGCCAGTATTGTGAAATATGTGGGAGATCGCCGTGCACTTGCCCATTCCTTATCGCCCTGAAGCTGGAATTGTTTCCACTCATCTGTCGCGTCTGGTCGGTGCGCTGGATTGGGCCGCTGTGGCCCGTGCGGCCACACCCTGGGTGCACGCTGTGCGCAGCAATCCGCCGCCGTTTTGGGCCCTGGAGAGTCTGCTGCAGGAGTACCCGATTTCAAGCGCTGAGGGGCTGGCCTTGATGCGTCTGGCCGAAGCCCTGCTGCGCGTGCCCGACGCCGAGACGGCGATTGCGCTGACCGCAGATCAACTGGGTCGTGCCGACTTTGACGGCACTGGCGACAAGACGCTGGCGCGACTGTCGAGTACCGCCATTGCCATGAGCAAGAAGTTCCTGCCCGACAGCGAAGCTTCAACGGGCATGTTTGCCAAGCTTGGTGCGCGTTCGGTGGTGGCCGCCACCCTGCGTGCCGTGCAGTTGCTGGGGCGCCAGTTTGTGCTCGGACAGACCATCAAGGAGGCGATGGATGAAGCGGCGGTGGCCAGGCGAAAGATGAACAAGCTTCGCTACAGCTATGACATGCTGGGTGAAGGCGCGCGTACCGATGCCGACGCACTGCACTATCTCACCAGTTATCAGAACGCCCTGACGTCGATTGCCGCCAGTACCGACAAGACCGGTGCCTGCGAACCGAACGACGGCATTTCGATCAAGCTCAGCGCGCTGCACCCACGCTACGAAGACGCGCAGAAAGAGCGGGTGATGATGGAACTGGTGCCGCGCGTCTGGACTCTGTGCGAGCAGGCGGCGCGCGCCAACATCAACCTGACGATGGACTCCGAAGAGGTGGACCGGCTCGAGCTCTCCCTGGATGTGTTTGAGGCACTCGTCAGCCGGGTGGCGCAGCATTTCCCGCAGTGGGGCGGCTTTGGCCTGGCACTGCAGACTTATCAGACACGTTCGCTGGAACTGATTGAGCACGTGGTCGCAGTTGCGCGGCGCTACCGGGTGCGCCTGATGTGCCGGCTGGTCAAGGGCGCTTACTGGGACGCCGAGATCAAGCGCGCTCAGGAGTTGGGCCTGGCTGCCTACCCGGTGTTCACCCACAAGCAGCATACCGATGTGTCTTACCTGGCCTGCGCCCGTACCCTGCTCGATGCGCCGGATGCGGTCTACCCGCAGTTTGCCACGCACAACGCCGGCACCATTGCCGCCATCCTGCAAATGGCGAGCATGGCCCCCATGCTTGCCGCTTCGCGTGCTGCGCTGCCCCCCGAGGGGGCCTTCGCGCCTTGGGGCGGCCCGGCGGCGCTCAATCGCGGTCCCCAATTTGAATTGCAGCGCCTGCATGGCATGGCTGAAGGTGTTTACCGTGAGGTGCTGAAGAACCCCTTGATCGCCTGCCGCGTTTACGCTCCAGTGGGTGCGCACAAGGACCTGCTGGCCTATCTGGTGCGCCGTCTGCTGGAAAACGGCGCTAATTCATCCTTTGTACACCAGCTGGCAGACCAGAACGTCGCCCTGCCCGACCTGCTGATCTCGCCGCTGCGCCTGGAGCCACAGGCGTCCCTGCCGCTGCCGCCTGAGTTGTTCGGTGCTGTGCGCAAGAACAGCGCTGGCCTGGATTTGACGGTCGAGGCCATGCGCGAACCCTTGCTCAGTGCGTACCGCGAAGTGAGGGTCCCGGCGCTGCCGCTGTTCGATCTCAGCCTGCTCGGTGCTGCGATGGAACAAAGCGGTGCGAGTTTCAGGAAGTGGAGCAGGACCGATGTCGCGGAACGTTCGGCTGCCCTGCGCCGCGCTGCGGACGCGTTGGAACAACAGCTGCCGAAATTTTGTGCACTGCTGGTGAAGGAAGCTTTCAAGACCTGGGGCGACGCCGTGAGCGAAGTGCGTGAAGCGGTCGACTTTCTGCGTTACTACGCCGTTGACGCTGAGCGCGTCATGGCGCCGATCGCCATGCCCGGTCCCACCGGAGAATCGAACGAACTGCGACTGATCGCACGCGGACCCTGGGTCTGCATCAGCCCGTGGAATTTTCCGCTGGCCATCTTCATGGGTCAGGTGGCCGCGGCACTGGCTACCGGCAACACGGTGCTGGCCAAGCCGGCCGAACAGACACCCGGTGTGGCGCTGGAGGCGGTCAAGCTCCTGCACGCGGCTGGTGTCCCTGAGGGAGCGCTGCAACTGTTGCACGGACCCGGCGAAACCGTGGGCGCTGCGCTGGTGGCCGCACCCGGCGTGGCGGGCGTCGTATTTACGGGCTCCACCGCGGTTGCCAAAGTCATTCACCGCGCGCTGGCCGCCAAGGACGGGCCCATCGTTCCCCTGATTGCCGAGACCGGTGGCATCAACGCGATGCTGGTGGACAGCACGGCGCTGCCCGAGCAGGTCAGTGACGCTGTCATGCAATCGGCCTTCCGCAGCGCGGGTCAGCGCTGCTCAGCCCTGCGCCTGCTTTGTGTGCACACCGAGATTGCGGACCATGTGATCGGGATGATTCAGGGGGCGGCGAAGGAACTGGTGGCCGGCGACCCGGCTGATCTGGCAACGGATCTGGGACCGGTGATTGACAAGGAGGCTTTCGACAATATTCAAAAGCATCTGCAAAGATTGCACGCCACAGCTAAGTGTCGTCATGCCGTCCTCGGATCAGGTCGGGGGTTACAACATCCGGCAACCATGCAGCCCGGCAAACCCTGGATCCCGGCTCAAGGCCGGGATGACAAATATCGGGACCGGGGTGACATGCATCAGGACCGGGATCACATGCATCAGGACCGGGATCACATGTATTTTGTTCCACCGCAAGCGTTCGAGCTCAACTCCATTGCCGATCTGCAGCAGGAAATTTTCGGGCCGGTGCTGCACATCGTGCGCTGGAGCGGCGACCCGCTGGTACTGATCGACCAGATCAACGCCTTGGGCTACGGTCTGACACTGGGCATTCAGACCCGCATCGACAGCCGGGCCCAAGCCATGGCACGACGCGCGCACATCGGCAACGTCTACATCAACCGTAACCAGATTGGCGCCGTCGTTGGCGTTCAGCCCTTTGGTGGCGAGGGCCTGAGCGGCACCGGTCCGAAAGCCGGTGGTCCACACTACCTTTACCGCTTTTGCGCCGAGCAGACCATCACGGTCAACACCACTGCGGCGGGTGGCAATGCCGCCTTGCTGGCGGGCTGATAAAAATTGCCCTGTCGTTGGATCGGTCACCTCGCTGACCAGGCCTTGCGAACTTGATTTTTTAGGAGATGAGCCTTTTAGCCGGGTAATCAGGCGTATCTCCAGTGAAGACTCCATTTCGGTCAGTCTCAACGATTAACCAGGTTCGTCCAATGAAAATACTTGCCGTCACATTGTTGACACTCGGTCTTGTCGCCTGTGGCGGTGGTGATCTGCAAGACACTCCGGCCTCCGTCGGTGTGCCCAGTGCGACTGCCAAGGCTGCCAAGTTATCGGGTGGCGCTGGCGTCGCCTTGCATATGTACCAGGCTCTCTATGGCAAAGCGCCGAGCTATGTGCTGATGACGGACTACACGGCGCAGGCCACGGCCAATGCCTCTGCTTTTGCGAACACTCTGACAAGTCCCTTTGCCAATACCAGCCACACTGCTCTGGCCAAACTGGTACTCGACAACCTGGGTGTCACGGCTACCACTGTGAAGGCGGTCAACTCGAAGGGCGAAAGCGAGTACACCCTGCTGCTAGACGCAGTGCAGCAGATCTTTGGCGCTTTCCCGACCCTGCGTGGTCAAGTGATTCTGAACATGACGAACCTGCTCGCCGATCTCGAAGCCGACGGGACGTACGGCGCTGCTGCCGTGGTATACAACAACCAGGCAGCGGCCAACCAGGCGTACGCCTTGAATGCAGCCAACACGAGCCCGGGCGTGGTGGCCTTGGTGCCTGACGGGACCAGCGTGACCGGACGCTTTGTCGATGCCACGGTGGTTGGCTTGGCTTACAAATGTGGCAACTCGGCAGCGCTTTCTGGAACGACGGACAGCAACGGTCAGTACACCTGCCCGTCCAATCAGTCGGTCACTTTTTATGTGGGCGGCATCCTGATTGGCTCTGTCAACTCGCCCCGGGCCGTCGTCACACCGCTTGATCTGGTGGGTGTCGGCGCTAGTCCCAGCAATCAGACTGTCAACAACATGGTTCGGTTTCTGATGTCTATCAGCAGCACCGCTCCAGGCAGTGGTACTTTGACGATTGATCCGGCTGTTGCGGCTGCGGCTGCGGCCATGTCAATTGACTTTGCTACGACGACGGCGGCCCATCTTGATGCACTGATCGGGAACGTGAAACCAGGTGCCACACCGGTTACCAGCGCCGCCGCGATCACGCACCTGACAGGCAGTATCAATGGACTCTTCGCAGGGCCATTTTCCGGGACTTTTGGGGGTGCCTTTGGCGGTAACTGGAAAGTCACCGTCGACAGCGCGGGTCAGGTGACCGGCACTGCCACTGATAGCGATGGCGGTGTTGGCGTTGTGACGGGCAGCATGAGCACCGCCATGAGCACGGCTTCGAGCTATGCCTTCAACGGAAGCAGCGGGGGTACCCCGTGGATCGGTGCCTTGAACGTTAGCACGCGCCAATTCAGCGGTACCTGGGACACCGGCAGCGGCGTCAGCGGTACGTTCACCGGGATGGCAAGCCAGCCCTGACTCGGTTGGCCACACACAAAAAAGCGCCCTGTCATCCGACAGGGCGCTGTGCTTGGGGGTTTAAGTGATCAGGCAGCGTAGGCTGGTGTGAGTCTGAGCGCCGGAACTTCGATCTTGGCCACGGTGGCGGTCAGGGCTTCAACTGCGGTCCAGAGGATCATGGCGATCCCGACGAAGGGGAAAGTCACCGCGTAGACCAAACCGATGAAGGGGGCGGCAAGCAGCAGAGCCACATCTTTGATGAGGCGTGTTGCATATTCAACGGCGCCTGCGGCAACCAGGGCCTTGGTACCAGTGACCAGCAGCATGGCGATACCAACGAAGGGCAGCAACACTGCGTAAGCCAGACCGATGAAAGGAGCTGCCAGGAAGAGCGCGACGTTCTTTGCTGTGTTTTCGTTTGCAACTGCTTCTGTGCGGGTGATGTTGGCGTTTGTCATGATTTTCTCCGGTTGGATTTGCGATTCAGATGTCTTTACCTAAGCATAGGGTGTGCCAGCTTGATCGAATTTGAAAAGTTAATTTGTAATCAACGACTTAGGACGACACTTCAGAAAAGCCGTGGACTCTTTCAGCGCGTCCAATCCGGGCAAAGTACATTGGTTTTGTGCGTATTTTCGATGAATTTAAAAAACATTAACAAAATCAATGAGTTACGAATATTCATGGAAATAGTTTTTATATACATGCATCCCCGCGTTGATGGGTTGCGAACTGGCAGGGGGTCTGCACTTCCACCCTTTGGTCGAGGGTAAACACCTAATATTTCCCTCGAAATTCGTCTTTATTTAATTATTGTTTATAACCATAATTCAGCAAAATACCAATTGTTTACAACAGGAGACAACATGAAATTGAAGAAGCTCGCGCTGACCCAGGCCATCGCTCTCGTTTTGGCGACCGGTTCGGCTCTGGCCGACGTCACCATTGGCGTCATCGTTTCGGCCACCGGACCGGCGGCCTCGCTGGGCATTCCGGAAAAGCAGACTTTCTCCCTGCTACCAGCCACCCTGGGCGGCGAGAAGGTCAAGTACATCGTGCTCGACGACGCCACGGACCCGAGCACGGCCGTCAAGAATGCCCGCAAGCTGACTTCAGAAGACAAGGTGGACGCGATCATCGGCGCCACCGCCACGCCGACTTCGGCCGCCATTCTGGAAGTGGCGTTTGAGAGCAAGACACCGCAAATTGCCATGGCGCCAACGGCACCCGCCCCCGACAAGGCGCCCTGGGTCTTTATCACCCCGCAGAACTTCAACCAGATGGCGATTGCGATTGTTGCGCACATGGCTGCCAACAACATCAAGACCGTTGGCTTCATTGGCTACGCCGACGCCTACGGAGAACTCTGGCTCAAGGCCATGCAGGAAGCGGCTGCCGCCAAGGGCATCACCTTGAGCGCAGTGGAGCGCTACCAGCGCAACGACACCAGCGTCGCCGGTCAGGCGCTCAAGCTGCTGGCCGCCAAGCCGGATGCAGTTCTGGTTGCCGGATCGGGCACGCCCGCGGTGCTGCCGCAAGCCACGCTGATCGAGCGCGGCTACAAGGGCAAGTTCTACCAGACGCACGGCATTGCCAACCGCGACTTCCTGCGTGTTGGCGGCAAGAACGTCGAGGGCACGATATTTCCGGTCGGGCCGATGTTGCTGGCGGAACAACTTCCCGACAGTCATCCTTCCAAAAAACCGGCCCTCGAATACGTCAAGTTGTTCGAGACGGCCAATGGCGCGCACAGTCGCTCCACCTTTGGTGGCCACGGTTGGGACGCTTACCTGCTGCTTAATCGTGCGGTCCCGGAGGCGATGAAGAAGGCCAAACCCGGCACGGCCGAGTTTCGTGCTGCCTTGCGTGATGCGCTTGAGAACGTGAAGGAACTGCCCGCAGTGCACGGCGTGTTCAACATGTCAGCCAAGGACCACAACGGCTTTGACGGTCGTGCGGCGATCATGGCTACGGTCGAAAACGGGGATTGGAAACTGGTGAAGTGAACCGGCATCTGCACAGACCAGGCAGCTTGCCCAATGTGGTTTTAGGGCTGCTCTCCGTCTGTGCTCTTGTTGCCCTGCTGCTGCTCGAAGTGGCAAGGAGTTATGGGTCAGACCCCGTCCTTTCTGAAAAGGCGACCGCCATGCGGCTGATGCAGCAGTCGCTTGCCGTGATCAAGGCTGAAAAGCTCCGATCTGGCATCAAGATCGACGCGTCGATTGACATCCACGAAACCGGAATGATCGGCCAGAGGTACAACGATCTGACGACGACACTGGGTTCACTGCCCTCGAAAAGAACATCGACGGATCCGCTGTTTGCTGCTGCGCTGGTTGAAATGCTCGATAAGGCCAATGTTCACAAGGGGGATTCGGTTGCGATCAGCCTGTCCAGTTCGTTTCCGGCGCTCAATATAGCGGTCTTGTCAGCGGCCAGCGCGCTCGGGCTCAAGACGGTGATCATCAGCTCGGCTGGCGCGTCCATGTATGGCGCAAACGACCCTGACATGACCTGGCTGGATATGGAACGATTGCTGGAAGAGAAGTGGCTTTGGTCCCATCGCTCCGCCGCCGCCTCGTTGGGCGGCATCGTTGACACCCAGGGTGGGCTTGACGGGACCGGCATCGAACTGGGGCTGCTCAGTATCCGCAGAAACCATGTCAGTTTGCTGGAGGAAGGAGGCGTCAGCACGCAGCGGCGCGACATCCTCCGACGGCTCGATCTTTACGACGCCATGCTCAAAGGCAGCAAGCCCGCGGCATTTATCAATGTGGGTGCTTCGCAGACGGCCCTTGGCAATACGCTCGAGGCCTACAGACTGGCCCCCGGCTTGCTCGAAAAACCCGTTGTGTCCGATGACCCCGAAAGAGGTGTCATATTTCACATGTCGGAGCGCGGGGTTCCCGTCATCCATCTCTTGAAGATTCGCAGCCTGGCAAAGTCCTTCCATATTCCGTTTGACCCCTCGCCCGTGCGCCAGACCCATCAGGGCGCCAGCCCGGCGGCCTATTCGCGCAGCGCCGCCCTCATGTGCCTGCTGGCCCTGCTGGCTTTGATGGCGCTGACGAAATACCATTACTCAGCAAGAACTGTCCCACACCCTGCTTCCTGATTTGGTCATAACTGGGCAGGTGATCGACGGCTATCTTCTTTTGCGGGTACAGATCCGCGAAGACGTTGAGCAGTTCCTGAATGGAAGCTACATGACGCCCGACCCGTTCTTCCATGGAAAGGCCATTTTCAAGGTAGGGAACATAAAGCAGACCGTTGCTGGCAGCACGCGTAAAGAAGTCATCCTTGCCAGTCAGAATCAATGCGTCGTCAGCCCTGGCATGAAGCTTGTCCTGGATCGGGTTGCCCGTCTCCATCAGCACGGACAGGGTTTGGGTGTGGTCTCCCAATTCACGATGCGACATGCCGCGCAACTTCTTGGGTGAGGGTTCCAGGCGCATCTGGACGCCCTTTGAGTCCAGATCGATCGAGGCCAGCGCAGCCAGCTCTTTGGCCCTCTCATGGGTAATGATGCAATTCACGATCGGGTTCATTGGCCTGGCTTCATGAAGATCAATGCTCAGATCGGCATTTT
>JBAXFI010000006.1:0-74793 GCA_037139995.1 Comamonadaceae bacterium | reverse complement strand
CTGTCGCACTCGATCAAGCCGTGGTGTTGCTGGACAAAAGTCTGTGCCAGCGTCAACCCCAAACCAGAACCCCCTTCACGTCCGGATACCAGCGGATAGAAGATGCGATCCATGATCGAGTCTGGTACACCAGGCCCGTTGTCTATCACATGCAATTCCAGTGCCAACCGGTAACGTTGTTTGCCAAATGTGGTCTGCCGCGCAATTCGGGTATGAAATGTGAGCGTCGCTGTGCCCTGTGCAATCAGTTCGGTCAGCGCCTGGCAGGCGTTGTGCGCGATATTGAGCACGGTCTGTATCAACTGCTCGCGGTCCCCCCGGAACTCCGGAATCGAGGTATCAAAGTCACGCACTACATTCAGTCCCTTGGGGAACTCCGCCAGGATCAGCAGGCGCACCCGTTCGCAAACCTCATGAATGTTCACGTCGCCCACCAGGTGCGGACGCCGGTGTGGTGCCAGCAACCGGTCCACCAGGGACTGCAGGCGGTCCGCCTCGTGAATGATGACCTGTGTGTATTCGGTCAGTTCCACCGATTCGATTTCCATCTCCAGCAGTTGCGCTGCACCCCGAATGCCTCCCAGCGGATTCTTGATCTCATGCGCCAGATTGCGAATCAGTTCCTTGTTGGCCTGGGCCTGCTCGGCGAGCCGCTCTTCACGATCCTGACGTGCCTGCAGTTCCAGCGGCAACAACTCGACAACAATCTCATCGGCCCGCTCGGTCGGCGTCACGATCACGTGCACCGGCAAGGGATCGCGGTTCAGGCGCTTGAGCCAGGCGTCATAGCGCAGGGCTGCATACTCATTGCCACCGAGGCCCCGCAAGGCTTTGTTCAGCGCTGTGGCGTCGGTAAAGCTTTCAACGAAGGCCGAGCCTACGATGGCGCGCCGTGACAGTCCGCGCGCATCTTCCAGCGCCGCATTGGCAAACAACACTGCCCCATTGCTGTGCACGACGGCGACCAGCGTGGCCAACAGATCGAACGACTGAAAGCGCAATGCCGAGGCGGCGACCGTTGGCAGATCAAGCAAAGGGGAAGGCGGGTTCAAACTGTTTATCGGGTTGCAGAGATGGAGGAAGCCCGCCCCAGCTCGCGGCGAATGCCGGCCATGTCGGCTTCATTGCGCGCCAGACTGGCTTTAAGCGCCGCCACCCGGTCCAAGTACTTTTGCGGGTTACGAAGCTCGTCAGCACGCTTTTCGGGCTCGCCGTTGTTGTATTCCTTTTGTAATTCAAGCTGACGCTCCTGCACCTTCTTGAGTTCGAATTCGAGAATTTGCACGGCATCGGCGTCGCGCGCCTTCTGATCGGCTACGTCCACACGCTGCCCGGCCGACGCCACCGGCGCCAACGCCGGTACCAGGGCTGCCGTGCGCGTCCCCTGGACCACCGTGACGTTGCCACCCTCAAGCAGTTTGCAACCCTTGTTTTGCGGGCTGGGCACCGTATTGGTGTATTCATTGCCGCAGCGGTAGATGCGGTCCTGGCAATAGCCGCTGCTTACCAGTACCGTAGCGAGCAGCGACGCGATCAATACATGTTTCATACGTGGCATTCTAGGGTTCAAGGCATGAGCTGTCAGTATGCGCCAGTTGCAGCAGAAATGAAAAAGGACGGCATCGGCCGTCCTTCTTTGGCACAGACTGCAGGCAATTACAGCGAGTAGTACATGTCGAATTCGATCGGGTGCGTCGCCATGCGCAGGCGCGTCACTTCGGTCATCTTGAGTTCAATGTAGGCATCGAGCATGCTGTCGGTAAAGACCCCGCCCTTGGTCAGGAAGCTGCGGTCGGCGTCCAGACAATCGAGCGCCTGGTCCAGACTGTGGCAGACCGTCGGGATCTTTGCGTTTTCCTCGGGCGGCAAATGGTATAGATCCTTGGTCGCTGCTTCGCCCGGGTGAATCTTGTTCTCGATGCCGTCCAGACCGGCCATCATCAGGGCTGCAAAGCCGAGGTAGGGGTTCATCAGCGGATCCGGGAAACGCGCCTCAATGCGGCGCGCCTTCGGGTTGGCCACATAAGGAATGCGGATCGAGGCCGAGCGGTTCTTGGCCGAATAAGCCAGCTTCACCGGGGCTTCGTAGCCTGGAACCAGGCGTTTGTAGCTGTTGGTGCCGGGGTTGGTGATGGCGTTCAGGGCACGTGCATGCTTGATGATGCCACCGACGTAGTACAGGGCAAAGTCGGAAAGACCAGCATAGCCGTCTCCCGCAAACAGGTTCTTGCCGTCTTTCCAGATCGACTGGTGCACGTGCATGCCGCTGCCGTTGTCACCAACGATGGGCTTGGGCATGAAGGTGGCGGTCTTGCCATAGGCGTGAGCCACGTTTTGCACCACGTACTTGAGAATCTGGGTCCAGTCGGCACGCTGCACCAGCGTGCTGAACTTGGTGCCGAGCTCGTTTTGACCCGCGCCCGCCACCTCGTGATGGAACACTTCGACCGGGATGCCCAGCGATTCAAGAATCAGCGACATTTCAGCCCGCATGTCCTGCGTGCTGTCCACTGGCGGCACCGGGAAATAGCCACCCTTGACTGTCGGACGATGGCCCTTGTTACCGCCTTCCATCTTCTTGCCCGAATTCCAGGGTGCTTCGCCTTCATCGATCTTGTAGAAGGTGCCCGACATATCGGTATTCCAGCGCACATCATCAAAAATGAAGAATTCCGGCTCCGGGCCGAAAAACGCAGTGTCGCCCATGCCGGAAGCTTTGAGGTAGGCCTCAGCGCGTTTGGCAACCGAGCGCGGGTCGCGGTCATAGGCCTTGCCATCGCTGGGTTCAACGACGTCGCAACTCATGAACATCGTGGTCTCTTCAAAGAACGGGTCGATGTTGGCGGTGTTCGGATCCGGCATGAGTTGCATGTCGGACGCTTCGATGCCCTTCCAACCCGCGACGGACGAGCCGTCGAACGCATGACCGGAGCTGAACTTGTCTTCATCAAAATGGGAAACCGGCACGGTCACGTGCTGCTCTTTGCCCCGGGTATCGGTGAAACGGAAGTCAACAAACTTGACTTCGTTGTCTTTCACCATCTTCATGACGTCTGCGACGGTCTTGGCCATCAAATACTCCTGGTTGAATCGTTGTTGAAAAGCTTACATCTAATCGGATGCAGTTTTTGTGCCAAGGCTGGCAACAAGACAAATCTGCTGAACCGCCTATTTTGCCCTGAGTTTGCGAAACTTTGGTCGGCTGCGACCGAACAATGCAGCGCTTTACGGAAAACCATTGCACCAATAACGTGCATGCTATTGATGCACCAAAATAGCCAACTCAATTTTGCACCACTTCAGGGCCTAATTTCGCGTCAAAGGCCTTCAGCCCGCTCAACAAGGCCGGATAAGCCTGCCCCACCAGGTCTGGCTCACCCTTGACCCCCAGTTCGATGTGCCGACCATATTGCGGATGATCGACACTGGGCAGACTGAAGACCTTGACCCCCGCGTAGAGTTGTTCGATCTGTTCCATCAGCGGCGTCAACGTGGCCTCCATGGCACCGTACACGATGACAGACTTTTCTACCCAGGCAGCCACCCGGTGCAGATGCGCATAGCGATGTTCGAGCACCCACTCGATCATCGGCCAGGCCATCACCGGAAATCCGGGAACAAAGTGCACAGAACCAAAACTGAAGCCGGCAATCTTGTTGAAGGGGTTGGGAATAATGCCTGCGCCCACCGGAAACATGCCCATGTTGAGGCGATGAATATTGTCACTGCGATCGGGCGCATAGGGGACGCCCTGCTCTTTGGCCATGTCCTGCATGCGCTCCCGGATCCGGGCTTCCGCCTGCGGGTGCAATGCCAGTTCGACACCCAGAGCGCGCGCTGCGCACTGCCGCGTGTGGTCATCCGGTGTGGCACCGATGCCACCGCAGGAAAACACCACATCGCCGCTGGCAAAGGCCCGCTTCAAGGTGGCGGTGATCCGATCCGGCGAATCGCCGACGTAGTCGGCGTAAGCCAGTTGCAGACCGCGCGCCTTGAGCAACTCTATGACTTTGGGCAGGTGCTTGTCGGCCCGCTTGCCCGAGAGAATTTCATCGCCGATGATGACCAGGCCGAAAGAAGGCGCGGCGCTGACTGGAATTTCAGGTGGTGATCGATTTGTCATGCGGCAATGTTAGCGTGTCGCTTCCAGGCAGCGCGGGCGTCGCCACCACCCCCTGGCTCTGTGCCAGTTCCTGCTCAGTACGCAAAGCCTGTAGCGCGGCCAGACAGTAATGTGCAAACCAGAGCGAGGAAAAGGCAAACACCAGCGTGTAAATCCAGATTGCCAGTGGCAGCAGAATCACAAACGCCGCGGCGAGGAAGGCGCCTGAGGCCCAGATCACGCTGGGCGCCGCGCCGAGATAGCCCGACAGCACGCCAATACCGAGCAGCCAGCCGCGATGGCGCCGAAAAATTTCCTTGCGCTCCTCCTTGCTGGCGTGCTCGGCCAGCGCATCGAAGGCCATCACGCGGTAGGTCAGCCACCCCCAGATCAGGGGCGGCAACAGCAGGATCAGGGGCGGCAGCAGCCACAAGGGTACTGAAATCAGCAGCGCCAGCAAGGCTAGCAGGGTCGAGCCGAAAGACCACCAAGCGCTCAAAACGAGTGAGGCACCGCGCTTGCGCTCCAATCCCGGAAAACGCCTGTCTGCCACCAGGGAAGTCAGCCCCGGCGTCATCAGGAGCGCCACCGTCAACAGCGACAGCACAACGATCACGGGCGTCACGGCAAAGATCACAATCAGGGGCGCCAACACCATCTTCAGGCTGCCCATGCCGGCGTTGTGCAACCAGGCCCAAACCCGGTTCACGAGCATTGAGCTCTCCAGTGCCTGGCGCACTCCATCGAGCGCGGCGTCCCAGTAGAAATAAGACAAGCCCAGGGCCAGGCCGACGGTCAGCAGCAAGGGAAAAAATGACAACGCAACAACGCGCGGACGAAGGCAGTAAGCAACGGCCCGCCAGAAGGAATCAAGAAACAGGTTCATGCGGAGAGACTGGCCAGATCCGTCTGACTCAGCCATTGCCATTGGCCCGGGGCCAGGGCAGCGGACAGGCGCAAGCCACCGATCTGCGACCGATGCAAGGCCTCCACCCGGTTGCTGACCGCGGCCACCATGCGCTTGACCTGGTGGTACTTGCCTTCGGTCAGCGTGAGCCGCAGATGATGCTCGGCCACCCTTTCGGCGGCGGCGGCCTGCACCGGTTTGGGGTCGTCGTCGAGCACCACGCCGGCGAGCAATTTCTGCAACTGCTTCTGGTCGAGTGCGTGCTTGAGGGTCACTTCGTACACCTTGGGCACGTGATGCCGGGGTGAACTCATGCGGTGGATGAACTTGCCGTCATCGGTGAGCAGCAGCAGGCCGCTGGTGTCCTGATCCAGCCGGCCCACCGCCTGCACACCCTGTACCGCCCCTTTTTGTGGACGCAGGCGCAGGGGCGACGGCAGCAGTGTGTAAATGCTGGGGTAGGTCGAAGGCTTTTGCGAACACTCGGTGGCCAGTGGCTTGTGCAACAGCAGGTAAGCCTTCTCGTGGTAGGGCCAGTCCACACCCTGCACCCGAAAGCGCAAACCCTCGGCAACAAATTCCGCAGCGCTGTCGGTGCAGCTGAGCGGCACCGAGGCGTCCGGCGATGGGTACACCTGAACCATGCCCTGCTGAATCAATCCCGCACAAACGCGCCGCGTGCCAAAGCCCTGTGAATAGAGAATGTCCTGCAATTGCATGATGCGAGTATAGGGAGCAGCATCTGAGACACGCTAGGACGCGCCTCCTGCGGTCTGCGCCAGAAACGTCTCCAGAAGTTCGAACACCTGCTTGCGGTAGGGCAGATGGCTCAGTTGATGGTCGCCGCGGTCCAGTGTGACGAACTTGTACGTCTTTCCCTTGGCCTTGAGTTCCTCCGCCATCCAGACGCTGTGGTCGTACTGCGCTTGCCGGTCATGTGTCCCATGGACAAGGACCACCGGTTTTTCAATTCGATCCGCCAGAAAGCGAGGTGAAGTGGCGAGCAGTCTTTCCTTGTCGTCGCTGGTCTCGCCGATCTGCTTGCGTATCGCTTCGCGCCGCGTAAACTGCCCGGCCTCGGCGGTCAGTTCAACCAGATCCGTCACAGGCGCAAAGGCAAAGGCCCCGCGGTAAAGCTGCGGTGTTTTGCAAACGCCCATCAAGGCGGCGTAACCGCCGTAGCTTGCACCAACAATCACGACCCGCTTGGCGTCGGCGATGCCCAGGCGAACCAGCTCAGCCACCCCATCGCTGAGGTCGTCCTGCATCTCCAGTCCCCAGCGCCGCAAACCAGCATCCATGAACGGCTTGCCGTAACCTGTGGAGCCCCGGAAGTTGGGTTGAAAAACGGCATAGCCCCGGTCCGCCATGAACGCGACCCAGTAATCGAACTCCGGCCCGTCAGAAGCCTGGGGGCCGCCATGGGGAAAAACGACCAGGGGCAAGTTCTTGGGTGTCCGGCCACCAGGCAAACTCAGGTAGCCGGGAATCTTGAGTCCATCGCGCGCCGTGTAGCTGAAGTCGGACTTGGCAGACACAGACTTGCCTTGTAGCTCCGGATACTGTCTTGCGATCAGCCTGGGGGTAATGGCCTGCCGGGTGCATACGAAATATTCAGCCGGTCGGCTGGTTTCGCCCGAAACCACCACGCACAGCGACTCATCGCGCGACATGTGAGTAATCATGTTTCTCCGGTCCGGCAGTGCACGGTCTATTTCATCCTGCCATGCCTGGAACGCTGGGTCCCAATAGTGAACCGAGGACTCGCTGGGTGTCGCAATCGCCATACCGACCGCCTCGCCTGCGGAATTGAAGATCAACTGGCCATTGAGATCGAAACGCGCATGACTGAACTTGAGTTTGGGGGTCGGTGCTTTCTCACGCAAATCCACCGTGTGCAAGGCCGCCAGACCTTCGTGCAGGGCCGAGACATAAAGAAGATGGGGGTCCAGGCCAAACCCAAGGGGCGACAGGCGCGTACTGGAAAACGCCTCGGCCCGGTTGAGTTCGCGCCAGTTGTTGCCGTCCGGATCGCAGACCCAGATCACGGATTCAGACTTGCCACCGTAGCCAAACCCGACCCGGACCCGATGCGCCTGGTCCGTGATCCAGTCTGACACCTGATGGCGTGACCCATGGTAGTGCTGCCGGTCACCGGTATAGACGTTCACCTTGTAAACTGAACTGTCATTGTCCTGATCGGTCTCGGCCAGTGTCAGCAACAGGTGTTTGCCATCATCACGAAGCCAGTCGATCACGTTGTCCTGCACCACCGCCCATCCGGTGGATCCTGACAGGCCCTTGCTGCGAAGCACATTGATGGCATTGCTGCCATCGGCGTCAATTGCAAGAAGGCGGGTTTCCATGGTCGGAACGACCTTGGTGGAGTAAGGCATCTTGCGTTGATACGGGTAGCGCAGACTGACCACGAGGCGGTCGTTGTTGACCCAGTGGAACCAGTTGAACAGGAACTCCAGATTGTCCGAGAGCAAGACGGTTGCTATGCTGCCCCCGCCTACGCCCCTGGTGATCAGAAGGCTGTTGTCGCCGTTGTTGATGATCGCTGCCAGTCGCTTGCCGTCGGGCGAGAGTTTGACCCGCTCCATCAGGGGACGCCGCACGAAATGTTCGAGTGGCAAGGGCGCCTGCGTGCGCTCAGTCTGGGCCATGCCCAGGGACGGCGCGCCGATGGCGGCAACGCCGAGAGTCTGCAAAGCCAGTCTTCTGCGCATTTTTCCTCCCATTTTGTGGTCTTGGGCTGTTATTCAGCCCTGGCGTCGATGCTAAACCATGTTGCCTTCCCCAGTGCCCGCAATTGCCGGTCTGCCATCGGGGCGCCGCGGAATTACAACGGTATCGGCGAATGACTGTGGCGATAACAATCTTTACAAACCCTTAACTCACAAACTGGCATCTGCGACAGGAATGCGTCATGATCAAGCTATGAGCAATCATTGAAAGGCTGCCATCGTGAAAAAACTGTTTCTTTTGCCCTTGGCCTTCTTCAGCAGTGGAGTCACTCTGGCCCAGGAGGTCGGTCGTGTACTTTCTGCCACCCCGGTCATTCAACAGCTCAGTGTGCCGCGCCAGGACTGCACGACGTCCCAGGTCACCTCCCCACAGCCTAAATCGGGTGCCGGCGCCCTGCTGGGTGCTATCGCGGGTGGCGCCATGGGCAATGCGGTAGGTGGTGGCGCCGGCAAGGCGGCTGCCACTGTGCTGGGCATCATTGGCGGTGCCGCCCTTGGTGACAGCGTGGAAGGCGCACCAGGCTCGCAATTTCAGAACATCCATCGCTGCACCACGCAGAACGTTTTCGAAAACAGGGCCGTTGCCTACAACGTCGTCTATGAATTTGCTGGCAAACAGTACACGGTGCAAATGCCTTCTGACCCCGGACCTACCCTACAGCTACAAGTCACGCCAGTGGGAACCGTCTCGCAGATCGCTGCGCTAACCAGCACGGTGACCTATGCGCAGCCGCTCTACCAGGAACCCACCTACGTCGTCTCCGAGCCACGGGTCTATTACGGCTATCCGGCTTACTACAGTCAAGCCAATTACGTGCCGATCGCCGCCTTGATGGGAATGGGGATTTGGTTTGGCAGCCATGGTCACGGACACGGTCGTCACTGGCGCTAGATCCGCAAACGTCGGGGTCTCTTACAAGATCCCGTCCTCAGTTGGCGCCCAGAAGACCCAGCGTGTTAAGAAACAGAAGGTGATCCGGGTCCACCAGGGCATCGACTGCTGAAAAGTGGTTGCACCCCGGGAGCGGCACGTCGTTTCGAAAACAGTGGGGCCAGGAACTTCGAATGAGCGCGTTCTGGCGATGGAATTCTGCACTTTCATCTCCACCAACGGCGGTGACCATCGGCACAGCCAGCCTGGGTCGATAGTTGACCGGACTGAGCTTAGCCGCACCAACTCGATTCAACCGAATGTCATCCTTGAGAAAGGGTGCGCGTGCCAACGGTGCAAGATCGTACAGACCACTGATACACACAATGCCATGCACGACATCGGCTGGAAGCGAGTGATCCCAATTCGACCAGTCGGCGGCGGCCATCATCGCAGCCAGGTGGGCACCGGCAGAGTGGCCAGCAATCACTATTCTTCCCGGATCGAAGCCCATTGCTGCGGCGTTCTTGTAAAGCCAGCCGACTGCGCGCAAGAGTTGCCTAACCATTTCCTCCATCGAAGTGCCCGGAGCAAGACCATAGTTGACCACCGAGAGGTTGACCTCTCTGGCGCCAAACGCCGGAGCAAGAAAGCTGAAATCACTTTTGTCGAGGCTACGCCAATAGCCTCCATGAATAAAGATGAGAAGGGGCTTGCCCCGCTTATGGGCGTGAAAAAAGTCAAGCTTTTCGTCACTTGAGCTTGCGTAGGCCAGGTCAATCTCGGCGGTCAAGGCCTTGCGCGCGCGAACGGAGTCGGCTCGCCACCGCACAAAATAGGCAGGATGGTCAGGCACCGCGGCCCGGGCGTTGTATTGGTGGTCAAGTTCGGTGGAGTTGAGCATCGCGATCACCTCGGTTCACGTCATGGAGCTGAAAAATGTCGTCTACGGCATCACCGCCACCCGGCGCTTCTTCAGGATAACCACCGGTGCAGGGGCTTCATTGCGGGTCAGTGGCCAGGGCGGGGACTCTCTTGAAAACTCCCGCTTTGTGTCCTTGGACGCATTGGCAACTGCCTTCGCGATCTCCTTGGTCTTGAGCGGCGTCAGGTGATCGCCAACCACCTGCACATACTCACCATCAGGCGTCACGGCCAGCGCGCCAACCTGAGCACCCTTGCTTACGCTGCCCAGTAGCTTTAACTCATCACCTTCAGGCCGTTCATGGGTGTACCTCGACCAGGCTGCCGTGCCAAGGACAACCCTCCAGCCCGGCTTGCGCGGTTTGCGAAGTGCTTGGCTGCTGGAGGTGAGCGTTTCAGAGTGAGGCTGAACTTGCATCCGGAATGTGATTGGAATGACGCGATTGGGGACATATTGTCGCCGACGATGGCCTTGCGCTCAAGGACACTGCTTGGCACGCCTTTCCATCATGAATGGAACCCGACTACGCCCCTGTTCCTTGGCGCGGTACATCGTCGCATCGGCCCACTTCAATAGCACTTCCACGTTCTGGTGCTGCGGCCCGATCAGCACCACCAAAAAAAAGCCGCCCGAAGGCGGCTCCGATGTCAGGCTGGAGCGCTTACTTTGCGCCCGGCACCTTGCCTTCAACGCCCTTGACGAAGAAGTTCAGGCCACCGAGGAACTTGTCGTCCGCGACGGCATCCTTGGCCACCTGCACCTTGCCGGTGTTGTCGGTGATCGGGCCTTTCCAGATCACGAAGCTGCCGTCAGCCAGACCCTTCTTGACTTCAGCCACTTTGGCCTTGGTCTCGGCGGGCACGTCTTCAGCGATCGAGACGATGTCGATCGCGCCTTCTTTCACGCCCCACCACGCGCCTGTACCACCCTTCCACGTGCCATCCAGTGCTTCTTTGGTGGCCTTGATATAGTACGGACCCCAGTTGATCACGGCCGAGGCCAGATGGGCTTTCGGGCCGTAGGCGGTCATGTCTGAATCCCAGCCGAAAGCGCGCTTGCCCTTGGCCTCGGCGGTCTTCAGCACAGCGGGTGAATCGGTGTTCTGGAACAGCACGTCAGCGCCACCGTTGATCAGCGAGGTGGCGGCTTCGGTTTCCTTCGGTGGGTTGAACCACTCGTTAACCCACACCACCTTGGTCTTGATCTTGGGGTTGCTCGACTGCGCGCCGAGCGTGAAGCTGTTGATGTTGCGCACGACTTCCGGAATTGGCACCGAGGCCACCACGCCCAGCGTGTTGGTTTTGGTCATCTTGCCCGCAATCACGCCGGCCATGTAGGCACCCTCGTAGGTGCGGCTGTCATAGGTGCGCAGGTTCTCGGCTTGCTTGTAGCCAGTCGCGTGCTCGAGCTTGACGTCCTTGCTGTCGGCGGCGACCTTGAGCATGGTCTCCATGTAGCCGAAGGTGGTGCCAAAGATCAGCTTGTTGCCCTGGCCTACCATGTCGCGGATGACGCGCTCGGCATCGGCCGACTCCGGCACGCTTTCGACAAACGAAGTCTTGATCTTGTCGCCAAATTCCTTTTCCAGCGCCTTGCGGCCGTTGTCGTGCGCAAAAGTCCAGCCACCGTCACCCACCGGGCCGACATAGGCAAACGCAATTTTCAATGGCTCGGCCTTGGGCGCTGAAGCAGCGGCTGCGGGAGCCGATGCGGCCGGCGTGGCAGGTGCCGCCGCCTCTTTCTTGCCACAGCCCACCAGGGCGGCCGAAGCGACTGCCGTCAGTGCAGCGATTCGCAGTAGGGAACGTTTTTGCAGGTCGGTCATGTGATTTCCTTTATTGTTGGACAGGTTGCGGGAGGGGGTGGAGAAAAGCAGGATTATGAACCGGAAAAATCAGTTTCCGGGGTGAAACGACTTGCCCATGGAAGCCGGCATATTGATGCGGATCCACAGCGGGTTGCGCGAAATCAGTGCCAGCACCACGATAGTGGCGAGGTAGGGCAGCATGGTCAGGAACTGGCTTGGAATCTCCACCCCCGCCCCCTGCAAGTGGAACTGCAGCATGGTGACACCGCCAAACAGATAGGCCCCCAGCAGCACCCGGGCCGGGCGCCAGGTGGCAAATGTCGTCAGAGCCAAGGCAATCCAGCCCTTGCCCGCGACCATGCCCTCGACCCACAGTGGCGTGTAGACGACCGAAACATAGGCACCGGCCAGTCCGCACAGGGCGCCCCCAGCCATCACTGCCAGCAGGCGAATGCGGCGCACCGGATAGCCCAGCGCATGCGCGGCTTCCGGACTCTCGCCAACGCAGCGCAGCACCAGACCGGCGCGTGTGCGGTACAGAAACCAGATCATGCCCAGGGCCAGCAGCACGGTCAGGTAAACCAGCGGATGATGCTGAAAGAACGCCGGCCCGAGCAGTGGAATGTCTGACAGCCAGGGCACGGCAAAGTTGGGCCGTGGCGGAATTCTTTCCTGCACATAGCTGATGCCGGCAAAAGCCGAGAAGCCAGCACCAAAGAGGCTGACCGCCAGACCGGTCGCGTACTGGTTGGTATTGAGCCAGATCACCAGGCCGCCAAAAATCAGCGCCAGCAAGGCACCGGCGCCAATGCCGGCAACAAAGCCCAGCGTGTCACTGCCGGAATGAACCACCGCGGCAAAGCCGGCAATCGCGGCGCACAGCATCATGCCCTCGGCGCCCAGATTGACGATGCCGGCCTTCTCGTTGATCAGCAGCCCCAGCGAAGCCAGCGCCAGCACGGTGCCGGCGTTCAGGGTGGCTGCAATCAGCAGTGCGTAGGATTCCATCACTTGCCCCACTTCAGTCGGTAATTGACCAGCGTGTCGCAGGCCAGCAGGCAAAACAGCAAGAGTCCCTGAAAAACGCCGGTCAGCGACTTGGGCAAGCCCAGGCGCGACTGCGCCAGTTCGCCACCAATGTAGAACATGCTCATCAACAGAGCCGAGAGAACCATGCCCACCGGATGCAGGCGACCGACAAAAGCGACGATGATGGCAGCAAAGCCGTATCCCGCCGGCACATAGGGCGTGAGTTGCCCGATCGGCCCTGCCACCTCCAGCGCGCCGGCCAGGCCGGCACTGGCACCCGAGATCAACAAGGCAACCCACAGGGCACTGCGCGACGAAAACCCGGCATAGCGCGCCGCGGCCGGTGCCAGACCGCCCACCTGCAACGAAAAGCCTGCGCGCGTGCGAAACAGGAAGATCCAGGACGCCAGCACGCCCAGCAGCGCAAGAAAAACGCCAATGCTGATGCGTGAGCCGTCAAACAGGCGCGGGATGCGCGTCACCAGCGCAAAAGTTTGCGTCTGCGGAAAGTTGTAGCCCTGCGGGTCTTTCCAGGGACCCGACACCAAGTAGCTCAGCAACTGTACGGCGACATAGACCAGCATCAGGCTGACCAGAATCTCGTTGGCGTTGAAGCGATCGCGCAGCCAGGCTGTGATGCCAGCCCAGACCATGCCGCCGACAACTCCCGCGAGCAGGATGGGGACCACAATCCAGCCACTGCTGTTCTTGTCTGCCAGCAAAGCCACGCCGCTGGCGGCGATGGCGCCCAGCACATACTGGCCTTCGGCGCCGATGTTCCAGATGTTGGAGCGAAAGCAGACCGCCAGGCCGAGCGCAATCAGCAGCAAGGGAGTCGCCTTGACAGTCAGTTCGCCCAGCGCGTAGGCGCTGCGGATAGGCTCCCAGAAAAAGACGCGCAAGCCGCTCACCGGGTCCTTGCCCAGGGCCGCAAACAGCGCCACACCGATGACCACCGTCAGCAACAGTGCCAGCAGCGGCGAGGCGTAACTCCAGACGCTGGACGGCGCGGGCCGGGCTTCGAGCTTAAGCATGGGGCGCCCCGTTCTCCGTTGGGTTCCACAATCCACTCATCCACTCACCCACTTTTTCGACCGTAGCCTGGGCGATCGGCAAGGCCGGCGACAGGCGACCGCGTGCCATCACGTGCAAGCGGTCGCAGAGTTCGAACAACTCGTCGAGTTCTTCGCTGACCAGCAGCACGGCACAGCCGGCGTCGCGCAGGGCCAGTATTTCGCCCCGAATCTGCGCCGCCGCGCCAACATCCACACCCCAGGTCGGCTGCGACACGATGAACAGTTTGGGATTGGCGTCAATCTCACGACCGACGATGTACTTCTGCAGATTGCCGCCGGAGAGTGAGCGCGCCACTGCAGTCGGACCGGAGGCCTTGATATGGAAGCGTCCAATAATGCGCCTGGCATGGCCTTCAAGCTGCTTGACACCGATCCAGCCCCCGGCAAAACGCGGGTGCGAAACGGCTTCGCTGCGTGTCAGCAACAGGTTGTGCGATAGCTCCAGCGTCGGCACCGCGCCACGTCCGAGCCGCTCCTCAGGAACAAAATGGAGTCCGAGCGTGCGCCGAGCCTTCGGGCGCAAACTCGAGGCATCGACTTCGCCGATCTGAATCGTTCCCGCTGGCGAGCGAACATCCTCGCCCGACAAGGCGTAGAGCAACTCCTTTTGCCCATTGCCCGAAACACCCGCAATGCCCACCACCTCGCCGGCACGAACTTCGAGCGCGACATCGTGAAGATCCACCCCGAACTGGTCCTCGCGCGGCAGCGACAGCGCGCGCACACGCAGCACCGGCGCACCAAGTTGCGACTGCCGCCGCGTCAGTTTGGGTGGCTCCGCGCCAATCATCAGGCGCGACAAGGAGGCATTGGACTCCTGCGCCGGCTGGCAGACCCCCGTCACCTTGCCGCTGCGCAGCACCGTGCAGACATCGCACAGCTCGCGGATTTCATGCAGCTTGTGGCTGATATACAGAATGCTGCAACCCGCGCTGGCCACTTTTTTCAGCACCACAAAGAGTTTCTCCACGGCTTGCGGCACCAGCACAGAAGTCGGCTCGTCCAGAATCAGCAGTTGCGGCTGCGTCAACAGGGCGCGGATGATTTCAACGCGCTGCATCTCCCCCACGCTCAGCGTGTGCACCGGGCGCGTCGGGTCTATGTCGAGTCCGTACTCGGACGCCTTGGCGCTGATGCTTTGCGTGACCTCGGCCAGACTCAAGCTCCGGTCCAGACCAAGCCAGACGTTCTCGGCCACGGTGATGGTGCCAAACAGGCTGAAGTGCTGAAACACCATGGCGATGCCCAAAGCCCGCGCCTCCTGCGGGTTGCGGATCTGCACCGGCTGCCCGTTGAACAAAATGCTGCCGGCGTCGGGCTTGACCGCACCGTAGATGATCTTCATCAGGGTCGATTTGCCAGCGCCGTTTTCACCCAGGACCGCATGGATTTCACCCGGCATGACGCTCATGGACACCGCGTCATTGGCGCGCACACCAGGATAGCCCTTGCTGATGTCAGTAAGCTGAAGGCGCGCTGTCGTCATGCTGTGGGTGGACTTGCGCTCGCCTTGTCGATTTCCGTACGCAGCTCTGCATAGTTGCGTGTGACGGGAAAATTCGGAAACTCATCGATCACGTTTTGCGGCGGGCAAAACAGGATGCCCGCATCGGCCTCGGCCAGCATCGCCGTGTCGTTGTAGGAATCGCCGGCAGCGATGACCTTGAACTTGATTTCCTTGAAGCGTCGCACCGCTTCCATCTTCTGGTTCGGCATGCGCAGGTGGTAGTTCACCAGCATGCCGGCGGCATCCGCTTCGAGCTTGTGGCACATCAGCGTTGGCATGCCGAGTTGCTCCATCAGCGGCATGGCGAACTCGTAAAAGGTGTCGGAGAGGATGATGACCTGGAAGTCGCGCCGCAGCGTGTCGAGAAACTCCTTGGCGCCGGCCAGCGGACGCGTCCCGGAAATGACCTCGCGGATGTCGCGCAAGCCCAGTCGGTGTTGGCGCAGCAGATCGAGCCGGTATTTCATCAGCTTGTCGTAATCGGGTTCATCGCGGGTCGTGCGGCGCAATTCGGGAATACCGGTGCGCTGCGCGAATTCGATCCAGATTTCCGGAACCAGCACACCTTCAAGATCAAGACAAACTAATTGCACCAGGCTTCTCCAAGAGCGGACGTCGACGCGGGAGCGCCGGCAGGACGTCGGGGATCATAAGGCAAATGACCTGGCGTCCAGACTGATACGGGCGCTCGGCGGTGCTTCAAATATTGCATTGAGCTTCGCGCTCCAGGCGACGGCTCGATTGAATGCGGTTGAGATTCCCGTAGATGTAGATCTTGAGCAGTACGCTCGGGTGGTAAGCAGGCCGGCCCGTCAGTTCTGGCTCAACGCTGTCAAAACCCAGTTGGCCCAGATCGACTTAATCAACGAAATCGTCAAGGCACTCCGGCAGCAAAATACTTTGTGATCGGTCTTGACCTTCGATGAATCGCTTCATAAGGCAGTTTCCCGCAGTACGAAGATTCAGTTTAGAACAAAGTGGCGTGTTTACACAGCCTCGCTGCTACCCCGTCCTTCGCCAAACGAACTGGCTACACGAACCAAGTATGCGGCCAGCAGAGCGAGGGTCTGGGTCTTCGCAGATTTAGTTACGACATAACTTGCAAGTAAGTTAGTCTCCACTGAAACTTCGTTTTCCGGGCGTTTGACAGTATGATGGGGGATCCAGACCCCACGCTCTACCTCCCGGCATCATGCCATATTTTTGGTCGCCACAATGATCTGGAAGTTGCCGAAGAACACCGTGCGGCGTTCGCAGGTGAAACCACCCATGGCCTCAAGCTGCATGAGTGGATCATGGGTATCCCAGAGCGCCAGACCGAGCGGCTCAAACACCTTGAAATAGGTCCAGCTCAGAGCGCGCAGTACCCACAGGTCGGGGCGGTGAAATTCAGCCAGATAGAGTTTGCCGCCTGGCTCTAACACGCGCCCTGCTTCTTTCAAGGCCTGACCCTTCAGATGGTGCGGTAGTTCGTGCAACAGAAAAAAGATCACGTTGGCCGAAACCGAGTTGTCGGCCTGCTTCATGGCAATGGCGTTTTCTTGCAGGAATTCGATCTTGCCGGCGTGCGTCAGCAGTTTTCCCTGGGCATGGTCAAGTTCGTTCTTGATGATGTCGGCAATCAGGACGCGGTGCGCACCGGTGTCGAGTGCCGCGTTCACAACACGAGGGATCACGTTGCCAAAGGCGCAGGATGTGATCAGCACATTCTTACCACGCAAGTTCATGTGCTGCAGGCCATGCGTGATGGCTGACACCAGACGGTCATACTGAAACAGCAAAATAGCCGCAATGATGGGCTGAAAATCGATCAGGCGGATCAGTCGCAGATTGGAGTAGATCGGATAGACATGATCTGCGTCTTTGGTCGGGCCGGGCATGACGCCGCGTATCAGAAGAGCGCCCCGGGTCACGGTGAAGAAGAAGAGTGCAGTCGTGGCAAGAACGAAAAACAATGAAACAACGGTATACAGCAACCAGGTGGGCATAGTTTTCCTTTGGGATTCAAAAAGGCGCGCGACGCCAGCGCGCCCTAAGACTGCCGAATATCACACAGCCGGTATTATCACCGCGCTCGCCCTGAAAACTTAATGCCAAACCTTGATTCAGGACAATGTTTCGGACCGATGAAGCCAACATCGCTGGCTAAGCCTTGCCTGGCGTCAGACCTAATATCGTCTGCCCGCCAAGGTAGTCCTGCAACACCTGGGGTACGCTGATGGATCCGTCAGCATTCTGGTAGTTCTCCAGCACTGCCACCAAGGTTCGGCCGACGGCCAAACCAGAGCCATTGAGCGTGTGAACCAACTCGTTCTTGCCCTGCGCGTTCTTGAAACGCGCCTGCAGCCGGCGTGCCTGAAACGCTTCGCAGTTGGAGACCGAACTGATCTCACGGAAGGTGTTTTGGGCCGGCAGCCAGACTTCCAGGTCGTAGGTCTTGCTGGCGCCAAAACCCATGTCGCCGCTACACAGTGACATCACCCGGTAGGGCAATCCGAGTTTCTGCAGGATCGCTTCTGCATGAGCGGTCATTTCTTCCAGCGCTGCATAGCTCTTTTCCGGATGCACGATCTGCACCATCTCGACCTTGTCGAACTGATGCTGGCGGATCAGGCCGCGGGTATCGCGCCCGGCGCTGCCGGCCTCGGACCGGAAACACGGCGTGTGCGCGGTCAGTTTGATTGGCAGGGCTGATTCGGCAACCACTTCGTTCCGTACAAAATTGGTAAGCGGCACCTCGCTGGTTGGAATCAGGTACAGGGCCGCGTCCTCAAGCCCCTCCTCTCCTTCCTGACCACCCTTTTTGGCGGCAAACAGATCGGCCTCGAACTTGGGCAACTGCCCGGTGCCGCGCAGCGTTTCGGCGTTCACGATGTAGGGCGTGTAGCACTCGGTGTAACCATGCTCCTGCGTCTGCACGTCGAGCATGAATTGCGCCAAAGCCCGGTGCAAGCGGGCCAGCGGACCCTTCATGACAGCAAAGCGGGCACCCGAGAGCTTGACCCCCATCTCGAAATCGAGCCCCAGTGGCTCGCCCAGGTCAACGTGATCTTTCACCGGGAAGCTGAACGCCTTGGGAGCACCCCAGCTGCGCACCACGACATTGGCGTGCTCGTCTGCACCGACCGGCACGCTCTCGTGGGGCAAATTCGGTACCGCCAGCAGCAGCAGTTGCATGTCGGTCTGGATCTCTTCGAGCCGCGCTGCGGACGCCTCCAGTTCGGCTTTCAAGCCGGCCACTTCGGCCATCACTGCATCGCACTGCCCCTGCCCGGCCGCACCCTTGGCCTTGAGCTGACCGATCTGTTTGCTCAGGCTGTTGCGCCGGCTCTGCAGTTCCTCGGTCCGGATCTGGATCGTCTTGCGCTCGGCCTCCAGCGTCTTGAAACCGTCCACGTTGAGAAAGTTCTGGGGATGCTTGCGCGTTTGCAGGCGCTCAACCACCCAGGCGAGGTCTTTTCGGAGAAGCGTAATGTCTAGCATGGTGAGATTGTAATTTTTGAAATATTGGGCGAACAGTCATTGTCGACACGTCGATGTCATTGCGGACACCTTGTTGTCATTGCCGGCACCTTACTGTCATTGCAGGCACCTTACTGTCATTGCGGACTCGATCCGCAATCCAGTGGTGGCATGGCTCTGGATCCCGGATCAGAGCTTGCCCCGGGCTCGATCCGGGGTCCGGGATGACAGCCTTGGAGTCCGGGATGACAGCTGTCGGGTCCGGGATGACAATTTCCTGGTTCGGGATGAACATACCCAGCCAGGCTGGCCGGGTCCAGATTGGCACCGCACAGTATCAGGCAAACCCGCTCCTGCGCTTGCGGCCGGTAAGCGCCACTTTGCAAGGCCGCCAGACCCAGCGCGGCAGCGGGCTCCACTGCCAGTTTGAGTTCGTTCCAGAGCCACAGCTGCGCGGCGCGAATCGCCTCGTCGCTAAGCAGCAGTGCGTCCTTGACGTAGCGCTGGCTGACATTCCATGCGATCTCGCCAATGCGTTTGGCGCCCAGCGAGTCGGCCGCAATGCCGCTGACCGACACATCCACCGGCTGCCCGGCCTGGCGCGCCTGAAACAGGGTGGGTGCCAGGGTCGGCTCCAGCGCCACAACGCGCGCGCGGTTCTCAAACCAGGCCGCAATACCACCGATCAGGCCACCACCGCCCACGCTCACGAGCACACTGTCAGGCAAGCCTGCCGCAGCTTCAATTTCAGCAGCCAGCGTAGCGGCACCCGCCACCACTTCCACCTGGTCGTAAGCGTGCAGCAGCAAGGCGCCGCTGGCGCGCTGGCGTAGCAGACAGGCCTCTAGTGCCTCAGAGTAAGCAGCGCCCGTGACGACCACGCTGGCGCCGAGTTGGCGCAAGCGGTCGCGCTTGGCTTGACTCGCCAGCAAGGGCACAAAGACCTCACAGTGCACACCCAGTGCCTGCGCTGCCGCGGCTGCCGCAATACCGGCGTTGCCACCCGATGCAATGATCACACCGCTGGCCGGTATCTCGTTGGCAAGCATGCGACTCAACATGCCGCGCGCCTTGAAACTGCCACCAAGCTGCAACTGTTCCAGTTTGAGCCATACTTCCGCGCAATCCAAACCGAATTGCCTGCCTGGCAATTTCATCAGCGGCGTTCTGCGCAGCAATTGCGGCTGCCGGGCACCCAGCCGGCGCAGGGCGTTCTCGATGTCAGAGCGGGCAATGTCCAGGCTGATCATGGCTGGTGCTCCCCCAGCTTCAAGCCCTTGGGCAGTGGAAACTTGACGGTCTCTTCGATGCCCTTCATCTTGCGCACCGACACCGCACCCAACGCCTTGACGCGCTCCATGACCTGGTTCACCAGAATCTCGGGTGCCGAGGCACCTGCGGTCAATCCGACGCGCTGCCGTCCTTCAAACCACTGCGCCTGAATTTCCTCGGCGCTATCGACCATGTAACTGGCGGTCCCGAGTTTGCGCGCCAACTCGGCCAGCCGGTTGCTGTTGGAACTGGTCGGGCTACCCACCACAATCACCAGATCGACCTGCGGACTCATGATCTTGACGGCGTCCTGCCGGTTCTGCGTGGCATAGCAGATGTCCTGCTGCTTGGGTTCGCGCACCGCCGGAAAGCGTGCCTTGACGGCCGCCGCAATCTCGGCCGCATCATCAACGCTGAGCGTGGTCTGCGTTACCAGCGCCAGCCGCTCGGTCTGCCCCGGCTGCACCTTCGCGACATCGGCCACGTCTTCGACCAGATGCATGCCGCCATCAAGCTGCCCCATGGTGCCCTCAACTTCGGGGTGCCCCTTGTGACCGATCATGATGAACTCAAAGCCTTCGCGGCGCAGCTTGGCCACTTCCACGTGCACCTTGGTCACCAGCGGACAGGTGGCGTCAAAAATCCGAAAGCCCCGCGCCGCTGCTTCCTCCTGAACGGCGCGGCTGACACCGTGTGCCGAAAAAATCAGGGTTGCTCCGGCCGGCACATCCTCGAGTTCCTCGATGAAGATGGCGCCTTTGGTTTTCAGGTCATTGACGACATAGGTGTTGTGGACAATTTCGTGGCGCACATAGATCGGCGCACCAAATTTCGCCAGTGCGCGCTCAACGATTTCAATGGCACGATCAACGCCAGCGCAAAAACCCCTGGGCTCGGCCAGCAGAACTTCAAGCTCCCTGTTCACAGGACGCCGATCACGTGCACTTCAAAGGTCACCGGCTGACCAGCCAGCGGATGATTGAAGTCAAACAACACCGCCGCGCCCTGGTCGTCGGTTCTGAAGCGCTGCACCGAACCGGCATACCGCCCCTGGCCGTCAGCCGCCGGAAACTGCACTACATCCCCCAAGGCGTACTGCTGATCAGCTTCACTGATGGCATCGAGCAGCGGCCGCGCCAGCCACTGCAATTTGTCCGGGTGGCGCTCGCCAAACGCGGCGCCCGCTGGCAACTCGAAAGTCGCACGAGACCCTTCCGGCAAACCCAGCAGCCGCGCCTCCAGCGCCGGCGACAGTTCACCCGTGCCCAGCGTCAGCGTGGCCGGCTTGTCGGCAAAGGTATTGATCAGGTCGCCCGTCGGCCCGGCCATGCGGTAGTGCAGCGTGAGAAAAGAGCCTGGCTGGACGCAGGCCGTGTTGGTGGTCATGATGAAGTCCCGGATAAACTGGGCTCATTGTAAAAGCCCGACCCATGCCCCTGAAAGACCTGCCCCTGGACGCGCAACCGCGTGAAAAGCTGCTCGCCCGCGGAGCGGCCGCCCTGAGCGACGCCGAACTGCTGGCCTTGCTGCTGCGCACCGGCATCAAGGGCAAGGGTGTGCTGCAGATGGCAGACGAACTGCTGCAGCTCAAGACGTCAGCCAACGACCCTAACGAGGGCTTCGACGGCATTGCCGGCCTGCTGCATGCCGGTGCGGACGACCTCAAGCGTGTCAAGGGTCTGGGTCCTGCCAAGCGTGCAGAACTGGTGGCGGTGCTGGAGTTGGCGCGACGCGCCCTGGCGCAGCAACTCAAGGCCCGCACGGTGTTCGCCACGCCCGACGCCGTCAAGCACTATCTGCAGCTGCAACTGGCGGCCAAAGGGCATGAAGTCTTCGCAGTCCTCTTCCTTGATGTGCAAAACCGGCTGCTGGCGATGGAAGAATTGTTTCGCGGCACTTTGACGCAAACCAGTGTTTACCCGCGTGAAGTGGTGCTTCGCGCGCTGCACCATCAGGCGGCGGCGGTGGTGCTGGCCCACAATCATCCGAGCGGCACGGTGCAGCCCTCGCGCGCTGATGAAGCGCTGACGCAAACCCTCAAGAGCGCGCTGGCACTGATCGATGTGCGGGTGCTGGATCACGTGATTGTCGCGCCGGGCGAAGCCCTGTCGATGGCCGAACGGGGATTGCTGTGAGCGCCAAACCGGTCAAGGTCGGCTCGCTGGCCGAACTCAAATTGGTCAAACGGCAAATCGAGGCGCAAGCCCTGCAGCGCGAGCAGCAGGCGGCCGAGGCCGAGCGCCTGAAGCGCCAGACCGCCGTCGAGAGCAATCTGTTCCTGCAGGCGGCAGGCCTGGTTCAACCACTGCCCGACAAGAACCGGACCCACTTCAAGAAGACCGTGGCTGCGATGCCCGTCATGCAATACCAGCGCGATGAAAAAGCGGTTCTGAAAGAGGCCATCAGCGACGAATTTGACAGTGGCACGCTACTTGACAGCGACGACCAGCTGAGCTTTCGTCGCCCTGGCATCGGTGCTGACATCACGCGCAAGCTGCGCCGTGGCGACTGGAGCATTCAGCGCCAGATTGACCTGCACGGACTGCGCCGCGACGAGGCCAGGGAGCACCTGAGTTTCTTCATCCGTGAAGCGCACAAGCAAGGCATCCGCTGCGTGCGCGTGGTGCACGGCAAAGGTCTGGGCTCACCGGGCAAGGCGCCCATACTGAAAAGCCGGGTTCACAGCTGGCTGGTGCAAAAAAACGAAGTACTGGCCTTTGTGCAGGCCAAACCAGCCGATGGCGGCGCCGGGGCGCTGCTGGTGTTGCTGGCGCCGGTCAGGAGTTGAAGGCGGCGCGCCGCAAGGTGTCGACCACGGGCCGGCGCAACACTTCGCGCAGACCCCACCAGCCCGCCAGCAAGGCCAGCGCAGCGCCGCTCAAGGCGCCCCAGAGCAGAACCCAGAGTGAGGCGTTCCATTCAAATTCAAAGACAAAACGGGCCAGCGCCCAGCCCACCAGCGTCGCCAGCACGGACGCCAGAAAGCCGGCGAGCAGCCCGACCGCAGCCAGCTCGGCGCGCTGCACCTGGCGTAGCAGGCTGCTCCTGGCGCCCAGCGCACGCATGATGGCGAACTCCCGGGCGCGCTCCTCACGCGTGGCACTCACTGCAGCAAACAGCACGACCAGGCCGGCGACCAGTGCAAAGCCGAACAGGAACTCCACCGCACCAATCACCTGATCGAGCACACGCTGCACCTGGGCAATGGTGCTGCTCATGTCCACACTGGTGATGTTGGGAAAGCTGCGCACCAGCGCATTGTCAAAGTGAGCGTCTGATGGAGCCTTGAAGGCTGTCATGTAGGTCGCCGGCACATCGGGCAGCCTGCTCACCGGGTACATGGCAAAGAAGTTGGCGCGCATAGAGCCCCAGTCGACTTTGCGCAGCGATGTAATTTTGGACACGGTCTGCACGCCGCCCACATCGAAACTGAGCACATCACCGAGCTTGAGGTTCAGGTTGGCGGCCAGACCCTCCTCCACGCTGATCGCATCCGCCTCTTCCGGCGTCCAGCGCCCGGCCACCAACTTGTTTTGCGGCGGCTGCGCCGCACTGTGCGAGAGATTGAATTCACGTTCCACCAGACGCTTGGCGCGCTCGTCGGCATAGTCGTCCGGCGTGACAGGCTTGGCGTTGATGGCAATCAGGCGGCCCCGGATCATCGGGTACCAGTCGAACTTGCTGACACCGGCGCCAAGCAGCGCCTGCCGGAAGGCATTCCCCTGCTCGGGCATGATGTTGATGACGAAGCGGTTCGGAGCATCCGGCGGTGTGGCCTTGCGCCAGCTGCTGACCAGGTCGGTGCGAAGCAAAACCAGCAGGATCAGTGCCAGCAAGCCGACCGCCAGCGCGCTGACCTGCAACACGGCAAAAGCGGGACGCGCCGCGAGCTGGCGGGTCGCCAGTACCAGCCAGCGCGGCGCCGTGCTCTCGCTGACCGCAAGGCGCAATGCCTTGACGGCGAGCCAGCTCAAAGCAGCAAAAACCAGGGCCGCTGCGGCGAAACCGCCGACCGCGATCAGTCCCAGTTTCAGGTCGCTGCTAGCGGCCAGCAGCAAGGCGGCAAAGCCGGCGATGCCCAGCAGCAATACACCGATCGAGGCCGGCTTCAGGTTGCCCAGGTCACGCCGGATGACACGCAGCGCCGGCACCTGCGAGAGCTGCAGCACCGGCGGCAGTCCAAAGGCCAGCAGCAGGGTCATACCCACCCCCATGCCAAACATCAGGGGCCACCAGCCAGCCGATGGCAGGGCCGTGTCCACCAGACCTGCCAGCAACAAGACAAAAACATGGTGCAGCACATAACCCAGCAGCAAGCCCAAAGCGCTGGCCAAAAGACCGATCAGACCGAACTCAAAGACATAGGCCAAAGCGATGCGACGCTGACTCAATCCCAGCACGCGCAGCATGGCGCAGTCGTCCAGGTGCGCCAGCGCAAAGCCGCGCGCCGCCAGCGCGACCGCCACGGCGCTCAGCAGGGCTGCCAGCAGGGCAATCAGGTTCAGGAACTTTTCTGCCCGGTCCAGCGTTTGGCCCATCTCGGGGCGCCCGCCTTCCAGCGACTCAATGCGCACGCCGCGCAGGCGAGTACTCTTGACCTCATCCTGCGCCCAGGCCACAAAGCTGCCTACCGATTTGTCGCTGCCCGCGACCGCCAGGCGGTAGCTGACCCGGCTGGCCGGCTGGATCAGACCGGTGGCAGCGACGTCCTGCTGCAGGATCATCACGCGAGGTGCAAAACTCATGAAACCGGCCCCGCGATCGGGCTCGTTGACAATGATCTCCGTGATGCGCAAGCGGCTATCACCCAGCAGCAATTCGTCGCCCATCTGCAGACCCAGCGCGTCGAGCAGGGGCGCCTCGACCCAGGCCTGACCAGAATCCGGTACGCTGCGCGTGATGCGCTCCACCGCGCCAGGCTGGCTTGCAACCTTCAGGCTGCCGCGCAAGGGGTAGCCGGGCGCAACGACCTTGAGCGCCACCAGTTTCGCTGTACCACCTTTGATGTCGGAAGCACGGCCCATGGTCGGGAAGCCCAGTGTCTGCACCACTTCAAGTCCGAGTGAGCGTGCCTTGGCCGTGAACGTCGCTGGCGGCAGGTTGTCGCTGACGATGACCGCATCGCCGCCCAGCAGTTGGCGTGCGTCGCGCTGCAAACCGGCCTTCAGCCTGTCAGCAAAAAACCCGACCGCTGTCAGCGCCGCGACCGCCAGCGTCACCGCCACGATCAGCAGACGCAGTTCGCCGGAGCGCAAATCACGCCATAAAGAACGCCAACCCAAGCGCCAGAAGGAAATAGACATCACCCGACCATAACGCATTTCGCATTGAATTTCAGGGCAGGCTCATTGGCGGTCCGTCGGTCCGTCGATCCGATACCCGTCGTGGTGGCAGAGAGTGAGGTATGGGCCCACACCTCATGCTGTCAAATGCCCAGAAAACGAAGTTTCAGTGGAGACTAACTTGCTTGCAAGTTATGTCGTAACTAAATCGGCGCGGCCCCAGACCACCACTCTCTGCGGGTGGTGGTGCTGGTAACCTCTACTTTGAAATTTGCCCGCCGCCGTTATGCGGAGGCGAGTAGCGCAGGGTTTGGCGGAATCAGGGGCGCGCATGTTTGAGCGAAGCGAGTTTGCGCGCACCCCGCCGAACCCGAGCAACGCAGCGTACCGGCGCAGCCGGGCGCCGGGCCGAGACCCGGCTTTTTCAAGCACCAAAAACTCAGGAACAAATCAACCCGCAGCCGCAGGCAAGCCCATCAACTCTGGCTGCAATTGCAGGCGGTCGGAGCCGGTATAGCAAAGAAAGCGCTTGTTCGTGGCCCGGCCAATGGTGCACAGGCCCAGCCGCTCGGCCACCTCATGACCCATCTGCGTGATGCCGCTGCGCGACACCAGGATAGGCACACCCATCTGCGCCGACTTGATCACCATCTCGCTGGTCAGGCGTCCCGTCGTGTAGAACACCTTGTCGGCTCCAGTTATACCGTGCATCCACATCCATCCGGCAATCGTGTCGATCGCGTTGTGGCGACCGACATCCTCCACAAACAGCAGCAGATCCTCACCCCGGAACAGGGCGCATCCGTGCACCGACCCGGCTGACTTGTAAGTACTTTCCTGCAGGCGAATGGCGTTGACCATGCCGTAGAGCTGCGCCTGGGTCAGGCTGGCTGCTGGCAGCACCAGTTTGTCCACATCGGCCATCATGTCACCAAACACGCTACCCTGTCCGCATCCGGTGGTTACGACCCGCTTGGCCGTGCGGGCCGCAATGTCATTGACGCCGTGGTGCGTCTTCACCGCAGCTGCACCGACGTCCCAATCAACGGTGATGGAATGAACTTCCTGCGCTGAGCGCAGCAGGCGCTGGTTGCGCAGAAAACCCAGCACCAGCAATTCGGGATGGGCACCCAGCGTCATCAGGGTCACGAGTTCGCGCTTGTCTACGTAAACCGTCAATGCGCGTTCGGCTGGGATCGATACCGTCGCCGGCTCGCCAAACTCGTTGACTGCACTGACTTCGCGCGTCAGAGGCGCACGCGCCTGCGTCAGGTTGGGCAGCGGACTCAGGATTTTTTCGCCGCGACGGCCGAAGCTGCGGCGGCAGGTGCGGCAGCGCCTGCCACGGGCGCAACGTAAACAAAAGGACCCGGGTCAACGCAGCTGCTCGCCGGCGCCACAGGCTTTGCACCCTTCACAGCCGGCTTGGTACGCGCCGCCACTTTGTCCTGCGCCTTGCACAACTGGTAAGCCTCCAGCTTGCCGGTCCAGGCAGTCTTGGCGGCAGCTTCTGCGGCCTTCGCCTTGGCTTCGTCCGACGGTGCGGGCAGCTTGGCCAGCGCCGTCGCGGCCAGCAGCATGGCGCCGCCCATGATCCACAGGGGTTTCAGATTTTTCTTCATGGAAACTTCCTCAAACTTGAACGGCCTGGCCAGGGACATCCGGCTGCGAACGCTGCGCCGGTATCTTACCGCTCTTGATGTCGTCAAGCCACAGGGCATGGTGCTCACGCGCCCAGGCTTCATCGACATAACCAGTCTTCATCGCGTCATAGGCCCCTTTGGTTCCAGCCGTGCCCATGTAGATGTGGCCCAGGAACATGCACAGCATGGCGATGTTGGAGACCGCGTGCACCATGTGCGCAATCTGCATGCTCGATCGTTCATAGCCAAAGCCCGGCAACACCTTGTCCATGAACAGACCGGAACTCACGACGATCAGGCCAAGCACAAAAACACCACCCCAATAGGTGACCTTCTCACCGGCATTGAAACGTCCGGAAGGGATCTCATGCCCGGACAGGATGCCACCGCCCTTGAGCATCCAGTTCAAATCGCCTTTGGCTGGCATGTTGTCACGCATAAAGGTCGCGATCACGATCAACAGTGACACGGCGAAGACCGGACCGGCAAAGTTATGCAGATTTTTCAGGCCATAGGCCAGCCAGCCAAACAAGGTGGTGCCGATGACCGGCAGCAAAAAGAACTTGCCGAAGGCCATCACGACCCCGGAGACTGCCAGCACACAGAAAGCGACGGCGTTGGCCCAGTGCGCCGAACGCTCCAGCGGCGTGAAGCGCTCCACCAGTTTCCCGGTCGGCTCGTCCTGCACTTTCATGGGACCGATGCGCCAGTGAAACAGGCCGATCGCGCCCAGCACAATCAGCAGCAAGGCGCCGCCATAGGGAATGATGAAATTGTTTCGCACCTGGCGCCATGCTTCTCCCGCATTGGTCAGACGCGAACCGGGATACTGCACAAAAGGCTGTATCAGGTTGCCGGCCTCCGGCGCTTCAGACTTGGGCAGACTGCTGACGCCGTTGACGCCAGCGCGAACCTGACGCCACATAGGCGCGTTATTGCCGGGCTGCACCTTGGCGCGCTCGCCGTTGCTTTGCATGGCATAGCCCGGCTCGGTACTGGCGTCCGGCTTCACGTCGGCAATATTCTGACTCTGGACCACGGGTGCGGCGGCGGGCGCTGGCACGCCTTGCGCCAGCGCAGTCAGGCTGGCCAGCAGCGCAATAACAAGAACAAAAGGTCTTTTCATCCGTGCCTCCTGCTCAGTTCATCCGGCCGTAGTCGTTCTGTCCCTGCTGCGCACGCGCCTTCAGTTGCGATTCCCAGGCACCTTTGTCGCCCTGCTTCCAGCCAGCCGCAGCAAAACCCTTGCCGGTCCCCTGGTAAGCTGAGTCGTCCTTGCGCGCTGCGCCCAGCGTCTGCGGCGTCTCACCGCAAGCTGTGAGCAGCAAGACCAATGCGCAAACCGATAGGATTGGCTTCATGATTTGGCTCCTTCCGGTGCGGAAACACCCGGCTGCCCGGCCTGCTTGGAGGCATAAGCCGTACCCCAGCCCCAGACCTCCGCTCCCTTGCCGCGCTTGAGCACGCGGTTGCGGAAGATGTCGGCCACCACATCGCCGTCGCCGGCGATCAGCGCCTTGGTTGAGCACATCTCGGCGCAGACCGGCAGTTTGCCTTCGGCCAGCCGATTGCGTCCATACTTTTCGAACTCGGCCTGACTTCCGTTGACCTCCGGGCCACCGGCGCAGAAGGTGCACTTGTCCATCTTGCCCCGCACGCCAAACGTGCCCTGCGACGGAAACTGCGGCGCGCCAAAGGGGCAGGCGTACGCGCAGTAGCCGCAGCCGATGCAAACGTCCTTGTCGTGCAGCACCACACCTTCATCTGTGCGGTAAAAACAGTTCACCGGGCAGACCGCCATGCAGGGAGCATCGCTGCAATGCATGCAGGCCACCGAGATCGATCGCTCGCCCGGAATGCCATCGTTGAGGGTCACAACGCGACGCCGGTTGACACCCCAGGGAACTTCGTGTTCGTTCTTGCAAGCCGTAACGCAACCGTTGCACTCGATGCAACGCTCGGCGTCACAAATGAATTTCATGCGTGCCATGGTTATGCCCTCTCCACGTTACAAACAGTCGTCTTGGTCTCTTGCATCATGGTCACACTGTCATAACCGTAGGTGGTTGCAGTGTTGATGGCTTCACCTCGCACAATTGGCGCAGCACCATTCGGGTAATAGGCCAGCAGGTCGGCACCCTGCCAGCGGCCCGAGAAGTGAAACGGCATGAACACGGTATCAGGGCCAACGCGCTCGGTCACCATGGCCTGCACATTCAGGCGCGCTCCCGTCGGTGTGGAAACCCAGGCGCGCTCGCCGTTGCGGATGCCCTTGTCGGCCGCCACCTTGGGGTTGATTTCGATGAACATCTCCTGCTGCAGTTCGGCCAGCCAGGGGTTGGAGCGTGTTTCTTCGCCGCCACCTTCGTATTCGGTCAGGCGCCCGGAGGTCATGATGAAGGGGAATTTTTCGTGCACCTTGTCGGCGATATTCTTCTGCTGAATCGTCTTGTACAGCGTGGGCAGACGCCAGAACGCCTTCTTGTCGTCGTGCGTCGGGTACTTGGCGACCAGATCGGGCCGGATGCCGTACAGCGGTTCGCGGTGCTGTGGAATCGCGTCGGGGAAGTTCCACACCACAGCGCGCGCCTTGGCGTTGCCAAAAGGATGGCAACCATGGACCTTCATCACCACGCGCTGGATGCCGCCCGACAGATCGGTCTTCCAGTTCTTGCCCTCCGCGCCCTTCTTCTCGGCCTCCGTGAGGTCGTCCCACCAGCCGAGTTTCTTCAGCAGGACGTGGTCGAACTCGGGGTAGCCGGTGGTAATGTCAGCGCCCAGCGAATGAGAGCCGTCTTCGGCCAGCAGATTGACACCATCGCGCTCGACACCAAAATTGGCGCGGAAGTTGCCCCCGCCGTCCATCACATGCTTGGAGGTATCGTACAGATTGGGCGAGCCCGGGTGCTTGAGTTCGGGCTTGCCGTAGCAGGGCCAGGGCAAGCCGAAATAGTCACCGGTAAAGTCGTAACCGGTCTCCTTGTCCTTGCCGCCGATGGCCTTGAGCGTTTTGACATCGAACACGTGCATGTTGCGCATGTGCGCCTTGAGCCGCTCCGGACTTTGCCCGGTGTAACCGATGGTCCACAGCGACGCATTGATTTCGCGCAGGATGTCCTCCGGCACCGGTTCATCCATGCCCCTGACCTTCTGCATCTTGAAGTTCTTCGACAACTCCTTGCCAATGCCCAGTTTGTCGGCCAGTTGCTGCATGATCATGTGGTCGCTGCGACTCTCCCACAGCGGCTCAATCACTTTCTCACGCCATTGCAGCGAGCGATTCGACGCGGTCACCGAACCACAGGTCTCAAACTGGGTTGCGGCGGGCAGCAGGTAGACCGACCGGTTCGGGTTCAGGTCTTCCGGCTTGCCCGGCATCGCTGCCATCGCCGCTGTGGCTGAGGGATAAGGGTCCACCACCACCAGCAGGTCGAGCTTGTCCATGGCGCGTTTCATCTCCAGACCCCGCGTCTGCGAGTTGGGTGAATGACCCCAGTAGAAAACACCGCGCAGATTGGAGTCCTGGTCAATCAGTTCGTTCTTCTCCAGCACACCATCGATCCAGCGCGATACCGTGATGCCGGGTTTGCTCATCATGGCCGGCGCTGAGAAACGGCCCTTGATCCACTCAAAATCGACGTTCCAGACCTTGGCAAAGTGCTTCCAGGCACCTTCGACAATGCCGAAGTAACCCGGCAGTGAATCCGGATTCGGACCAACATCGGTCGCGCCCTGGACGTTGTCGTGCCCGCGAAAGATGTTGGTGCCACCACCAGACTTGCCGACATTGCCCAGTGCCAGCTGCAAGATGCAGGACGCCCGCACCATCGCGTTGCCAATCGTGTGCTGGGTCTGGCCCATACACCAGACCAGGGTGCTGGGTCGGTTCTGACTCATCAGGGTGGCTACCCTGAGCACCTGCTCTTCCTTGACGCCACAAGCCTCTTCCACCTTGTCCGGCGTCCATTTGGCAAGAACTTCTTCCTTCACCTTCTCCATGCCATAGACACGGTCGTTGATGTACTTCTTGTCTTCCCATCCATTCTTGAAGACGTGGTACAGCACGCCAAACAGGAAGGGGATGTCGGAGCCGGAACGGATGCGCACATACTCATCGGCCTTGGCTGCGGTGCGGGTAAAGCGCGGGTCCACCACAATCATCTTGGTGCCGCCCTCCTTGGCGTGCAACATGTGCAGCATACTCACAGGGTGCGCTTCGGCAGCGTTGGAGCCGATGTACATCGCGCACTTGCTGTTCTGCATGTCGTTGTACGAATTGGTCATGGCCCCGTAACCCCAGGTGTTGGCAACACCAGCCACCGTAGTGGAGTGGCAGATGCGCGCCTGATGGTCACAGTTGTTGGAGCCCCAGAGGCTGACCAGCTTGCGCATCAGATAGGCCTGCTCGTTGTTGTGCTTGCTCGATCCAACCCAGTAAATCGAGTCCGGCCCGCTGGCCTTGCGCAGCTCCAGCATGCGTTCGCTGATTTCGGCAAGCGCCGTGTCCCAGCTGATGCGCTGGTACTTGCCATTGACCAACTTCATCGGGTAACGCAGCCGGAATTCGCCGTGCCCGTGCTCACGCAGTGCCGCTCCCTTGGCGCAATGCGCTCCGAGGTTGATCGGCGAGTCAAAAACCGGCTCTTGACGCACCCAGACGCCGTTCTCGACCACGGCGTCCACCGCGCAACCGACCGAACAATGGGTGCAGACCGTGCGCTTGATCTCGATCTTGCCTTCGCCAATGGCGACATTGCCAGGACCGGCATGCGCCTTGCGGACCAGCGTGAGCTGCGAGGCAGCCAGGCCGACACCCACACCCAGACCGGAGCGGCGCAGAAAAGCGCGCCGGTCCATGGTCGGCAGGGCCGTAGAGAGGCCGCGGCGCAAACCGTGAACGAAGGAGGAATGCTCGCTTGGGCCGACAGTGCCCGATTTCTTGGTCAACAGCATGGAAGTCTCCAATCAGGAAGGAAGGCAGAGCTCAGACCCGCGTGGTCTGGTAGTACTGTTTGACGTGCTCGCTCAGGCTGTAGCCACCGCCTTTTTCCGGAGCTGGCCTGGCTGGTGGCGTGACGGCCGCCGGCGCTGGCGTCTTGAGCCAGGCCGTTGTGGCCACTGCAGCACCTACTGCCGAGGCAGAAAGAAAAAATCCGCGCCGCGAGGCTTTGGCTTGATTGTTTGGCATCCTGGTCTCCGACATATAGAACTCTTATGCAACCCACTTCATAGTGTAGGTACATCGGTCTTATGCCACAACGACTACCAGGCTTGATTCACCTAGGACAAACCCGCACTCACTTGACCGCCGTGCGCCTTAGATGATGCGAGACAAACCAGAGTCCGGCAACCGTCAGAACCACGCAAACCAGGAACGGCACGGCAAATTGCATCAGTGTCAGGTCCTCCCCCTTGATGACGCGTGTCATCAAGCTACTCTGGGCCAGCGCCGGCACCCACAAATGCCAGGGCGCCTCGCCGCTCTGGTTCAGCAGCGTCATCAGCGGCAATAGCGAAATGCCCAGCACCAACACGGTTGCGCTGGCCTGCGCCTCCTTCACGCTATTGCAGACAATCGATATCGCCATCAGAAGCGCGGAAAGCGCCGCTGCGAAGGGCAGCAGAAGCAACAGGAACAGCACCACCTCGCGCGTGCCGAACTGAAACATGGCCTGCAGCACATCGCTGCGCAACAGCCATTGCGCCGGCAGGAAACTCAGGCAATTGAGCAGTGCCACCAGCATGCCAACGCTGGCCACAGCACCCCATTTTCCCAACACCAGCGCCAGCGCATGGGCCGGGTTCATGACCAGCGGCTCGAGCGAACCACGTTCACGCTCGCCCGCCGTCGTATCCATGGCTGCGTTGAGCGCCCCATACAACACGGCCATCATGACAAAGAACGGCAGCATGCCGGTCAGCTGCGCGGCGCGCGTCTGCGTGCTGGCCAGATCGCGCTCCTGCACCTGCATCGACTCCAGCACCGCACCCGATACGCCGCGCGTGGCCAGCGTCAAGCCGGAGCGTTCGCGGTTGAACCCGCTCAGCAGTTGCAGCACGCGCGGAAGCGCCGAACTGCTTTGCCGGTTCGCGCTGTCACTCACCACCTCCACCACCGGCGCCTGGCCACGCTCGATGGCTGACTCAAAGTCGCTCGGCAGCAAGACGACCGGATCCCCCAGCTTGGACGCTCGCAAGAGCGCCTCGAAGTCAGCTGGCGCCTCCCTCGCTACCCAGGTCTGGCGCTCCAGAAAATTCTGCAGACTTGGTCCGTCGGACAGCCCACTGACGTAAACCTCGCGCTTTTCGGCGTGTTCCTCCATCGACGCAATAAAGCCTGACAGGGCAATCAGAATCAGCGGCCCCATCACGACCCCTGAGAGCAACACCCCCAGCATGGTGCGCTTGTCACGCAGGGAGTCGATGATTTCTTTGCGGTAAACGGCCCGCGCGACGCTCATAAAGTTCATGCCGCCACTCCCACCGCAGTCAACTCGACCGGGACAAAGGCCAACTGTACAAAGGCTTCCTCAAAATCGGTCTTTCCGGTCCGCTCCAGCAACTCCGCTACCGTGCCGCTGGCCACCGAGCGTCCGTGAGCCACCACCACCACGCTGTCACACAGACGCTCCACCTCCTGCATGATGTGGGTGGAAAAGACAATGCACTTCGCTCCTCCCTCAGGCGAGCGCAGCAGGCGCAAGGAGTCACGCAGTGCCCGCGTGGCAATGACGTCAAGCCCGTTGGTCGGCTCATCCAGCACAATGTTGGCCGGATCGTGCACCAGCGCCCGCGCCAGGGCCGTCTTCATTCGCTCGCCCTGACTGAAGCCCTCGGTGCGGCGCTCCAGCAAAGCTGTCATGTCGAGCATGCGGGCCAGTGATTCGGCACGCGACTGCGCCGCATCGCGCGTCATGCCCTGCAAAGCGCCGTAGTAAACAATGTTTTCACGCGCTGTCAGGCGCGGATACAGGCCACGCGAATCGCTGAGCACTCCCAGACGAGACAGCGCCAGCAGAGGTTCTCGGGCAACGTCCACTTCGTCGACCGTCATGCGCCCGGCGTCGGGCTGGATCAATCCCGCCAGCATGCGCAGCGTCGTCGTCTTGCCTGCCCCGTTGGGTCCGAGCAGCCCTGTAATTTGTCCATTGGGCGCGATCAGGTTGACATCCCGCACGGCCTGCACCAGCGCTGCCGGGGCGCGCTTGAAAGGCAGCGACTTTCCTGGTGCCGGCGGCACCTTGAAGCTGCGCGCAAGATGTTCAATCCGGATCATGGCGCGCCTCCTTGCAGCACCGGAACAAATGCCGGCGGTCGCGGAATGCGCCCAGCACAACTGAGGTCCACCGCCGCTGCCTGCGCGTCGTCCTCGGCATCAATGAAACGTGGCAGCGCATCACGCAAACATGGCAGTGTCATGACGCCATGCCCGGCGTGGGCCACGAGCACGTGCCTGGCTTTGGCGCCAAGCGCCTGCGCTGCGCGCTGCGCGTGGCGTGGCGGAGTCACCGGATCCAAACCGCCGCTTAGCAGCAGCACCGCAGAGCTGGCGGCGGGAATGGTATAGAACTGATCTGCCAGCTCGGCGCGGGGCCAGTCGGTGCAGATGCGCTCATAGCTGCGGCCCAGGCTGTCTGCGAAGTCCCGGCCCGGTTGGTCGGCGCTCTTCTTGATACGGGGAAAGTCTTCCGCACAAACTACCGAGAAGTGCATGCCCATGGCCAGATCAGCGGCGCGTGGTGGTTGCGCCGAAAAACCAAGGCCTAGCAAGGCGTCCCAGCGCCCAAGGGCCCCCTGGTCGATGGCAAAGGGCAAGGCCGCCGCCAGGGGCGGCGAATACAGCGGCCCCCGAATCAGGCCAAGGACCATGTCGCGCGTGATGGTCAAGGACTCGCTGCGCCCGCTCAAGGGGTGCTTGGCTGTCACCGTCTGTGGCAGGGAGGCAAGCAATTGCCCCCAGTGTTGTCGCAAAGCTGGATGCAGTTTCTGGCAGGCGCTCTCCTTTTCACAGGCCTGCAGCAAAGCCTCCAACGCGGCCTGGCCATCCCCGGAAATACTCAAGGGCAAGACCATATCGGGCGGCGCGACGCCGTCGATCACCGTGCGCCGCAGCGCCGTCGGAAATTGCCGCATGTACTCGAGCGCGGCCCGCGTGCCATACGAAGCTCCGACCAGATTGATCCTGCTCGCGCCCATCGCCTGCCGCACGGCATCCAGATCCTGCATCGCCAGCAGCGTGGTGAAGTAGCGCAGGTCGCCATAAGGTAGCTTCTTGAGCTGTGTCAGGCACTGTGCCATCGCGGCTTCGCGCAAGCCGGTATCGAGTTGCTCGGCCAAAGTGCTGTGGCGAAGGTCATCGCAGAGCAGCGGTGCCGAGCGGCCGGTACCACGCTGATCAACAAACACCAGATCACGCCGATTGTTGAGTCGTGCAAACTGCTGCAACAGCATCGGTGCGACCTTGATCGCGCTTTGCCCCGGTCCGCCAGCAAGAAAAAAAACAGGATCGGACTTCTTGCGGCGCGCCAGCGCCGGCACCACCATGTAGTGCACGTCGATCCGCACACCTGCGGCTTGCGCCGGATCGAGCGCACGCGACAGCACGCCGCACTGCACCTCGGTCTTGATGCCGGGCACGCGGCATGGCTTCAGATCCTGCGCACCGGCCCGCATCGTCAAGCCGAACAGAGAAGCAGCCGCCAGCAGCAAGGCCGCAGCGACGTGGGCATGGCGAGCCGGAACACGAAAGTTGGTTTCCATGGAATCAGCCCAGCATGTCAAAGCCTTGCGCTTCAACATCCATAAAGTGGCGTGTCAGCAGCGCCAGCGCCGCGTAGAAATGCGCAGCCGGATGCGACGCGAGGGCATCGCACAGCAAACCCACCCACGGCTGCAAGTGGCTGGCAAAGAACTCCCGTTGCCGCAGCAGTTGATGTTCAGCAGCAGCGTCGGTGGCAATCAGATAGCGCATCACTTCGCACAGATAGGCGATGTGGTCTTCGGTCTCGGACATGTCTTCAGAGCGCGCCAATTCCAGCCCAGCCAGGTCAGTGCGCAGTCTGGCCAGTGGCTTTTCGTTGAGGAATCCGCTCAGGAAGTGGGAACCGTAGAGATAGACTTCGGGCTTGCCGATGCCACCAAACAAACGTTGGTACTCAGCTTCAATAGCCGGCCCTGTCATCTCGCGCGCCAGGCCCACCAGCGCGCGCCAGGGCTCCTCCAGCAGTGCCCCCGTGGCCGGCGCCGCGGTCGCGGCCAGTCGCAATTGCGCCAGCAAGTCCTCGCCCGGCGGCGCGTAGTACAAGGCGGACAGCAGCCCATACAGTTCGGCACGGGCAAGTTCCTCGTCGAGCGCGCTGGCTGGCTCCGGGGTGGGTAGAGGTGTCATGGTCAGAGGTCGGTGATTCTGCTCTCATCGGGAGCCGAGTAAATATCGATAACCCGGCAGTCGCCGCACATTTTGAGTCGTTCCAGTGCTGCGCCCTGAAACATGCTGTGCGTACCCAGTCTGCCCAGCATGGCTTCAATCGCCGCCAGCGTGCCAAACGGCTTGCCACAGCGCACGCAGACATAGGGCTGCATCTGGTGCAGCAGCACTGCGTCCTTGCGCTCAGGACTCAGGTTCAGACGAGGCAAAAGTGCCAGCGCCGTTTCCGGGCAGGTCTTCACGCACAGGCCGCACTGCAGGCAATTCTTCTCGACGAAGCGCAACTGCGGTGACTCCGGGTTGTCTTGCAGCGCACTCACCGGACAGGCGCTGACGCAGCTCAGGCACAAGGTGCAAGCATTCTTGTTGACCAGCAGACCGCCCAGCGGCGACGCGAGCGCCGGCAAGGTAATCGTGTCAGGTTTGAACGGAGCGCAGGCCATCAGATGGTCCAGGGCCAGTTCCAGCGTTGCGCGCTTCTCGCCCTGCACCGCAAAGGATGCAGCTCGACTGACACCCTGGGCCGCAGGGGCACGCAGATCAAGGTCGAGCGCTGCCAGATCGCGCGCGTCTCTGGCGTGCAGCAGGCGGAAATGTTCGCCCTGGTAGCCCAGGCCGCTCAGGATCGCTTGTGCCACCGCCATTTGACTGCGCAGTGCTTCATGGTATTGCGGCGCCTCCTCCTCGGTCAGCAGGATCCAGACTTGCGAAGCGCCATAAGCCACTGCCGTCAGCCACAGTTCCAGACCGAGCGAGGAGGTATGCCACAGTTCCAGCGGCAGCACGCGCGCGGGCACCCCGTGGCTTGCCGGATCGAGTTGTGCCGCGCGTCCAAGGTCACCCAGCAAATGGGCCCCCGCTTGCTGGCTGTGCAGCAGCAGCGCAGCGTTCTTGCCGCCGGCGCGCGCGTAGCTTCCAAGCAGGGTCTTGAGCCGCACACCCTGCTCCGGTGCACGCGGGTAAGCATAGCTCAGGGCGCCGCTGGGGCACACCGTGGTGCAGGTGCCGCAACCAACGCACAGGTTGGCGTTGACCGAGATTCGCTGCAACTGGCTGTCGCTGCGAATGGCACCGGCCGAGCAAACGTCGATGCAGGCCCGGCAAGCAATTTTCTGGTTGCGGCTGTGCGCGCACAAGGACTGTTTGTAAGCAAAGAATCGGGGCTTCTCGAACTCACCCACCAGCGAACGCAGTTGCAGCAGCGTCCTGGCATCACGCCCATCCCAGCGCAGATAGCCCTGCGGCAAAGCATGCTGCGAAAAGGCCGGTGTAGCGCGCAGATCAAGCACCAGATCAAAGGAGACAAGCTCTGTTTCGCTGACCCGGTTGAAATCAATCGCGCCGGCAACCCGGCAGGCCGTGACGCAAGCGCGGTGCGCCTTGCAAAGTGCGAGCTCGATCTGATAGTCCAGACCGATGGCGTCTTCCGGGCAGGCGGCCAGACAGGCGTTGCAGCGTGTGCACAGATCCAGGTCAATCGGGTTATTGCGCAACCACTTGAGTTCAAAGGCACCGAGCCAACCGGTCAGCGACTCGATCCTGCCACCGAGCACCGGCCAGCGTCGCTCCTGGCGCGCGCCAGCAAACCCCATTGCGCCACCGGCGCCCAGCGTGAACAGGCTGATGTCAAACTCATCACCCAGCATTTCGGCGGCATACTCGGCAGCACCCAACTCGCCGATGATGAGCAGGCGCCCTGCGCTCTTGTAGCTGACGGTGGCCACCGGCTCGGCCAAAGGCAACAGCGCGGTGGCCAGCAGCGCCGCGATCTTGGGCGTGGCCGTGGCGGCCTCCTTGCTCCAGCCAGCAGTCTCCCGGATGTTGACAAAACGCAGTGGCGTGTAGCTCGCAGCGCCAGGTCTGGCGCGGCCCGACTGTTCGGCGAGTTCAACAAACAAGCGCTTTTCCTGTGTGCAGGCAACCAGCACGTCCTCGCCGCTCTGCAAGGCCTGCAGGAAGGCACCGGCCTCGCGCCGACACAAAGCCGAATGCAGTGTCAGGCTCTCATTGAGCGCCGCGCCCAGGCCCCTGGGATCCAGCGGCATGGTTTGGTTGCAGTTGCAAATCAGTGTGGTCATGTGGGTCGCCCGGTTCTTGGGCTGTGCTTTGGCTGAGCGTATCAGGATTCGCAGCCTCGGGTGGCTCATCGAACAATTGCAGAAACTTGGCGCTGGCCATTTGCCGAAGCATCGACTCGGGAATCGGATCGGCTTGCGAGTAATCGTCGATATAGGTATCGAGTCGGTCCATCACCTGGTAGTGCGGATCGGCAAAAAGCTTCTTCATGGCTGCGTTGCGTACCTCGGGCGCTACCTCACGCGCCACAAAAGGTGCGAAATCGGATTGCGGTGTCAGGGCCTGGGCGTCCTGCAAGCTCAGCGCAGGAGGCTTGTCCTCTTGCGACAAAGGCGTGTCCACTGCCACTGCCGGCATGACTGGTTGGGCCAGCGGGACCCATGGCTGGGGCACCGGCTCTTCGATCATCTGGCCCGTGCGCAAGGCCTGTTTGCGCTGCGACCAGCGGCTCAGGAAACCATCAGCCACGACTTTTTCCCGTGCTGATCAACGCCGGATTTCCGAACCGGTCGGTCAGGGATCGAAAACTCTCGGGCCGGCGGCGGCGCCGTGGTTCCTCCTCGCGGTGCTGGTCGACAAAGGTCTGCAGCCACTCGACAACTGCGGCCGGCGCCGGAACCTGCTCCACGGTCTCCTGGGCGTCCAGCCAGCGCCCGGCATCCACATAGCTAAGACTCACAACTTCGGGTCGCGCCATCGGCGTCTCGCACAAAGTGGCTTCTTCTTCCAGGCGCCACAAAACAAACCAGCAGGGTGCGCTGGTGCTGAGATTGAGGTAGTACCCTTCGGCATCGTCGCCGTACAAGCTCACCGTGTAGTCAGGATGCAGCCAGCGCTCCTCCTGCTCGTCCTTGTAGAGGATGCGTGCGCTGCTACCAAAAGCTTCCTCGTGCGGCACCACATCGCCCAACACCCAGCGCCAGTCCTGCCAGCGGCTCATGGCTGTGGTGATGCGTTCGCGGCGCATCACGACCGCAACTTTCAGTTCGGGACGAGGGTTATTCATGCCAGCCCGCAATGTAACTGAAATTTGCGTTTAGACTGATCGACGCCGATCAACTGAACCAAGCGGAGGAGATCATGAATATTCGCGTTCCCATGCTGGCTGCGACCCTCGTCCTGGCCACTTTCTCGGCCAACGCGTCCAACATCGTTGAGTTGTGGAACCAGGTTCCGGCGCCCCCCGCGCCCAAGCTGGCCGCGGTGAAGGTAACGGCCAGCGACACCGCGCTGCTGCTGCTCGATATTGAGCAGGCTACATGCAATCTGGAAGGTCGACCGCGCTGCGTTGCTGCCGTGCCAGCCATGGCCCAGTTTCTGGACCAGGCACGCAAGGCCGGGATGCCGGTGTTCTACAGCAACACGCCACGCGGATCGCGCGAAACCATGTTGCCGCCGGTAGCACCCCGAGACGACGAGCCAATTGTCAAAGCCAGCGTGAACAAGTTCTTCGGCACCAAACTCGATGAGTACCTGAAAGCCAGGAACATCAAGACCGTCATCGTCTGCGGAACCTCGGCGTCTGGCGCAGCGCTGCATACGGCCACCGCCGCCGCGCAATACGGCTACAAGTTGGTGCTGCCTGCGGACTGCGTACCAGGCAGCAGCCTTTACGAAGAGCAGGCCTCGGTCTGGATTCTGCTGAACGGCCCCGGCACGGCACGCGTGACCACGGCGACCACACTGGACGCCATCAAAATTGAGTAGTTCCAGGCAATGACTGCGTTGCGGCCAGCCCTTGCATAAAGCGTTCACACTGCGCCAACTGCGCCAGGCTGACATATTCATCCGGCTGATGCGCCTGCTCAATGCTGCCCGGGCCGCAAACCACCGTCGGGATGCCGGACTGCTTGAAGAGGCCTGCTTCGGTGCCAAAGGCCACCTGCGTGGTGCCGCTCTGACCTGACAGTTGCTGCGCCAGCAGGGTGACCGGATCATCCGCACTGCACAGAAAACTCGGGATCTCGCAAATGGTTTCAAACTGGAAACCCGCCTCGGGGGCGATCCTCTTCATCGCCACTTCCAGGCGGCGTGCCTGCGCCACGATCTCTTGCTGCATCAGCATGGCATTGGCCGTCGGCAGATCACGAAACTCGTAGTGAAACCAGGCGTCGCGCGGCACCACGTTGTCGGCGATGCCACCCTGAAACTGCCCGACGCTGGCGGTCGAAAACGGCACATCAAAGCCTTCATAACGCGGCTCGTCGCGCTCGAAACCCTCGGCCATATCACGCACCTTGCCAATCAAACGCGCTGCCATCTCGATCGCATTGACGGATTTGGGTGTCAGCGATGAATGTGCCTCCTTGCCGCGCACGCAGCAACGATAGCGGTAGACACCCTTGTGCGCAATCGCCGGCACCATGCGGGTCGGCTCCCCAATGATGCAGGCTAGCGGCTTGATGCCGGCATCGCGCAAGTCGGCAATCAACTCGCGCACACCAAAGCATCCCACCTCTTCGTCGTAACTCAGGGCCAGGTGCACGGCAAAGGGCGCCGTGCTGTTCAGGAATTGTTCGGCGTGCGAGAGCGCGACGCCAATAAAGCCCTTCATGTCGGCACTGCCGCGACCGTAAAGACGTGGCTCCGGCCCCTCTTGCACCAGTGCACCCAGGGGCGGCACGGACCAGTCCTGCCCGTCCCATGGAACCGTATCGGTGTGGCCCGACAGGATGATGCCAGCTGACTTGTTCTCGCCCAGCGTGGCGAACAGATTGGCCTTGGACTTGTCGGCGTTGTAGCTGAGTCGGCTCTTGACGCCAAGCCGAGCCAGTTCATCGCGGACAAAGTGAATCAGTTCCAGGTTCGAGTTCTGGCTCACGGTGTTCATTCGAATCAGCGACTGAACGAGTTGCAGGGCGTTGGTTGAAATCATGGTCGAATTGTCCACCAATTGGCAATGAGGCGCGCCCTGCAATTCAAAGCGAAAGCGTCCTCGCCCCGGCGGGCGCTCTGCAATCCACCCAAAGGAATACCCATGTCACTGGACAGCCTGTTTCAAGCCTTTCAATTCAAGTCGCTCAAGTTGCCCAATCGGGTTGTGATGGCGCCCATGACGCGCTCCTTTTCGCCCGGCGGTGTTCCAACCGAGCAGGTGGCCCAGTACTACGAGCGCCGCGCCAAGGCGGCCGTTGGTCTGATCATTTCCGAGGGCACCGTGGTGAACCGTCCTTCTTCTTCCAACGACCCGAATGTGCCACGCTTCTGGGGTGCCGAGGCCCTGCCCGCCTGGAAGAAGGTCATCGATGCCGTGCACGCCGCGGGCGGCGTCATGGCGCCGCAACTCTGGCACATGGGTGCTGTGCGCAACCGCCGCTCAGACTGGCTTCCACCGGCGCCGATGGAAGGTCCGTCCGGGTTGTCAGCACCGGGCAAGCAGTTTGGCGAAGCCATGAGCGATGCCGCCATTGCCGACACCATTGCCGCCTTTGCCCAGGCGGCAGCGGACGCGCAGTCACTCGGCTTTGATGCCATCGAACTGCACGGTGCGCACGGCTACCTGATCGACCAGTTCTTTTGGGAGGGCACGAATCAGCGTAGCGACAGTTTTGGTGGCAAGACGCTGGTGGAGCGCGGCAGATTCGCGGTCGAGATCCTCAAGGCCGTGCGCGCTCGGGTCGGCGCTGACTATCCGATCATCATCCGTCTGTCACAGTGGAAGCAGCAGGATTACGCGGCGCGCCTGGCCACGACGCCGCAGGAGATGGAAGACTGGCTGCGCCCGATGGCAGACGCCGGAGCCGACATTTTTCACTGCTCGCAGCGGCGCTTCTGGGAGAGTGAATTCGAGGGGTCTGATCTGAACTTTGCGGGTTGGGCCAAGAAGCTGACTGGCAAACCCACCATCACGGTCGGCTCGGTTGGCCTCAGCGGCGAATTCATTGCCTCCTTTGGCGGTGAATCGTCCAAACCTGCATCGCTCGATGAACTGCTGCGCCGCCTCGACCGTGGTGACTTTGACCTGGTGGCCGTGGGCCGAGCCTTGATCACCGATCCGCACTGGGTGCAAAAGGTGCGCGACGGGCTGCACGACCAGTTGCTGGACTTTTCCCCGTCGGCGCTGGCGACCCTGTTCTAACCCGGCTTTGCCAGCTGACCGCTGTGGTAACCGGTCACAGCCCCTGGTTCACCACCGGCCCGAATGGCGACGGCGCAGTACTTGAGTTCCGGTATCTTGCCGACAGGATCAAGCGCCGCGTTGGTCATCAGGTTGGCTGCCGCCTCATGATAGGCAAAAGGAATGAAGACTGCGCCCGTCGGCGTTCCTTCATCCACGCGCGCGCGCAGCGCCACCTGACCCCGGCGCGACTGCACCGTGATCATGTCGCCCGGCGAGACACCGATCGCCTTCAAGTCGCGGCTGCAAAGTGACGCGCTGGCGCTGGGCTCCAGAGCATCAAGCACGGTGGCGCGCCGTGTCATGCTGCCGGTATGCCAATGTTCCAGTTGGCGCCCTGTGATGAGCACAAAGGGATACTGCGCGTCGGTCGGTTCGTTGGCGCCAATCATGGTGCTGGGCACCAGGTGTGCGCGACCGTCGGCGCTGGCAAAGCGCTCGGTGAACAGGGTAGCCTCGCCGCTGTCGGCGGCGCTCACACAGGGATAGGTCACACTGCCATCGCGCTGCAAGCGCTCCCACGAAATGCCGCCAATGGATGCCTGCATGGCCTGGCGCATTTCTTCAAACACGGCAGCCACACCATCGCTGTCGCCGGCGTAAGACCAGCTCAAACCCATGCGCTCTGCGATCTGCTGAATGATCCACAAGTCAGGTCTGGCATCGCCCGGCGGCTTGACCGCCGCACGCCCGAGCTGCAGCATCCGGTCAGTATTGCTGACGGAACCTGTCTTTTCAGGCCAGGCGGTGGCGGGCAGCACAACATCGGCCAGCCAGGCGGTTTCGGTCATGAAAATGTCCTGCACCACCAGATGCGATAGCGACGCCAGCGCGTGGCGCACATGATTCAGATCAGGATCGCTCATGGCGGGGTTTTCACCCATGATGTACATGCCGCGCACCTTGTGCGGATCATCGTCGCGTGCCAAGGCCTGGCGCATGATTTCGACCACGGTGTAGCCGCTCTGCTCATCCAGTTCGCAACCCCAGAAGTCCGCAAACCAGTCGTGTGCTGCCTTGTTCGTGACGCGCTGGTAATTGGGGAACATCATCGGAATGAGACCCGCGTCGCTGGCGCCCTGCACATTGTTCTGACCGCGCAGCGGGTGCAGTCCGGTGCCGGGCTTGCCGATCTGCCCAGCCACCATGCACAGGGCAATCAGTGCGCGCACATTGTCGGTACCGTGCACGTGCTGGCTGACCCCCATGCCCCAGAAAATCATGGCGCCCCTGGCCTTGGCGTAGGCGCGAGCTACTTCACGGATGGTCTCGGCCCCAATGCCACAAACCGGCGCCATCGCTTCCGGGCTGAAGCCCTGCACACCGGCGCGCACCGCCTCGAAATTGCTGACGCGCGAGGCAATGAAGGCCGGATCGGTCAGACCCTCTTCGATCAGCGTGTAGATCATGGCGTTGATCAGGGCAACGTCGGTATCAGCGTGAAAACGCAGGCTGCGCCAGGCGTGGCGCGCCAGATCGGTGCCGCGCGGATCGGCAACGACGATTTTCAGACCACGCTGGGCAGCATTTTTCATCCAGCTCGCAGCCACGGGGTGGTTGCTTGATGTATTGGAGCCGATCACCAGAATCAACTCGGCATGCGCCACATCGCGCACCTGATTGCTGACGGAGCCCGAGCCTATGCCTTCGAGCAGCGCCGCCACGCTGGAAGCGTGGCACAGGCGCGTGCAGTGATCCACGTTGTTAGAACCAAAGCCGGTGCGCACCAGTTTCTGGAACAAATACGCTTCTTCGTTGCTGCCCTTGGCTGAACCCAGGCCGGCCAGTGCCTTCTTGCCATGCTGATCGCGCAGGCGCTTGAGCGACTGCGCCGCCAGGGACAACGCCTCGTCCCAACTCGCCGGCCTGAATACGCCGGACCAGTCGGCACTGTCGCGATTCAAGGTTTGCAGCAGCGCCGGATCCTTGGCCACACCCTCGCGGCGAATCAGCGGTACCGTCAGGCGCTGTGGGCTGTGCACGTAGTCAAAACCAAAGCGGCCCTTGACACAGAGCCGCTGCGCGTTGGCGGGACCGTCACGTCCGATCACGCCAATGATTTTGTTGTCTTTCACCTGGTAGCTCAGCAGGCAACCCACACCACAAAACGGGCAGACTGAATCCACCACCTTGTCTGCCACCAGCGCAGCGTCGCCGCGCCGGGGCAGCAGAGCGCCAGTGGGACAAGCCTGCACGCACTCACCACAAGCGACGCAGGAACTGCTGCCCAGCGCGTCACCCAGGTCAAACACAATGCGGCTGTGGGCACCGCGCCCGGCCAGGCCGATAACGTCGTTGACCTGCAGATCGCGGCAGGCGCGCAGACAGCGCGTGCACTGGATGCAGGCGTCGAGGTTCACTGTGATGGCAGGATGCGAGTCGTCCGCCGTGACAGAGCTGCGACGCAAGGCCAGCAGTTCCGGGCGCGGCGTCACACCCAGGCGCAGCGCCCAATGGCTTAACTCACCGTACGGCCCAGGCACACTGGATCCCGGGTCAAGCCCGGGATGACAGAGGGCCTCGCTCGGATGGCAGAGGGACTCACCCGGATGGCAGATGGCCTCACTTGCATGACAGATTGCCTCACCTGGATGGCAGATGGCCTCACTTGCATGACAGGAGTTTGTCATTGCGGCCACCGAGCCGCAATCCATGCTGGCATCATCACCATGGCGCTCGGAGCCGCCATTCGGCAAATCCGCCAGCAGCATCTCCAGCACCATCTTCTGGCTTTTTACAGCGCGCGCGCTGTTGCTGTGCACTTGCATGCCGGCTGTGACCTGTCGGCAGCAACTCGCCGCCAACTGGCGCTCGCCCTCAATTTCAACAACGCAAGCGCGGCAATTGCCGGCAACGCCCAGCCCCTCCTTGAAGCAAAGATGCGGAATCTCGACGCCGTGACGCTGCGCTGCCTGCAGGATGCTCTCACCCGCTAGCGCCTGCAACGTCGCATGGTTGAGCTTGAAGCTCAGTTCTGCCACCTCAGCCGCCAATCTCGTGTGCAAAGTACTTCTGCACGCAGCGCAGCGGGTTCGGTGCTGCCTGACCGAGGCCGCAGATCGAGGCATCTACCATCACCGTGCACAAGTCGTCCAGCGTCGCCATGTCCCAGACCGGCGCCTGCATCAGCACCGCAGCCTTGGCCGTGCCGATGCGACATGGGGTGCACTGGCCGCAACTCTCGGCGGCAAAGAACTGCATGGCATTGAGCGCCGCAGCACGCGCACTGTCATGCTGGCTGAGCACCACCACCGCAGCAGAACCGATGAAACAGCCATAGGGCTGCAAGGTGTCGAAGTCGAGCGCCAGATGGCTCAGGCTGGCCGGCAGTATGCCGCCCGAGGCACCCCCCGGCAGGTAGGCATACAGTTTGTGCCCCTCGACCATGCCGCCACAGTGCTCGTCAATCAACTCCTGAACACTGATGCCTGCCGGCGCCAGTTTGACACCGGGGAGTTTCACGCGACCGCTCACGCTGAAGGAACGCAGACCGTGGCGACCCTGGCGGCCAAAGCTGTTGAACCACTGCGGCCCTTTTTCAAGGATTTCACGCACCCAGTACAGGGTCTCGAAGTTGTGCTCCAGCGTCGGTCTGCCAAACAAACCGACCTCGGCAAGATACGGTGGACGCAGCCGCGGCTCACCGCGTTTGCCTTCAATGCTCTCGATCATGGCCGATTCCTCACCGCAGACATAGGCACCGGCACCACGACGCAGCTCAATGTGCGGCAAGGGGCAAGGCGGGTCGGCCTGAAGCGCCTCAATCTCGCCGGCCAGCATCCGACGTGCATCGTGGTACTCGTCACGCAGATAGATGTAGCAGGCTTCGGTGCCAGCGACCTGGGCCGCAATCAGCATGCCCTCAAGAAAGCGGTGCGGGTCGCGCTCCAGGTAAGTGCGGTCCTTGAAAGTACCGGGCTCACCCTCGTCGATGTTGACCGCCAGCAGGCGCGGTGCGCTCTGGCCGCGCACGATGCGCCACTTGCGCCCTGCTGGAAAACCGGCGCCACCCAGGCCGCGCAGGCCCGAGTCTTCCATCCTGGCAATCACGTCGTCCGCGTCCTGCTCGCCGTTGACGAGCGCCGCTGCAAGTGCATAGCCGCCCTGCCGGCAGTAGGCTTCATAGCCGATCAGCGCCTTGTTTGGCAAACCTTGCGCAGCCGCCCGGCCCACTGCCCGCAACGTGGTAGCGGTGACCTCCCGCAATGCCTGCGGACTGACATGCCCCAGCGCGCGCTGACCGACCAGCACCGCAGGCGCCTGTTCGCAGCGCCCCAGACACGGGGCTGCGAGCACTCTCAGCGACGGGTCCTGCAAGGATTGCATCCCTGCCTGCAGCGCCGCCGCACCCGCCATGGCGCAACTCAGTCCGCCACAGACCCGAACCGTCAAAGCGGGCGCTGTCTGCTCATCACGCAGAATCTGGAAATGGTGGTAGAAGCTCGCGACCTCGTAGACTTCGGCCAAGGCCAGCCGCATCTCACTGGCCAGCGCCACCAGATGGCGTTCGAACAGAGCACCGTAGTGATCATTGAGCTGGTGCAGGTACTCGATCAGCAGATCGCGCCGATGGCCGTTGGGCGGTGCTGGTCCCACCAGTTCGCGCACTTCCTGCCGCGCCAACGGGTCAGGCTGTCGCCCTTTCAGTTGCGAGCGGCCCTGCACCGAATAGCGACTGGCAGCGTCCACCAGGGACCTCGCTCAGGTGTCTTTCGAGATCTTGATGGTCGGAAACTTGGCCGAAAAATCCTTGTTCTTGGCCGCAATCGAAACCGCCACCTGGCGCGCTACCGCCTTGTAAATACCGGCAACCTCGCTGTCGGGGTCCGACACCACGGTCGGCTTGCCGCTGTCGGCCTGCAAGCGAATCTGCATGTCCAGCGGTAGCGCACCGAGATAATCCATGCGGTACTCAGCGGCCATCTTTCTGCCACCGTCAGCACCGAAAATATGTTCCACATGACCGCACTGACTGCAGACGTGGACCGCCATGTTTTCCACAATACCGAGGATGGGTACGCCGACTTTTTCGAACATCTTGATACCCTTCCTGGCGTCGAGCAGCGCGATGTCCTGCGGCGTCGTGACCACCACCGCACCGGTCATAGGGACGCGTTGCGACAGCGTCAGCTGGATGTCGCCGGTACCGGGCGGCATATCAACAATCAGATAGTCCAGATCGCGCCAATTGGTCTGGCGCAACAACTGCTCCAGCGCCTGGGTCGCCATCGGGCCGCGCCAGATCATCGCTTCGTCCTGCGCCACCAGAAAGCCAATCGACATCACCTGCACACCGTAATTTTCCAGCGGCTCCATGGTCTGGCCATCGATGCTTTCGGGCCGCCCTTCGATACCCATCATCATGGGCACGCTGGGGCCGTAAATGTCGGCGTCAAGCAAGCCGACACTGGCGCCTTCGGCAGCCAGCGCGAGCGCCAGATTGACAGCCGTGGTGCTTTTGCCAACGCCGCCCTTGCCAGAGGCCACCGCCACAATGTTCTTCACCTTGGGCAGGAGCTGCACACCGCGCTGCACGGCATGGGCCGCAATTTTGCTGCTGACGTTGACCGACACGTTGGCGACCCCTGCCACGTCGCGGGCAGCAGCAATCAGCGCCGAGCGAAAACCCGCCACCTGGCTCTTGGCCGGATAACCCAGTTCCACATCGAAGGCCACATCGCCGCCCTGAAGGGTGAAGTTCTTGATTGCCTTGGTGGACACGAAGTCGCGTCCGGTGTTGGGATCGACGACGCTTTTGAGCGCGTCCATGATCATCTGTTCTGTCACTGCCATTGATTACTCCTGAAGGCCTGTAGTCTAGCGAACAATGGCTTACCCCTGGCCAGCAGTGGATAATGTTTTCATGCCCAATTATTGTGCGACCGCCGACGCTACCGGACTGATCCTCAGTGGCGGCGGCGCGCGCGCAGCCTATCAGGTTGGTGTTCTGGAGGCCATCGCCGATATCCGCAAAGCCTGTGGTGCGCTGCACCAGCCCAACCCCTTTCCCATCATCACCGGAACCTCGGCCGGCGCCATCAACGCCAGCGCACTAGCCTGCGGTGCCGATGATTTTGACGCCAGCGTGCGCCGCATCGTCGAGGTCTGGAAAAACATCCACGCCGAGCAGGTCTACCGCGCCGACTCGCTGAGCATGCTGCGTTCCGGCGCCACCCTGATGACGCTGCTGTCGCTGGGTTGGCTGATTGCCAAATGGCGGCACCTGAAGCCGCGCTCCCTGCTCAATAATGCGCCAGCGCTGGACCTGCTCAAGCGCATCGCACCACTGGAACGCCTGCCCGAACTGATCCGCCAGGGTCATATCCAGGCGCTGGCGGTGACGGCATCAAGCTACACATCGGGTGAGCACATCACCTTCTTTGATGGCGAGCCGCGGCTGCTGCCCTGGGTGCGTTCGCGGCGACGTTCGGTACGCGATGGGATCACCTACGAGCACTTGCTGGCGTCCTCGGCGATTCCCTTTGTCTTCCCGGCGATGGCGCTGCAGATCGACGGCAATTCGGAGTATTTTGGTGACGGATCCATGCGCCAGTCGGCGCCCGTCGCACCCGCCATTCACCTCGGCGCAAGCCGCATCCTGGTGATCGGGGCCGGGCGGCTGGCTGAACCCCGAAGCGAATTCCCGACCGCCAAGCGCAGTACCTATCCGTCGCTGGCGCAGATTGCCGGCCATGCCCTGTCAAGCATCTTTCTGGACGCGCTGGCGGTCGATGTGGAGCGCATGCGCCGCATCAACCTGACCATGTCGCTGGTGCCGGTCGAGGCGCGCAGCGCCAGTGCGCTGCGCCAGGTCGACCTGCTGCTGATCTCGCCCTCGCAAAGACTTGACGACATCGCGGCGCGCCACATCGGGGACCTGCCGCAGGCGGTTCGCACCATGCTCGGCGGCGTTGGCGTGTCGACCAAGGCGGCTGACGTCAAGGGTGCAGCACTGGCCAGCTACCTGCTGTTCGAGTCGAGCTACACGCGCGAACTGATGGCACTGGGCTATGCCGATGCGCAAAGACAGAGCACCGAGATTTGCCGGTTTTTCGATTGGGTTGATCCGGGCACGGCTCAACGCAATCCCGCCAGCGGCGATGCAGCAAGACCAGAACGCCGACTGGATCCGCTGCGCCTGCGCTAACAAAACCCTGTTCTAGGCGAGCGTCGCCTTGAAACTCGCTGCCAGCGCCGAACTTTGGCGGGCCAGCAGGTTGCTGTCGAGCCCGACCGCAACAAACAGGCCGCCCCGGTCAATGTAGTGACGCGCCAGCTTCTCGTCAGCCATCAGGATGCCAGGTGCCTTGCCAGCGCGGGCAATGCGCCTGAACGCGTCTTCCATGGCAGCGCGCACCTGCGGATGATCCTGTTCGCCCACGTGCCCTAGCGAAGCCGATAAATCGGCCGGCCCGATGAAGACGCCATCAACGCCCTCCACCGCCGCGATGGCGTCCAGGTTATCGAGCGCGGTTTGTGTTTCAGCCTGCACCAGCACACAAATCTGCTCATTGGCGTGCTTCACGTAATCGGCGATGCGCCCCCAGCGTGAGGCCCGGGCACCGGCCATGCCACGGATGCCCTGGGGCGGGTAACGCGAGGCCTGCACAATGGCGCGCGCCTGCTCGGCGGTGTCCACCATCGGTGCCAGGATGGTCTGCACGCCCAGGTCCAGGTACTGCTTGATGATGGTGGTTCCTACATGCCCGTGCCCGACCGGAACCCGGGCGATGGCGTGCGACGCCGGATAAGCCGCAATGGCCTGCAGTTGCGCCAGAATCGAGTTCAAATCATTGGGCGCATGTTCACCATCGATCAAGAGCCAGTCAAAGCCAGCACCGGCGCAAATCTCGGTCGAATAAGGATTGGCCAGCCCCAGCCAGAGCCCAATCTGCAACTGCTTTTGAGCCAGCGCGTGCTTGAACGGATTGACCGGATGCTTCATGACGCCTCCCCGGCAGCGCCGTAACGCTGACGCGCCAGTGCGGCACCTGCGGCCAGCGCCTCTAACTTTTTCAGCGCCACCTCACGACTCATGGGGGCCAGACCGCAGTTGGTGCAGGGAAACAGTCGGTTCTTTGGCACGAATTGCAGCGCCTTGCCGATCGTATCGGCCACCTGCTCTGCTGTCTCAACCTCGGCGCTGGCCACATCGATGACACCCACCATGACATCCTTGCCTGCCAGCAAAGCCATCAAGTCCGGCGGCACGTGCGAGTGGTAGCACTCCAGACTGACCTGCTGGATGCTGCTTTTTGCCAGCGCCGGAAAAATAGCCTCGTACTGCCGCCATTCGTTGCCCAAAGTCTCTTTCCAGTCCACATTAGCCTTGATGCCATAGCCGTAGCAAATGTGCACGGCCGTGGTACAGGTCAGACCCTGGATGGCGCGCTCCAGCGCTTTGACGCCCCAGTCGGCGGCGTCCTGCATGTACACATTGAAGGCCGGCTCATCAAACTGGATGATGTCAACGCCGTCGGCCTGCAAGGCCAGTGCCTCCTGGTTCAGCAGTTCGGCAAAAGCGAAGGCCATCTTGACCTTGTCACCGTAGAAGCGGTCAGCCACCGTGTCCACAATCGTCAGCGGACCGGGCAAAGTGAATTTCAACTTCTTGCGCGTGTGGGCGCGCGCCAGTTGCGCCTCGAACGCATGAACCCGGCCTTTGAGTCTCAAAGGGGCAATCACCTGTGGCACCTGGGCGTCGTAGCGGCCATTGCGGATGCCCATCGTGACCTTGTGCTCAAAGTCGATGCCCTCGACCTGCTCCAGAAAGCCGTGCACAAAATGCTGACGCGACTGCTCACCATCACCGACGATGTCCAGGCCCGCGTCCTCCTGCGCCTTGATCCACAAAAGTGTTGCGTCGGCCTTGGCTTGCTGCAGCTCGGCGCCCTGCACCTTCCATTGCGGCCACAGTTTCTCGGTTTCCGAAAGCCAGGCCGGTTTGGGCAGGCTGCCCGCGATGGATGTTTGAAACAAGTTGAACTCCTGTGTAAAAAGTGCGTATCAGCGCTCTGCCGACCAAGGATAAGCCTCACGCATGCGACGCGAGTTGAGCAGCAATCCGGCCAGCAGCGTCAGCAGCATGACCGAACCCAGAATGAGGAAGGCAGCGGTCCATGACCGGCCGCTTTGCTGGCGCATTTGAACCAGCGACAGCGTCGCCGCTAGCCAGGTGGCGCTGGCGCAATAGGCGCCCAGCTGTAACAGCAGCAGGCTCCAGCGCTTTTTGTAGAAAAAAAGCAGTGGCGCCGCCAGGCACAGTGCCACCAGCGACCAGTTTCCGGCGCGAAAGAAGTGCGCAGCCATCATCAGCACAGCAAGAAGAAAAAGACCAATGCGAATGTGCATATCGAGACTGCTCTTGCTCACGACGGTTCAAATGGATTGACCACCTGTACCCCGCAGCCCATGAAGTCGCGCACATTGCGGCTAGCCAGCACCAGGTGGTGCTCGACGCAAGTTGCAGCAATCAGCATGTCCGGGGCGCTGCGTATGACGCCCTGCGCCTGAAACTGCCCACGCAGCAAACCAGCTCGCTCAGCAATCGCGGGCGTAATGGGGTAAACCGCGTGCAAGCGCCCCACCAGGGCGTTGAACAGCGCCAGCTTGCGGGTGTTGGGTTGCCAGGCCAGACCAAAGTGGGCTTCTTCCAGGGTGATGGCCGAGATGGCCAGCAACTCCACCGACTGCAACCACTGCATGACCTGCGCATCAGGTACTCTATTGACGAACTCGCTGATGACGTTGGTGTCTGCCAGAACGACGGTGGCGCTCATGGTAGTGCTGCTTCAGGCCGGGTCAGCGAAGGCATTGGCGCGCTGCCAGTCCGCTTGGCGTGCGGTCGGTGTTGATCCGGCAAGACCCGTGTCGTCCTGCGGTACAAAGGTTTCACGCAGTTGCTGCAACTGCTTGTAAAAGGTGACGGTCTCGCGCTTCACAACAGCCTCGCTGCGCTGATAGTAGTCGGCCGACACCAGCACTGCCACGGGTGTGTTGTGCCTGGTAATGACCTGGGGTTGCTGCTGCGCCGCCGCGATCAAAGCAGACAACTGCTGCCGGGATTGAGCAATTGAAATAGGCATAAATATCCTTTATGTACTATGTTTATGTACATTATATGCATTTCGTCGCACATGACTTGGCTCATTGATGGTCTGGCGTGGAACAAGTCGCTTCGGCACACAAACTGCCACAGGTACCACAACTAAAAAAGCCCACTATTACTTTAATAGCAGGCTTTCTAGTATCTACGAGGCTTGTTGGTAGGATGTGCGAGATTCGAACTCGCGACCAACGGATTAAAAGTCCGCTGCTCTACCAACTGAGCTAACATCCCGAACCGCTTTTCCTGTTACGTTTCACGCTTCAGGAAAGCCTGGAATTGTAGCTGCCTTTTCATGCTTTCCTGGGAGCGCAGGCGACCCGATCCAGAATCCAGCCCGCCGCACACTGACCAAAGGTCGCAGTCACGCTGACGACCGAGCCATAGCCGTGGCAATTGAGTGTTCCATCGCCCGCTACTTCGCATGAAGCGTCGGGTTGCTGGACGCTTTCGCGACTGAAAACGCAGGCGATGCCGATCTTCTTGCCAGCAGCCGGTGCGCCGTGCTCCTTGCGCAGGCGATGGCGCAGCTGCGCCAGCAAGGGATCATGCGTGCTTTGGGACAAGTCGTCGATGTCAACCAGATGTGCGTGCCGCTTGCCACCCGCCGCACCGACCGCAATGAAAAGGCTTGCGTCAGCCCGTGCCCAGGCCGCCATCGCCGTCTTGGCGCGCACCTGGTCGCAGGCATCTATCACCGCAGTGACACCGACCGGTATCAGTGCCGGCCAATTGCCGGGTTCGACGAATTCCTCCACACAGTTGATCGTGCAGTCCGGGTTGAACGAGTGAATCCGGTCACGCATCGCCAATACCTTGGCCTGGCCGACGGTTGCCAGAACCGCGTGAATCTGCCGGTTGATATTGGACTCAGCTACATGGTCCAGATCGATCAGTGTCAAGCGGCCAACGCCGCTGCGCGCCAGCGCTTCTGCGGCCCAGGAACCGACGCCGCCGATGCCGACCACGGCCACGTGAGCATGCTGAATTCGCTCGGCCCCGCCGACGCCGTACAAGCGTGCGAGGGCGGAAAAACGTCGATCGGTCGGCACGCTGGCTTGGACGCTACTTGAGGCGCGTCAGCCTGTCCTTTGCCGCAACCGCGGCTTCGGACTGTGGATAGGCCTTGATCAGATCTTCGAGCGTCTTGCGCGCAGCGCGCGTGTCCTTGAGTTCAACCTGGCAATTGGCGATCGACAAGACCGCTTCCGGGCTGCGCAGATGATCAGGTTCCCTGGCCACCAGCGCGCGAAAGTTGATCATCGCTTCTTTGTAGTCACGCGTCGCGTACTGCGCGTTACCCAGCCAGAACAGCGCTGCCGGCGTGTAGCCGCTCTGGGCATAGCGCCTCAAAAAGTCAAGGAAAGCCGGTTGCGCTGCGGCGAATTCACCTTTGCGAAAGACCGCCAACGCCGCTTCGAAATCGCGCTTTTCCGCCGGGTCGGCCATGAATTCACGGCCGTCCAGCGCAACCTTGACCGGCTCAAACTGACGCAGTCTGTCGTTGACGCCCTGCGTGATGTCTTTCTGTTTGCGCTGCAACTCGGCCAGATCACGCGCCAGTTGCTCATTCATGCCTCTGAGTGTTGCCGTCTCGGCGCGCAGTGTTTCTATCTGGCTTTGCAGTTCCAGCAAACTGCGTCGCAGTGCGGCATTTTCCTCACCCAGTTCCCTGGCACGAGCACTACCCTGCTCCGCAACCAGCCGAACCGCATCGACACGCTGGCGCAGGTCAAGTATGGCCTTGCGCGCCTCCTCATCGTCGAACAGTCCGGCAGCGGCCGTCGCGCTCCAGCAGCACAGCAGGAGCAGGCTGGCAGTGCGACCCCACAAGGTGATTGCGCCCATGGTTCGCCGACCTAGCGGTAGCTGATTTCAGCGCGCCGGTTTTTCGCCATGGCGGCTTCGTCACTCCCGGGCACGGCCGGCTTTTCCTTGCCAAAACTCACCGCTTCGAGCTGATTGTCAGGGGCGCCGAGCAGGCCCAGCGCAGAACGCACTGCCTCGGCGCGCTTCTGGCCAAGCGCCAGGTTGTACTCGCGGCCACCGCGTTCATCGGTATGCCCCTCGATGGCCACTTTGCGGGCCTTGTCAGCCTTGATAAAACGTGCGTGCGTCTCAATCAGGGTCTGGAATTCCGGTTTGATGACGAAGCTGTCCAGATCAAAATAGACGACTCTCGGACCTGCCGGCACCGCGCCCTGCGAACCTGACTTTTCGATATCAACCGGAGTGACGCCCCGCTTTTCAACGGCACTGCCCGCACCGCTGCCAGCTTCTGATGAGACGGGCGTTCCAGACTTGTCCTCCACCGGCACGTTATCGAGTTTCACCGAAGAGCCACAAGCGGCCAGCAGCGCCGTCGCAAAAAAAACCAAGAACCATCGTTTCATCTAGTTACCCCTTGTCAAATGAATTATTTCTGAAACGGACCCCAATCCGGCTCCCGGATATTGCCGTTTTGCCCTGTCAGACGGGCCTTGATCTTACCGTCCAGCGTGGTGGTCATGAGGACTTCACGCCCCTGTTGCTGGGTGGCATAAACAATCAATCGGCTATTGGGAGCGAAGCTCGGGCTCTCGTCGGCCGTGCTCTCGGTCAGCGCGCTCACGGCGCCGCTGGCGAGGTCCATCAAATGCAATTTGAATACGCCATTGACCCGCGAAATATAGGCGAGCCAGCGACCATCCGGACTGACGGCCGGAGAAATGTTGTAACTACCGGTGAAAGTCACACGTTCGGCGCCTCCACCGAGCGCTGGCATCCGGTAAATCTGGGGTCCGCCGCCCCGATCACTGACAAAATAAATATGTTTGCCGTCCGGACTGTAGGCGGGCTCCGTATCTATGCTGCCAGATTCGGCCAGGCGCCGCGGCTCACCGCCGCTCGCCGCGATGGCGTACAACTGCGAGCCACCGCCTCGACTGAGCGTTACCGCCAGCGTGCTGCCATCGGGCGACCAGGCGGGGGCGCTGTTGGAACCTCTGAAGTTGGCGATCAGACGACGCTTGCCACTGCCCACATCATGGGTGTAAACCACGGGCTTGCGCGATTCAAACGAGACGTAGGCCAGTTGACTGCCATTGGGCGACCAGGCGGGCGAAATAATGGGCTCCGGGCTCGACAAAGCCGACTGGGCGTTTTCGCCATCGGCGTCGGCCACCCACAACTGATAGCGCTGGGGCAGCTTCGTAACGTAGGCTATGCGTGTCGAAAAAGCGCCTTTGTCACCGGTCAGTTTTTCGTAAACGAAGTCGGCAATCCGGTGCGCCGCCAGACGCAGGTCAGACGGCGTGACGGCGTAACTCTGGCCGCCAAGATCCTGCGCTCTGACCACATCCCACAACCTGAACCTGACGTCATAACGTCCATCGACCAGGCGGGTAACGCTACCCAGCACAAGCGAATCCGCCCCCTTTTGCCGCCACAGCGGCGCGTCCGGCCGGCTCAACTCATCCAAGGCAGCGCCGCTCGCCTCCACCGCGCGAAACTGCCCGCTGCGCTCAAGATCTGCCTGCACGATTGCAGCGATTTTCTGGAGCGAAGCGTCTTCGCCGCGAAAGGCGGATACCGCAATCGGCAACTGGTTGAGTCCAATGCCAGCAACGTCGACGCGAAACTGTGCCTGGGCCGAACTGGCGATGATCAGAAGAGTTCCTGTCAACAAGACACGAAACGCATCAAACAGACGGTGGATTGGGCGAAACATCATTTTTGTGATTTAAACAATACAAGGCAAAATATTTTCCGAACGCGGCCTGGGCCTGCATGGCACACACCGCAAACCCCATGGCACCATCGAGAAAACCCCGGCGAAAAATATAGCTGCGCAGGAATGCTACCACCCCGGCCAGTGCGGCCCGCATCATCGAGCACTTTTGCCCACGGGCATGGCGCTGCTCTGCCCAAGCCTGGCTGTACTGTTCAAGCTTGCGCCAATAGTGTGCCGGCGTTGGATAACTGAAATGCAGCAGAGGTGAAGTCAAACGCCCTGGCGTACCGGTCTGCAGCAGGACACGCTCATGGACCAAATCATCGCTGAAGCGCGCCCGGTCGCGTTTGAACAGCCGCAGTACATGGTCGGGAGTCCAGCCACAATGGCGTATCCAACTGCCGCAAAACTGTGTCAATCGGGGGATTTCATAGGCGTGGGCAACATCATCCGCCATCGCGCGGTGGATCTGTTCTGCCAACTCGGGCGATACCCGCTCATCGGCGTCGAGCGACAGCACCCAGGGATAACGAGCGAGATCGAGCGCACGGTTCTTCTGCCTGCCAAACCCCGGCCAATGCTGTGAAACATGGACGCTGGCGCCAAAAGCGCGCGCAAGATCGGCTGTGCCGTCGGTGCTGGCGCCATCCAGCACGATCACTTCGTCAGCAAAAGTTACCGTCTGCAGGCAAGCCTCTATGTTGGCAGCCTCATTGAAGGTGATGATGATGACGCTGAGTTGAGTCAAGTGGAGGTTTTCAGGATTTCATGGCCAGCGCAGAGCATAGCCGAACCGAACCGGTGCGCCAGGCGCCGGGGCAGCGTTGATAATAGGCGGCCCTAGCGTATCCCACTGACTCTATCGCAACCCACCTTCATGCTCCGGTCGTTTTCCAGCGTTCGCCTTTACCTTATCTGTTTTGCCGCGGTGGCGCTCGCCTTGCCGATTGCCATCATCAGCCTGGCCAAGTTGCTGGCGCTGCTGGGAAGCACAGTGGTTCTGGTGCATGGCTGGTTGCGACCAGACAAGCGAGCTGAACTTTCACCTGCCAGCATCACCCCCATGATTTTGCTGGCACTGCTGCTCCTGACTTTGAGTGCTTTGTGGAGCACCGGCTCAAGCGATGAAGTTCTGACCGCCCTTGCCAAACACGCTCGCCTGATCCTGATTCCGGTCATTCTGAGTCTGGCACGCTCGCGCAGAGATGCCCTCATCGCCATGGGATTCTTTGTCGGCGGTCAGATCTTTCTGCTCGGAAGCAGTTGGCTCTTGTATGCCGGCGTACCCCTGCCCTGGGTCATGTCGAAGGAGGCGGGGATTTGCGACACCTGCTCGTTTGCAGTTTTTTCCAGTTATCTTGATCAGTCGATCATGAGCGCCGTGCTGGCCGCCGTCTGCTGGCAGCTGCGCAGCCTGGCACCGACGCGCTACCGGACCGCTCTGGCGCTGCTGGTCGCCGCGCTGGCCCTGGCCTGCGTGTTTTTCATTTTTCAGGGCCGCACCGGACACCTGGTCGCGATCGCGCTGGTCCTGCTGGCCACGGTCTGGGAATTTCCGCGGCGACTTCACCTCAGAGTCATGCTCATCGGTCTGCTGCTTCTGGTGGCGATTGCGGCCGGTTCAAGCAGGATGGGTGAGCGCTTCAGGGAAGTGGGCAGCAGCATGCAGCCTCTTAACCCGACCAGTGAACACACTTCCTCACCTGGTATGCGCCTTGAACTCTGGCATCGCTCGCTGCAATCTCTTGCCGAAAGTCCTTGGAAGGGCACCGGAGTAGGCAGTTGGAATCGCGAGTTCAGACGGCAGGAGGTCCTCCATGCCAATGAGATGCCCATCAACGAGGCCAGCAAGCAGCATCACAATCCGCATCAGGAATATCTGCTCTGGGGTGTAGAAATGGGCCTGCCCGGAATCCTGTTGTTGTGTGCTCTCTTCGTCGCCATCTATCGGGACAGTCAACAGCTGGCTGCGCCAGAGCGCCGCGCGTTGCAGTCGGTCCTGCTGGCTCTGCTGGTGGCGTGCCTGTTCAATTGCGCCTTGCACGACGCCATGATTGGGGACTTCTTCTGCATCACGCTGGGTCTGCTGCTGGCGCTTGGTTTGCCAGTCGCAGTGCGCCCTTCAGCAACTCCTATGGTTGCCTGAGCGTTCACCAACATGTCAACGACGACACCCAAATCGCCAACCCATCTGGTCCGCAGACTGGCTCGCTTGCTGCCCTATTTCGGCAAGCCCTACGCCGCCTGGCTGCTGGTGCTGGGCGCGACACTGGTCCTGTCCCTGACCGAGCCCATGATTCCCTACCTGCTCAAGCCCCTGCTGGACAAGGGGTTCCAGCAGGGCGCACTCGAAATCTGGATGGTGCCGGTGGTCCTTATCCTGCTTTTCGGCGTGCGAGGGTTGGCCAGTTTCCTGGCGCAACTGGCACTGGCCAAGGTCACCAACCGCGGCCTGCTGCTGATGCGCAGTGCCATGTTTGACAAACTGCTGGATGCCAGACTCAGCCTGTTTCGCCAGCAGTCGTCCAGCGCCCTGGCCAACACCCTCGTCTATGAGGTTCAGACCGGCTCGGTGCTGCTGGTCAACTCCCTGACCACGCTGTTGCGCGACAGTCTGACCTTGCTGGCCCTGGTGGGCTACCTGCTGTACGAGAACTGGAAGTTGACTCTGATTGTCACGGTCCTCTTTCCGGCGGTCGCGTTCGTCATGCGCACACTTTCCCGGCGCTTGTACCGGCTGACCAAAGACAGCCAGGACGCGACCGATGCCTTGGCCTATGTGGTTGAGGAAAATGTGCTGGCTCATCGCGATGTGCGCCTGCAGGCGGCGCAGGCATCGCAGGCCAGACGCTTTCACCTGCTGGGGGCTTCGCTGCAGCGACTGTCGATGAAGTCAACCACTGCGTCGGCGGCCATGACGCCTTTGACCCAGATGCTCGCCGCCTTCGCCTTGTCTGCCGTGATTTCGGTCGCACTGGCGCAAAGCGCGGGGCAGGGAATTTCGGTCGGCAGTTTTGCCTCCTTTGTCAGCGCCATGCTGATGCTGTTGGCGCCGATCAAGCACCTGTCCGAACTGGCCAACCCGATCACGCGCGGCTTGGCAGCGATGGAACGCGGACTGGACCTGATCAGCCTGACCGCCAGCGAGACCGGCGGCAGTTTTTCCAAAGCCAAAGCACAGGGCCACCTGCGTTTCGATCAAGCCTGCGTCAGATACCCTGAGAGCACGACACCAGCCCTCGACCAGTTCAGTCTGGAAGTGCAGCCGGGCGAGATTGTTGCGCTGGCAGGCGCCTCGGGGTCGGGCAAGACGACGCTGGTCAGTCTGCTGCCGCGCTTTATCGATTTGAGTTCGGGCAGCATCGAGCTCGATGGCCATGCCCTGCAGGACTGGAATCTGGTTTCGCTGCGCACCCAGTTTGCGCTGGTCAGTCAACATGTTCTGATGCTCAATGACAGCGTTGCCGTCAACGTCGCGCTGGGGCAGGAGATGGACCGCCAGCGTGTTCTGGAATGCCTGCAGGCGGCCAACCTGACCGACTTGATGGCAGAACTCCCGAACGGCATCGACACCCTGGTTGGTCACAACGCCATGCAACTCTCGGGCGGGCAACGCCAGCGCCTGGCCATCGCCAGGGCGCTCTACAAGGACGCGCCAGTTCTGATTCTTGACGAGGCCACCTCCGCATTGGACGCCGAGTCGGAGCGTGCCATTCAGGACGCCCTGCAGCGCCTGATGCAAGGGCGAACCACACTGGTGATAGCGCATCGACTGTCGACCATACAGCATGCCAATCGCATCATCGTGATGGACAGGGGCCGGATTCTGGAATCTGGCAGCCATGCCCAGTTGCTGGCCGCACAGGGAGCGTATGCACAGCTCTACCGCATGGGTTTTTCTGCGCCTGATGCGCAACAGAACGATTAAGCCAGCCAGGCCTTGATTCTGCTGAATAGGCGTTTGCGGCGGAACTCTGCGCTTTCTTCAGGCTCGGTCAGAGTGAGCCGCCCCGCAGGCTGGCCCCGACGAAGATAGAAGCGATCAAACAGGGATGAAGTCATTGCCCATTTGCGCATGAACTGCTTTCGTCCATCGTTCTTGACGATGCGGCCGGTACTCTTGCAGCGAAAGTGATAGACCAGACTGTCGCCAACGCCAAGAAAGACACGGCAGCCGGCGGCCCACATCTTCATGGAAAAATCGTTGTCACTGCTCATGCCGGGGCTGAACTCGGCGCTGAAACCACCCACCGCATGCCACCAGCGCCGGTGCACCAGCGTTGGCGGCCAGGTTGCGCCATACCAGTCCGGCTTGCTCAGGGTCTGGTACTGCGTGAGCAAACGCTGTTCATCAAACGTTTGCGCGTCAGGCCCAAAGTCATGAATGCTGACACAGCGGTTGCCGGAATCAACCGGCTCGATCATGGTCCCCGACAGCATGAATCCATCGTGCCCAATCTGCCGAACTTTCTCCAGCAGTCGGGTATCCCATTGTGGACAGCAATACATGTCATCGTTGAGGTAAACAATGAGTTCATGCTGTGCCAGCGCCGCCGCCTGATTGACGGTCAAGCAGATACCAGCGTTCTCGTCCGAATGGGTGTGCGCCAAACCCTCGGAGCGCACCCATTCCAGCGTGCCGTCACTACCGTCATTGACATGAACAATGATCTGATGCTCAAAAGCGCTGTGCGCCCTGACACTGCCAACACACAACTTCAGAAACCTCAGGTTGTTCCAAGTCGGAATGACAATGGAAAACAAGTGCAGTGGCGGTAGTGCTTGTGCAGTGAGTTTCATGGCGTGCAGTCAGACAGCTCGAAATACATCCGCTCCTGCTCGGCAGCAATGCTGGGCCAGGCCCGCTGCTGTGCGAACTCGCGCGCGCTGACCGCCAGCGCTTCGCGCAGGCTCGCATCATCAAGCAGGCGTGCCAGCACAGCGCCCAGTCCAGCAGCGTCCGTTGGCGAAGACAGAATCATGGCGTTGACACCGTGCGAGAGCAGACCGGAAATGCCGCAGTAACGCTCATCGCTTACGACAACTGGCAATCCATGCGCCATAGCTTCCAGCACCACCATCGCAAAAGTATCTTCCAGCGTGGGATGCACCAAGACATCGGCAGCCCGGTACAGGGGCGATACATCGCTGAGCTGCCCCAGAAAATGGACCCGTCCGGCCAGGCCCATAAGCTGCGCCTTACGCTCGAATTTTTCTGCCTGCGAAGGGTTGCCAACGACAGCAAGTTCAAGCTCAACCGGCAAGGACTTGAGTGCGTCCAGCACAGTTGACAAACCCTTCTTCTGATAGTCGTTGGCAACAAAGGCCAGCAAAAACCCCAGCGTCGGCAGCGCCAACTCGGCTCTGGCGCCCTGGCGATCGATGGCCGATTCCGGCAAGTTCACCCCTGGAGAAAGCAGCGAAACGACACTGGACGGGTAGGTCTGACTGACAAGCGCTTTCAGAGTCGGCGAAGTCACCACAACGGCTTTGCGAGGGGCTGGCGCAAAGCGAAAATACTCCATCAGAAGATAGGCCAGCAAGCGCGGACTGCTTGCCACCTTGAGCCAGCGCAGCGCCCGGCGCCAACCGGAGCGATCCCGAAACAGGTTGTATTTCAGTGGCAGCACATGCGCCGTCTGTACCTGGCCATGCCAGATATTCTCGTGCGAATGCACGATGTCAAAACCACGGCGCGTTGCCCACCAGGTCGTCACCGCGTACCACAGCAAGTTGATCCAGCGCGGTCGGTTCATGGGCGAAGACATCGTGTGGTAGGTGACGCCGGGCCAGTGATGATCAGTTTGCTGGGCAAATATGTGAATCTCGTGACGCTGCGCCAACTGCTCAACCAGGGCGATCGAGTAGCGTTCGGCGCCGCCGCCGGTTGGCGAGAACACGCGGTTCAGCACGGCTATACGCAGACGACCTGGCACTTTGCTCATGCCAGGCGTCTCCGGTCTTCATAAGCGGTGCCCACTTTGAGCCAGAGCAATGGCAGCGTAGTTGCACGCAGTACCGGCACACGCGGCAGTTGCATCAGGTCTTCGCCACGCTGGCAGCGACTACGCACCGTCGTGGTAGCCGATACAAAACCGCTTGAGCGCGCCAGCGCAGCGTGCTCTGAATGGAATTCACCATAGGGGTAACAAAAGTGCTCTACCGGCATGTCGATCACAGCCTCAAGCTCTGCCTTGCACAGAGCCATCTCATCCCTGCTCTCGGCCAGGTCGGTTTGTGTCAGGTGGACATGGTGACGGGTATGCGCGCCTACTTCCTGCCCGCCCTGCACCCACTGACGCAATTCACCCGCATTCATGAGCGGCGCCGGCGCAATGCCCGACTGCCGATCCCACTCATTGATACTGCCCAGATACTGACTCACAACGTAGCAGGTCGATGAAAAGCCGTAGCGCTGCAAGGCCGGCATGGCGTGAGTCAGATTGTTCAGATAGCCATCATCCAGGCTGATGCCTACGACCTTGCCAACACGTTCACCTCTCAGATACGGCATCAATGCGGACATTGACAGGCCCTGATAGCCCAATAGATGAAGCCAGGCCATCTGTCGCGAAAAAGCGGCCGGCGCCACATACAAACTTCGAAAACCCGCACCGCGGGCCGGACTCGGTGCAATCTGGTGGTAGGTCAGAATCGGAATTGGCAGTCGATTGGCAGTTTGAAGACTTGACATAAGGCGACTGGACCCAGCTACTGCAGCAGGACGATATCGTACTGCGCTTGCCCCATCGCGCTCTCGCTCTGCAGGGATACGGGCTTGCCGATGAACTCGCTCAAACCCGCCAGGTGCTGGCTTTCTTCGTCCAGAAACAGTTCGATCACTTTGGGTGAGGCCACGACGCGAAATTCACGCGGGTTGAACTGGCGGGCTTCGCGCAGGATTTCGCGAAAAATATCGTAGGTCACGCTGCGCGGCGTTTTCACGATCCCCTTGCCAGCGCATGCGGGGCAGGGTTCGCAGAGTAGCTGCGCCAGGGACTCACGCGTTCTTTTTCGCGTCATCTCGACCAGACCGAGTTGGGAAAACTCACCGGCCATGGTCTTGACGCGATCACGCGCCAGCTGCTTGCGAAATTCCGCCAGCACCGACTCGCGGTGATCCTCGCGCACCATATCAATGAAGTCAACAATGATGATGCCACCCAGATTGCGCAGTCGCAATTGCCGCGCAATCGCCTGCGCCGCCTCCAGGTTGGTCTTGAAGATCGTGTCATCAAAATTGCGCGCGCCGACGAAGCCACCGGTATTGACGTCCACCGTCGTCAGCGCTTCCGTCTGATCCACGATCAGATAACCGCCAGACTTCAGTTCAACCCGACGCCCCAGCGCCTTGGCAATTTCTTCATCAATCGCATAGAGATCAAAAATCGGGCGCTCACCCCGGTAATGCTGGAGTTTTTGGGCGGCAGCGGGCATGAACTCGAGGCCGAAGGCCTTGAGTAGCTCAAACTGTTCGCTCGAATCGACCTTGATGCTGTGCGTGTTTTCACCCACCAGATCGCGCAACACGCGCTGCAACAGATTCAGATCCTGGTGCAGGATGGACAGAGGCGGCAGCGACACCGAGGCCTGCCGGATGCGCGCCCATGCCTTGCGCAAGTAGCCGATGTCCTCCGACAGTTCGGCATCCGTCGCGTCCTCACCATTGGTTCTGAGGATGAAACCACCACCCTGCAGGCCGGCCAGCCCCTGCAGGCGTGAGCGCAGTTCATCACGTTGTTGCACCGGAATTTTCTGTGACACCCCGACGTGATCGTCCTGCGGCAAAAACACCAGCATACGCCCGGCGATGCTGATCTGGGTTGACAGTCGCGCACCCTTGGATCCGATCGGGTCCTTGATCACCTGCACCATCAGGGCCTGGCCTTCGAAAATCTGCTTCTCGATGGGCAGCTGCGGCTGCGTATTGCGCGCCATGCTCGGCGGCTCACCATCGGGCTGTCGATGCCAGACGTCGGCCACATGCAGGAAGGCGGCGCGCTCCAGGCCGATATCAATGAACGCAGACTGCATGCCAGGCAGCACTCTGGCGACCTTGCCCAGGTAGACATTGCCGACCAGGCCGCGCTCCAGCGAGCGCTCGACGTGCAGTTCCTGCAAGGCACCGTTTTCCACAATGGCGACGCGCGTCTCCTGCGGCGACCAGTTGATCAATATATCTTCTTGCATACTGATGAATGTATTCCAAAAGACTGCAGCAAGGCAGCGGTCTCATACATGGGTAGCCCCATGATGCCAGAGTAACTACCGCTCAAATGTGAAATGAAGGCCGCTGCCCTGCCCTGCACGGCGTAGGCGCCGGCCTTGCCCATGGGTTCGCCGCTGCCGACATAGTGCCTGATCTGAGCGGCCGTCAGACTCGCAAACGTGACGCGCGAGTTCGAAAGCACCTGCGCACGCTTGCGCGCTGTGCCCAGCGCCACGGCCGTCAGGACGCGGTGCGTCCGGCCCGAAAGCTCGCTCAGCATGCGACAGGCATCTATCTCATCTGCCGGCTTGCCAAAAATGGTGCGCCCGCATGCCACGGTGGTGTCGGAGCAGAGGATAGCTGCCGCCGGCAAGCCACGTCGCTTGAGCCGCAGCAGGGCGGCGTCGAGCTTGAGCTGCGTGACGCGCTGAACATAGAGCGCTGGCGCCTCGTTTGCATGCACCGCTTCAAGCGCCTCACTGTCTTCTTCCAGGTCTGGCAGCAGCAGTTGATAAGCCACACCAAGTTGTTCGAGCAACTGGCGCCGGCGCGGACTCTGCGATGCAAGGTAGATGAATTTGTTCACGGCAGAACCAGGAAATCACTCTCGGTGATAAGGATGGTTGGCATTGATGGACCAGGCGCGATAGAGTTGTTCAATCAACAACACCCTGACCATGGCGTGCGGCAGCGTCAGGTCCGACAGGCGGATGCGCTCATGCGCCGCCTGCTTGAAGGCCGGATCAAGCCCGTCGGGCCCGCCGATGACCAGCGCGACATCATCACCCTCCAGTTGCCACTGCTGCAACTTGCCGGCCAGCGCCTGGGTCGTCAATGCACTGCCGCGTTCATCGAGGGCCACAATGCGGCAGCCTTTGGGTAGCGCGCCTTCGATGCGGCCGCGCTCAGCCGCATACAGCGCGGCCACGGTTTTGGAAGCCCGTGGTTCGGTCTTGACGGCTCGAAGCTCCAGTTTGAGATCGTGCGGGAAACGCTTGGCGTAATCGTCCCACGCTGTCTGTGCCCAATCCGGCACCCGCTGGCCCACCGCAACAATCAGCAGTCGCACCGCGCTGCCTTTCAGGTCTTGCGCGTCGGCGGCTTCTTGACAGCGACTTTCTTGGCTGCCGGCTTGACACCGACGCTGGCCTTGGCAGGCGCCCTGACGGCGGGCACCTTGCTGGTCGGTTTCTTGGCGGCCGCGGTCTTAACAGCCACCGCCTTGCGCACCTGCGCCTTGGATGGGAACGCCTCCTGCACCCCCTTCTTGGCCGCATTGGAGCGCTTCAGGCCATCCACAGGTTTGGCCGCGGCCTTCTTGGCAGGCGTGGCTTTGACTGGCGTCTTCACGACCGGCTTGAGCGCACCAAATTTCAGGCGCACCGGCTTGTCGCCCCAAAGCTCTTCCAGGTTGTAATACTGCCGAAAATTGGGCTGCATGACGTGAACCACGGCTGCTCCACAGTCGACGATGATCCACTCGCCATTGGTTTCACCCTCGATCCGGGGTTTGGCAAAGCCGGCATCGCGCAGTGCGTCACGCACGCTACCGGCCAGCGCCTTGGTTTGCCGGTTGGAGGTTCCCGAGGCGATGATCACGCGTTCAAACAGACTTGACAGATGCTCGGTGTCAAATACCACAATATCCTGTGCTTTGACGTCTTCGAGGCCATCCACAATGGCACGTTGGAGTTTTTGAATGTCTTTTTTTTCAAGGGTGGTCGTAGTCATCAAGCGGTCTGGTAAAGGTGGTGGTGATCAATATAACGCGCAACGGACTCAAAAACCAGATCTTCCAGGCTTTGATGTGTTGCAATTCGGGTTCGAATATCGGTGGCACTGACGGGCAAATGCGGCATTTGCAGCCGTTTGAAACGTGATTCGTACACTTTTGGCGCGACAAAACGGGGTTTGCTTTTGTTCCAGTCGCCCCGGTCAGCTACGTAAATTATAGCGAGCTGCAGGATTTCCTGCCAGGCACGCCAGCTGGGCAGCGCCCGCGCCTGGTCTTCCCCCATCAGCAGGAACAGCTCGGCGTCGGGCCATTGGGAGCTCAATTCACGCAGGGTGTCGACCGTGTAACTCGGACCCTCGCGTCGGGTCTCGCGGTCGTCCACCAGAACGCCGGGCATGTCGGCAAACGCCAGTCGGGCCATCGCCAACCGATGCTGCGGCGGACTCAAGGGCCGCGCCTTGTGCCAGGCATAGCCGGTGGGAATCACGCGCAGCTCATCGAGTTCCAGGTCAGCCATGGCGGCGCGAACCAAAGCGATATGGGCGGCATGCGGCGGGTCAAAGGCGCCACCAAAAATGCCGATGCGCCGCATCTCAGACCCAGTCCTTGCGTACCAGAAACTTGCTGTAAAGCTCCGCTTCTGGTGAACCACTTTCGGCCACATTTTGATACGACCAACTCACCAGCGGTGGCATGGACAGCAAGATGGACTCGGTTCGCCCACCGGACTGCAACCCAAAATGGGTGCCACGGTCCCAGACCAGATTGAATTCCACATAGCGGCCACGGCGATAGAGCTGAAAGGCCCGCTCCCGCTCACCGTAAGCCATGGCTTGGCGCCGTTCGACAATCGGCAGGTAGGCCGTCAGAAACGAATCGCCCACGGCCTTCATCATGGCCAGACTGCCAGCGGGGCCCAACTCGGAAAAGTCATCAAAAAAGATGCCGCCAACACCGCGCTGCTCCAAGCGATGCTTCAGATAGAAGTATTCATCGCACCAGGCCTTGAAGCGCGGATACTTGTCCTCACCAAACGGCGCCAGTGTGCTCTTGCAGTTGCCATGAAAATGCGTCACATCTTCTTCAAACCCATAGCAGGGCGTCAAATCCATACCGCCGCCAAACCAGCGCACCGGCACGCCGTTGGGCGCGCTGGCCGCGATCATGCGCACATTCATGTGAACCGTCGGCACATAGGGGTTGCGCGGATGAAACACCAGCGAGACGCCCATCGCCTCAAACGGTGCGCCGGCGAGTTCCGGGCGATGCTGGGTAGCCGATGGCGGCAAATGCGGGCCTCTGACATGCGAAAAGCCGCAACCGGCTCGCTCGAACAGGTCGCCGCCTTCCAGAATCATGGTGACGCCGTCGCCTTGCAATGGCTCGGTTGGCGGCTTGTGCCAGGCATCAACCAGGAAGGGCTTCCGATCCAGCTCTGACACCGCTCGCGTGATGCGGGTCTGCAAGCTCATCAGGTAGCTGCGCACCTCCGCCGGATCTGCGCTGGCAACTTCCTTCATGCTCATTTGACGACGGTCTCCGAGCGTGGCACGCCCGGATCGAGCAGACGGATGGGGGCGGCATTTTCAGGGATGCAGGCTCTGACGCCATCGTAGGCATTGGCAATGCGTTTGAAGTCTTCCGCCTCATTGCCGCTCAGGGATATGAAATCCTGCGCCAGAACTTCACATCGGCCGTAGTCAAGACGCACCAGGCCCAGTGGGACACCCGCCTGCAAAGCGGTCTGGTAAAAACCACTGCGCCAACCCGGGATCCGTTTGCGCGTCCCTTCGGGGGAAAGCGCCAGCCAGAAGTACCGACCTTGCGATCGTGCCTGTTGAAAGCGATCCACCGCCTGTCCCACGCTACCCCTTGGCGAGGTCCGGCTCACTGGCACGCCCCCAAGCCAGCGCAACCAGGGCGCGAACACCGGCACGCGAAAAAGCTTGTCCTTGGCCCAGAAACTGACCGACACGCCGACCGCCCACTTGGCTATCACCAGGATCACAAAATCCCAGTTGCTGGTATGCGGGTAGACCACCAGTACCCCCTGCTGGGTCGGCAGACCGTCAAATTGCACTCGCCAGCCGATTTGCTTCAAGACCCAGCGGGCCAGGCGGCTACCAGAAAACCGGACGGCGGGCGGCCCTGGAAACTCGATTGCCGACATAAGACATCAACTCCTGGCAGCGCGATGGCCGATATCCGTACGATACTGCTTGCCATCAAAATGAATGGCCAACGCCACTTCGTAGGCGCGCTGCTGAGCCTGCCTGACGTTGTCGGCGAGCACGGTGACGCACAACACGCGACCCCCGGCTGTGACCGGCTGCCCGTCTTTCAAAGCTGTTCCAGCATGGAACACAACGGCGTCCTCGGCTTCTTCGGGCAGTCCCGTGATCAGATCCCCCCGACGCGGCTCTAACGGGTAATTCTGTGCCGCCAGCACCACGCCCAGGGCGGTGCGCCGGTCCCATTGCAACTCGAAGTCGTCCAGGCGTCCGCTCAGGCCGGGCTCGGTGGCGGCCAGCAGCACCTCGACCAGATCGGTTTTCAGGCGCATCAGAATGGGCTGCGTCTCGGGGTCACCCAGACGGCAGTTAAATTCCAGTGTCTTGGGCCTGCCGCTGGCGTCAATCATCAAGCCAGCGTACAGGAAGCCGGTGAACGGAATGCCGTCCTTTTCCATCCCCCGGATGGTCGGCAGGATGATTTCTCGCATGGCTCTGGCATGCACATCCGGCGTCACCACCGGCGCAGGTGAATAGGCTCCCATGCCACCGGTATTGGGGCCCTGATCGTCGTTGAGCAGTCGCTTGTGATCCTGGCTGGTCGCCAGTGGCAGTACGTTCCTGCCGTCGCACAGGACAATGAAACTGGCTTCCTCACCCGTCAGGAACTCCTCAATCACGACGCGCGGCCCCCGCACCCCCGTCTGACCCGGCTGCTGCGAGCCGCCAAGCATGAAATCCACTGCCTGATGTGCCTCCTCCAGCGTCATGGCCACCACGACGCCCTTGCCCGCAGCAAGTCCGTCGGCCTTGACCACGATCGGTGCACCCTTGCGATCAAGGTAAGCGTGCGCCGCAGCGGCTTCGGTGAAAGTTTCATAGTCGGCCGTCGGAATGCCGTGGCGCTGCATGAAGGCTTTGGAAAAAGCCTTGGAACTTTCCAGCTGAGCGGCGGCACGACTCGGTCCAAATACCCTCAAGCCATGCTTGCGAAACTCATCCACCACACCCGCCGCCAGTGGCCCCTCCGGACCCACCACAGTGAGAGCGATCTTGTTGGCCAGCGCCCAGGCACTCAGTTCCTCAACGGCAGTGACATTCACGTTCTCATACCGGCTGTCCAGGGCAGTGCCAGCGTTGCCAGGTGCCAGATAAACCTTGTCCACCCTGGCCGACTGCGCCAATTTCCATGCAAGCGCATGTTCACGACCGCCGCCACCGATAACCAGTACTTTCATGTGGCTTCGCTATCCATCTCGGCGTTGTGGTAAATCTCCTGCACGTCGTCGAGTTCTTCGAGTACGTCGAGCAGTTTCTGCATGCGCAAGCCATCCTCCGCGCTAAGTTGAATCGGGTTTTCCGCGCGCATCGTGACCTCTGCCACGTCAGCCTTCAGGCTCGCTGCTTCCATGGCGTTCTTGACGTTCTCAAAGTCGGCGTAGGAGGTCAAGACCTCAATGGCACCATCGTCGTCGGTAATCACATCCTGCGCGCCAGCCTCCAGCGCCACTTCCATCACCTTGTCTTCGTTCGTACCGGGCGCGAAAATCAGCTGGCCGCAATGCTTGAACTGAAAAATCACCGAGCCCTCGGTCCCCATATTGCCACCGTGTTTGCTGAAAGCATGGCGCACTTCGGCCACTGTGCGGACCTTGTTGTCGGTCATGGTATCCACCAGGATCGCCGCGCCACCAATACCGTAGCCCTCGTAGCGGATTTCTTCGTAAGTCACGCCTTCCTGGTTGCCCGTGGCCTTGTCGATGTTGTACTTGACGCGGTCGGCCGGCATATTGGCGGCCTTGGCCCGATCAACCGCCAGGCGCAGACGCGGATTGGTTGCCAGATCGCCACCACCAGCGCGGGCTGCCACCGTGATTTCGCGGATGATGCGGGTCCAGATCTTGCCCCGCTTTTCGTCCTGGCGACCCTTGCGGTGCTGAATATTCGCCCATTTACTGTGTCCTGCCACGGAAAATCCCTCAAAATTTCGTTACGCTATCGCATCGATTGTACTTTTTGAGAAAGACCAATATGAGCCACCCAGACATCAGCAGCCAACACGTCCACCTGATCGACCACCCGCTGGTGCAACACAAACTGACCCTGATGCGCCGGAAGGATGCCAGCACCAGCAGCTTTCGTACCCTGCTCAACGAATTGAGCATGTTGATGGCCTACGAAGTCACGCGCGACATGCCAACACAGGACGTCGAAATCGAGACTCCGCTGGAGACCATGACCGCCAAAATGATTGACGGTAAGAAACTGGTGCTGGTGTCCATTCTGCGTGCCGGCACCGGAATTCTGGACGGCATGCTGACAGTGGTGCCGGGCGCGCGCGTTGGCCACATTGGCCTGTACCGTGACCCGAAAACCCTGCAGGCGGTCGAGTACTACTTCAAGATGCCCAAGGACACCCAGGAACGTGACGTCATCGTGGTCGACCCCATGCTGGCCACCGGCAACTCGGCAGTCGCCGCAATTGCCCGGGTCAAGGCGCTGAAACCAAAGTCCATCAAGTTTCTCTGCCTACTGACCTGCCCCGAAGGCATTGCCACACTGCGCAGGGTGCATCCGGACGTGGAGATCTACACCGCAGCGATTGACCGTCAACTCAACGACCACGGCTATATCCTGCCCGGTCTGGGTGACGCAGGTGACCGGATCTTCGGGACGCAGTGATTCGGTCAGGCACCCAGCACGCGGTTTTTTCCTGCGCGTTTGGCCAGGTACATGGCCCGGTCGGCGCGCTTGATAGCGTCTGCTCCCGCTTCATCCTGCGCCAGTTGCGCCACCCCTGCACTGAAGGTGATGAAAACCCTTTCGCTACCCGTCAGAAAGAAGCGCTTGGTTAGCTCGCGTTGAAGCCGGGTCATGGCCTCGACGCCACTTGCCAGTGGCGTGTCGGGCATCAGGATGACAAACTCCTCGCCGCCGAAACGTGCCAGTGTGTCTTGTGGTCGCATGGCTTCGCGCGTCACCACCGTCAGGTGCACCAACGCGCCGTCACCGACGGCGTGCCCCAATCGATCATTGAGTCTCTTGAAGTTGTCAATATCGAGCAGAGCGACACACAGGGGGCTCTCCTTGCGCCGCACGTTGGCCACCTCTCGCTCCACCGCTTCGTCCAGGCCCTTGCGATTGAGCACGCCGGTGAGCGGGTCATGTCGTGCCTGCGTGCTGACACGGTCGAGTTCCTCATGCAGTTTGACCAGTTCGAGCTCGGTGGCATGTGCTTTTTCCCGCATACCGCGCAGTTCGTCGCGTACGTTCAGGCTGTCATGCGCCATGCTTCGTGTGGCAGTCACGACTTCCTTCAATACAGGTGCGATTTCGGCCAGGGTCTTGGCCTGCTCTATCCGGCGCGCGTTTTCTTCCATCTTGCCGTGAAAGGCGCTGGTGGACTCGGTCATTTGCGAGAGCCGCACAATAAAGGTGGCAAGCATATGGCGCATTTCTTCCTGCGCTTCAAAGGCCCGCCCCTTGGCCTCCGTCTGTTTGAAGATGACATCCTTCAAGCGACGCTCAACATCGTCGAGCCGGCGCAGTGTCAGCGGCGGTGAAGAAGCCAGCAGAAGGGCCTCAATTTGCCCCTGCAGCCAGCGATCATCGAGACTGAGTTCACCAATGTTCTCAATGATCAGGTGCAGCAGTTTGAGCAGTGTGCCTCTGATTTCGGCCTGGTCTTCTGCCGCAAATGAAAGTCGACTGCCAAAATTGCCCAACATCCGCTTGAGTGCCAGTAGATCGGCGTCGGGCTGGCGCATGGCCTTGAGCAGGGTCTCGGTCTGCTCGGTAAAGCGTGCATCATCATTACCCAGTGCGGGCAATGCGTACTCAATCAGGCGGGCAACTTGCTCAAGAAAGTCGGTCGCCAGAGACTGCGCAGCAAGCGATCCACTGCCGGGCGACGGCGCGCTCGGCGGCGGCAAACTGGCGCTGCTCGGCGCCGGCAGCGCCGGGCTGCTATCGCCATAGGCCACCAGAGCCGCTTTGACACCGTCCCAGTTGAGCTGACCGATAGCCGAGTCAAGCAGGCCCTTTTGCCGTTGCTGTCCAGGCGTGCGCGTGGGTAGCTCCTGGGCGATGCTGCGCAGGTGCTCCACGGGGAAAGGAGGCTCGGCGGGTACGCCGGAGACTTCGCTGTAAAGGTCTTGATAATTGGTTGGCGTCGGCGCGAGCTTGCGCACAGAAAGCTGCTTGAGCGTTTCGCGTGCAATTTCAAAAGGCTTTTTTTCGGACATGGTGTTCTCAGCCACAGATTCAATCGCGCAGTGTGGAAATCTGGCGCTTAGCAAGCCCGAATATATCAATCATCCTGCCTGGTGCTGCCAGATACCCGGCGGGCGGGCTCAAACTACGGCGCAATCGACTCGGCGTAATCGTACAGCGCACCCAGCAGCGCTTCGCCCTGTTCGTCGGCGTTTTCCGCCAATCGGTCCAACTCATCGAACAGCGCCTGCAGGGTACGGGCGCCCGCTTCGCCCTGCAGCAAGCGCGCGCTGCGGTGCTGCTGCCAGGTCTGCTGTTCCTGCTCTGACAGGCTGTGCGGAAAGTTGCGTGCCCGGTAGCGCAGCAGCAACTCGCTCAGGCGCGGATCGTCAAACGCCGGCCGCGCCGCCGCCAGTTTGTCCGCAGACAGTTCCCGCAACTGATTGAGCCGGCGCCGGTCCGCGTTGCCCACAAAGCCGCCGTAGAGATCCTCATCGACATCGGGTAGTGGCTCTTTCGGACGCTTGAATACTTCAGGCCAGATGCCACTCATGTCGGGCAGGTCGCGCGCCTTCTCGGCATTCCTGAGCTGTGCATCCAGGTCCAGTTGCCAGCGCTGTGCCATCGGTGGCGAGAGAATCTTCCAGTTGCCCATCACCATGGGCGACTTGTTCAGATGCACACTCTTGACGGGCAAGCGCGTCATGCCCTCGGGCAGCGCATCGGTCTTGGTGAACAGGCGCAAGCGGATTTCGTCGACATTCATCGATGCCAACTCGCGCGGATCCTCCTTCAGATCCCACGCAATCAGTTCGTTCTTGTTGGTGGGGTGCATGGCCAGCGGCCACATCAGTGCAAGGCAGCCCCGTGTGGCCGGGAACATGCCCGAGACATGCAGGAATGGCTTGGCCTGGGCTGGCGTTGTCGGCAGGCCGAGTTCCGCAGCAACCCGGTCCTTCCTGTGCAGTCCAAAACAAAAGTCAAACAAACGAGGCTGCGCCGTCCTGATCAGCCGCGCCAGCGCAATCGTGGCGCGCACATCGCTCAGGGCGTCGTGCGCCGCCTCGTGTGCCAGACCATTGGCAGTTGTCAGATCGGTCAGCTTGAAGCTGGCGCTACCGTCCGGCCGGGTCGGCCAGACCACACCCTCGGGCCGCAAGGCATAAGCGGTACGCACCACGTCAAGCAGGTCCCAGCGGCCGCACTCGTTCTGCCACTCCCGGCCGTACGGGTCGATCAGGTTGCGCCAGAACATGAAGCGCGTGATCTCGTCGTCAAAACGGATCGTGTTGTAGCCCACGCCGATGGTTCCGGGCGCCGCCAGCAGTTGCTCTATGCGCGCAGCAAACTGGTACTCCGGCACGCCCTTCTCCAGACACAGCTGGGGCGTGATGCCGGTGATCAGGCAGGCCTCGGGATCGGGCAGGAAGTCGTTGGCCGGCTGGCAGTACAGCATGACCGGTTCACCGATCTCGTTGAGCTCGGCGTCGGTCCGAATGCCGGCAAACTGGGCCGGCCGGTCGCGCCGCACCTGCGTGCCAAAGGTCTCGTAATCGTGCCAGAGAAAGGTGCGCGTGCTGCTTGCAGATGTCATGAGGGTTGTCCATCGGACGGCTGTCTTGCCAGCCAAGCCTGCGGCTCCTGCAGCGCTGCCTCGAAGCCTTCGACAAAGCGGCCCACGTGCAGGCCGTCCATCATCGCGTGGTGCACCTCCACCGACAAGGGCATCCACAGGCGCTCACCCTCGGCATCGATGCGGCCGAACGCGATCTTGGGTATGGAGTCGTGCACTCCCCACTGACGTGCGTTCGAGTAGCTGCTGAAGTGCAGCCAGGGCAGAGTCGTCATGTGGACAGTGGCAGTTTCGTCCTTGTTCGGCTCAAAGGGCGTTCCGCACTGACGCGCCTTGGCGATGGCCGTGGCGCCCTGCTGCGAGAACCGGGCAAAGTCACGCTGATGCTCCAGTGTGGCAAAACCAAAGGAATCATCCTCACGCAGCACCGTCGTGCTGCCATGCACCTGCTCGTGCACGCGGACTCGGTCGCCCTCCAGCCGGTAGCGAAACGGCGCTATGTCATTGGCCAGGCGTATCGCAATGAAGTGATAGGCCAACGACATGCTGCCCACACCGGCCTCCTTCACGGCCCGGCGCAAACGGCTGACATCGAGTCGCGTACACAGGTTGAAGCAGGGAATGTCAAAGCCGCGAAAAAAATCAAAAGCCGAGCGTCGTGGCCACTGCTCCAGATCGAGAAAAGCGGCTGTTCGTAAAGTCACATTGAATCTCCTGTGGTGCAGCCTCAGCGCCGCCGCGCCGAGCGCACGCCCTTGAGGTC
>JBAXFI010000005.1:0-79482 GCA_037139995.1 Comamonadaceae bacterium | reverse complement strand
TACCAGGGTATCTAATCCTGTTTGCTCCCCACGCTTTCGTGCATGAGCGTCAGTACAGGTCCAGGGGATTGCCTTCGCCATCGGTGTTCCTCCGCATATCTACGCATTTCACTGCTACACGCGGAATTCCATCCCCCTCTACCGTACTCTAGCTATACAGTCACAAATGCAGGTCCCAGGTTGAGCCCGGGGATTTCACATCTGTCTTATATAACCGCCTGCGCACGCTTTACGCCCAGTAATTCCGATTAACGCTCGCACCCTACGTATTACCGCGGCTGCTGGCACGTAGTTAGCCGGTGCTTATTCTTACGGTACCGTCATTAGCCCCTTGTATTAAAAGGAGCCGTTTCGTTCCGTACAAAAGCAGTTTACAACCCGAAGGCCTTCATCCTGCACGCGGCATTGCTGGATCAGGCTTGCGCCCATTGTCCAAAATTCCCCACTGCTGCCTCCCGTAGGAGTCTGGACCGTGTCTCAGTTCCAGTGTGGCTGGTCGTCCTCTCAGACCAGCTACAGATCGTCGGCTTGGTGGGCTTTTACCCCACCAACTAGCTAATCTGATATCGGCCGCTCCAATCGCGCGAGGTCTTGCGATCCCCCGCTTTCATCCGTAGATCGTATGCGGTATTAGCACAGCTTTCGCTGCGTTATCCCCCACGACTGGGCACGTTCCGATATATTACTCACCCGTTCGCCACTCGCCACCAGGATTGCTCCCGTGCTGCCGTTCGACTTGCATGTGTAAGGCATGCCGCCAGCGTTCAATCTGAGCCAGGATCAAACTCTATAGTTCGATCTTGAATTTTTTCGCTCTTTCGAGCAACTCATAAAAACGGAATTGAAGTGAACTTCACTTCTATTTCCATGAGCGTTTGTAAGTCAGTTAAGACTTAGTTCCGAAGAACTTGGCTTCTCGCCTCAAACGCCCACACTTATCGGCTGTATGTTGTTAAAGATCTATCCGCTTGAACTTGACTCTCGTCAGCCCAAACTACTCAGCATTCACTGTGATCAGCGAAGCCTTGCATTATCACACGGTTTTGCGTTTTCAGTCAACACCTTCGACAAAAAAAAAGTTGTCAGAGGCCAACCAACTCATCACTCTAAACCGCACTGCCCTTCAATAGGGAAGCCTCACAGTGTAGCACTGTTTGATGGGTCTTGGTCATTCACCTCTGAAAAACGGGTCGATTCAATGCATCCGTACGCCAAATGCTGATTTCACTATCATGCCCCCGTTGGCGCCGGTCGTTGAGCCGCCACAACTACTTTCAGTTTTTGCAACCCTCACATCAAGACAGGAATTTCATGAAGACATCAGCCTCCATCGCATTGATCGCCACCGTGTTGGCCTTCACCACCACAGCGTCAGCCCAGTTCGCCAAGCCTGACGACGCCATCAAGTACCGCAAGAACGCACTTTTTGTGATGCAGCAGAATTTCGGACGCGTTGCCGCCATGGCATCGGGCAAGGCTCCTTTTGACGCCAAGGTCGCTGCCGAAAGCGCCGCTGTAGCCGACTACGTGGCCAAACTCCCGTGGGCCGCCTTCGGCGAAGGAACCGACAAGGGTGAGACTCGGGCCAAGGCGGAAATCTGGAAGGAATCAGCCAAGTTCAAGGAGTACGCCGACAAGATGCAAGCCGAAATGTCAAAGCTCGCAACGGCAGCAAAGACCGGCAATCTCGACAGCATCAAAACGGCTGTCAATGCGACTGGCGGCACGTGCAAGACATGCCACGACGCCTATCGCAAAGAGTAAGTCTTTTTTCAAACCCGGGACTCGGACGGGTCTGCCGACCTCCGGGCTCTGGGTAGCCCGCTTGTAGCGGCCGAGTGAAAACAGATAATGCTCGGATGCGTCATTCTCAGACTTTGACAATCCTGCCCAGGCGCGAAGCCGTCATTGTCTTTCTGGTTTTTGCCTTTGCGTACTTTCTTTCGGCCCTGATCCGCGCCATTACTGCCACCCTGGCTCCGACGCTCAGCCAGGAGTTTGGACTCAGTGCGAGCGATCTGGGCTTGCTGGCCGGAGGTTACTTCCTCGGTTTTTCACTCACTCAGTTGCCCTTGGGGACTTGGCTTGACCGGCACGGCCCGAGAAAGGTGATTCTCTATTTCCTCGGGATCGCCGTTCTGGGGAGTCTGGCTTCCTCTTTTTCCACCAATTTCCCCGGCCTCCTGGCGGCCAGGATACTTTGCGGCGCTGGCGTCAGCGCTTGCTTGATGGCACCGCTAACCGGATATCGCCGCTGGTTTGATGCCTCCACCCTGATGCGCGCCACATCCTGGATGATGATGACAGGCTCCATGGGAATGGTTGCCTCGACTCTACCCGTCCAGTGGCTAATGCCGGTAACAGGTTGGCGAGCCCTGTTTGCGGGACTGGCCGCCCTCTTGCTGCTAGCGATGGCACTGATCGCCTGGCTGGTTCCAAAATGGAAAAGCAGCACGAGAGATTCAAGCATTCCGACGCAAACGCAAGGAACTTACGCCGAAGTTTGGAAGCACCCCTATTTCCGCAAGATGGCGCCCATCGGCTTTTTTTGCTACGGTGGATTGGTCGCCATGCAAACGCTATGGGCCGCCCCCTGGATGATCAAGGTGACCGGTTACAGTTCCGTTCAGGCCGCCACGGGAATGTTCTGGATCAACGTCGCCATGTTATGCACGTTTTGGATCTGGGGCATCATCAACCCATGGTTGGTCAAACGCGGCCTCCATGCCGATCAATTGATAACTTACGGCTTGCCTTTGAGCTTTATTCTTCTGGCTTTCATCGTCGGCGCCGGCTCTAGTCTGTCGAACTTTTCTGGTGCACTTTGGGCCTTCTACTGCATGAGTTGCACCGTCATCGCGCTAGCACTGCCGGCCGTCAGCATGGCCTTTGCACCAGCCCTGGCCGGGCGCGCGCTTTCGGCCTACAACTTGGTGGTATTTGCAGGTATCTTTGCCGTGCAGTGGGGAATCGGCTTGGCCATAGACGGCTTTCAAGCCTTGGGCTTCCCCGAAATGTGGGCCTTCCAGGCGGCCATGAGTGTCTTTTTGCTGGGTACTGTTGCTTCCTATATCCATTTCCTGACCACAAAAAGCCATAATCAGCGTATCTGAAACACTGGAGACCGGGCTGGCTGCAGACACCGGAATTTGAGTCCCACCCCAATACATGAACGGCATTCTCATCATCGCCCACGCACCACTGGCCAGCGCCTTGCGCCAGTGTGTGCTGCATGTATTTCCCGACGGGAGCAAGGGGATGGCGGCGTTTGATGTGCAGGCCAATGTTCCGCCGGAAGAAACCTTGGTTGGCGCAAGCCAGGCGCTAAACCTTCTTGACACCCCCCAGATCCTGGTGCTGACGGACGTATTTGGCGCCACGCCCTGCAATATTGCGCAAAAACTGGTCGATGGAGTGAACTCAAAGTTGATTACCGGAGTGAACCTGCCCATGTTGCTGCGCGCAGTAACGTATCGAAACGAATCACTCGACGCGTTGGTGGCACGTGCCATGGCTGGTGGCACACAGGGCATCATGCAAGTAGCGACAACAGCGCCACAGAATCAGGTGAAGAAGAAAAATGATCAAGACAACGACCACCATCAGCAATAAGTTGGGGCTGCATGCGCGCGCTTCGGCCAAACTGACCAAATTGGCCGGTAGTTTCCCCTGTGAAATCTGGCTTGCCAAGGGTGAGCGACGCGTTAACGCCAAGAGCATCATGGGCGTCATGATGCTGGCCGCTGGCATTGGCAGCACAGTGGAACTTGAGACCAGCGGTGAGCGCGAGCAGGAGGCGCAGGATGCCCTGTTGGCACTGATAGAGGACAAGTTCGGGGAGGGTGAATGACCTTCTCCATCCACGGTCTGGCAGTTGCCCGCGGTATCGCCATCGGGCGCGCGGTACTGGTGGCGTCAAGCCGGGTGGATGTTGCACATTACTTTATCGAGGCTTCCCAGGTCAGTGCTGAGATTGACCGGGTTCGCAACGGGCGCAATGCGGTGGTGGATGAAATTCATCGCCTGCAAGCCAGCATTGTGCACATGGGACCGAAAGAAGCGCCGCATGAATTGACAGCGCTGCTCGACGTGCATCTGATGCTGCTGCAAGACGACGAACTGATAGGCGGTGTCAAACACTGGATCACCGATCGCCTTTACAACGCTGAGTGGGCCCTGACGACGCAGCTCGAGGTGATAGCACGACAGTTCGACGAGATGGAGGACGCGTACCTGCGCGAGCGCAAGGCCGATCTGGAGCAGATCGCAGAAAAGGTACTGCGCGCCATGAAGGGCGTGGCGTCTCCGATCGCCCAGCCTCCCAACCGCGCAGCACGCAAGAAGTCACAACAGGACCTCCTGCTCGATGACACGGTCGACGTCCCCCTGATCCTGATTGCGCACGACCTGTCACCGGCTGACATGCTGCAGTTCAAGCAAAGCGTATTTGCCGGCTTCATCACGGATGTCGGCGGCAAAACCTCGCACACCGCCATCGTGGCACGCAGTCTGGACATCCCGGCCGTCGTCGGCGCCCGCTTGTCGAGTCAACTGGTGCGCCAGGACGACTGGGTGATCATCGATGGCGATGCCGGCGTGGTGGTGGTAGACCCCTCCTCCATCATCCTGGCGGAGTACGGATTCAAACAGCGCCAGAACGAACTCAATCGCGGCCGACTTTCGCGACTTCTGCACACCCCGGCAGTGACGCTGGATGGCAAGGCCATTGAATTGCTGGCAAATATCGAAATGCCCGAGGACGCACCTGGCGCCATCCAGGCTGGTGCAATGGGCGTTGGTTTGTTCCGCAGCGAATTTCTTTTCATGGGCCGTCAAAGCCGACTGCCCAACGAAGAAGAACAGTACCAGGCTTACCGGCGTGCTGTGGAAGGTATGCGCGGCTTGCCAGTGACGATTCGGACAGTTGACGTTGGCGCAGACAAACCGCTGGACGAATCCTTGCAGGACTCTGCTCATTTGAACCCCGCCTTGGGCTTGCGAGCCATTCGCTGGAGTCTGGCCGACCCGGCCATGTTCCTGACACAGTTACGGGCAATTCTGCGCGCTGCAGCTCACGGTCAAACCAAGATGCTGATACCGATGCTGGTTCACGCCAGCGAAATTCGGCATACCTTTGCCCTCATTGACCGTGCCCGCGCCGAACTGGACAACCGCGGCGTTCCCTACGGACCGGTCAAGATTGGCGCCATGATCGAGATTCCGGCAGCAGCCTTGACGCTCAAAGTGTTCCTGAAGTATTTCGATTTTCTGTCGATCGGCACCAACGATCTGATTCAGTACACACTGGCCATTGATCGTGCCGATGAATCGGTAGCACACCTCTACGACCCCCTGCATCCAGCCGTGCTGCAACTGGTTGCACTCACCATCACCGAGTGCCAGGCCCAAGGCAAGGATGTGAGTGTCTGCGGTGAAATGGCGGGTGACATCAGTCTGACCCGCTTGCTGTTGGGCATGGGTCTGCGCAGTTTTTCCATGCACCCAGCTCAAATTCTCGCGGTCAAACAGGAGGTGCTGCGAGCGGATACCGGAAAATTGGCAGTATGGGCGGCCCAGGTGATGGCGGCAGATGAACCCGGTCTGCTGATGAAAAAGCACACCTGATCGCAAGTGCCGACGCTGGCGGAATTGGAAACCATTGGAACCTTCATCAGACAACTTCAATCCACTGAGTCGCCGCAACTTGGCCAAAGGTGCTGCGCTGTCTCTGGCTGCTTCCCTGTTCCCTGCCGCCGCCGCCCCGGTCAAGGATCCGATCAAGAGGAGCGTCCTCATCAAACCTCCCCGCTTGAAGGAAGGCGATGTCGTGGGCTTGATCACGCCTTGCGGCTATCTGGAGCAGGACGGCATCGACAAATCCGTGCGCAACCTTGAAGATCTTGGAGTGAAAGTCAAACTTGGCAAGCATGTGCTGGCACGCCGCGGCCGCTACGCCGGCACGGTTGCACAGCGCCTGGAAGATTTGCACTCGATGTTTGCCGACCCACAAGTCAAGGCCGTGTGGGCTGCCACTGGCGGTTCGGGCGGCATTTCGCTGCTGCCTCATATCGATTACAAACTGATTCGCAAGCATCCAAAAATCTTTGTTGGCTACTCCGATGTCACTTGCCTGCATCTGGCAATCCATCGCCAGACACGCTTGGTGACTTTTCACGGTCCGGTGGGAATCTCAACGTTTTCGGACTATTCGAAGCAGCATCTGAAAGCCATATTGATGCAGCCGCAAAAAGAGTACGCGATGTTGATGGCAGAAGAGAATCGGGTCAAGGCTGAAACAGCGAGCCAGTTTCAAATCAGGACCCGGCGCCACGGAACTGCCATCGGGCGCCTGACCGGTGGCAATCTGAGCTTGGTGGCGGCTTTGTCTGGCACTCCGTACGCGGCAGAATTACGGAAACGCATTTTGTTCCTCGAAGATATCAGCGAGGCACCGTACCGGATCGATCGGATGCTGACCCAACTCGACTTGAGTCAGGGCCTCAGGACAGCGTCAGCCTTGTTGCTGGGCGTTTTTGAGAAGTGCGAAGCTCCCGAAAGCGAATCGTCGCTGAGCTTGAATGAAACCATGGACAGTCATCTGAATCTGTTGCGCATCCCCGCCGTAAGCGGCTACTCGTTTGGCCATATCGCCAACCAGATGACGCTGCCTCTGGGCGTCAACGCGCGTCTGGATACCTTCGCGCAGACTTTGACCCTGCTGGAAAACGCCGTCCTGTAGCGCTACCCGGAATCAACGCCCCTCAACGGCTCGTTGCTGCCGGCATAGATGATGGAACGCGACCCCCGACGGGCGTCGTCAGCACATCAAGAATTGCCGCCGTTTGCGCGTCAGGTGTTCCGTCAAACCTTGCCGGACGATATTTCATTTGAAACGCGATCAGCACATTGCGCGAGGCAGCGTCGAGTTCGCCGGTCTGCGGTATCGCAAAACCATGCTCCGCCAGTTTCTTTTGATACCAGGCCACGTTCGGCAGCTGGGTTTCAAACGCCTTCTGGCGCAGTGCCACTTCTTTCTCATCGGGCCAATACACCAAACCGGCGTCGGCCAACTGCTTCCAGGGAAACATGGGGCCTGGATCCAGTTTGCGCTGGGGCGCAATGTCGCTGTGTCCAAGCACCCGATCCGGGCTGATGTCATGGCGCTTCACGATATCTTTCACCAGAGAGATCAAACGGTCGATCTGCCCTTGGGGATAAGGTAGCCAGACACGCCCCTCGGCCGAATCGCGCCACGCCAGGTTGACAATCTCAATGCCAATCGAACTGGCATTCAACCTGGTGTTGTCCTTCCACGAGCTCAGTCCCGCGTGGTAGGCACGTCGATCTTCGTCCACCAGTCGGTAGACCTTGAAATCTTCGCCATCATCGAGCAGGTAATGCGAACTCACCTGCTGCTGAGTCAAGACCTTCAGCGATGTGGGAGAGTCAAGAAACGTGTAGTGAAGAATCAAAAAGCGCACACGGCTATCCTGACTGACGGCAGAAAAACTGGTGTCGATGCGCGGGCCACTGGCGCAACCGCTCAGCAAGGCAGCAAGAAACATCAACCAAAATATTTTCATGTCAGCCCCTTTTCAGCGCCAGGCACGCCGCCGCAATATGAGATTGAAGATTCGTCAGTCGCAAATCGCACTCCGACGGCAAGCGCTCTCTCATCGACTGCTCGATCAGTTGATGAAGCGCGGGCACCCGCCCCGCAAGAACGATGGGGCGATCACCAAACCTTGCCACCATGGCAGAGCCCAGACGAGCCAGTTCATGCCCGGCTCGCTGCAAGATGTCCCGCGCCTGAGGATCACTGTCGGCCGCTGCCGCAACGGCTATTGCCAGTTGGCCGATCTGTCCTCGACTGGCTCCGTAAATCAGTTTACGTGAACAGGACCAGTCATGGCCACCCATGGCCTTGAACAGTGACACCGCCATGGGTGAATCGGCCCAGCAGCCGGGTCTCTCATCTTCAGCACGCCAGATCTTGCGCAAGGCTTCAACCGTAATCCAGTAGCCGCTACCACCATCGTCCAGAATGCCGCCCCGTCCTCCGGCACGGTGAAAATCCCTTTGTACATCGATGAATCCAGCAATCGATCCGGTGCCGGCATAGACCAGATAGCCCATGCCCGGCTCAAATACCGCAAGACAGGCCAGTTCAATATCGTTGCTCAGCGTAACCGCCTCCCCAGGCAACTTGAACTGCCGGGCCAGCAAGGCATGCAGAATCTGCCCGGAGCGCTCCTGCAAGCCGCCAAAGCCGGTCACCCCGGCATGCACGCCGGACACACCGCCCCAGCCCAGAGCCTGATCAGCCAGACTCTTGAGAATATCGCTGACCTTACGACGACCCGATTCGCCACCCAGTTGGAGTGCGCTGAAGCCGGCAACACTGCCCTCGGCAAGGACGCCCTGGTCCGGCCCGACCAAAGCCCAACGGGTCTGACTGCCACCTGCGTCAATTCCAAGGGCTGCGCTCATCGTGCTAGACGGTGCTCAAGCGCGGATTCGTCTTGGCCAGATAGAACCACTCATGGCCAACGCCTGCTTTGGCGTTGGGGAAAAGGATATACCCAGGCGTCTCGGCGCTCACCAGGGTTCCGTCATGCCGGGTACCAATCAGGTCGCCAGCTTGAAGCGGATCAAAACTGGACCAGGGCCGGCTGAAGCTGTCCTCTTCATGAGCTTTATCGATCACATCGTAAATGCGCAGGGCTTCAATGGCTGCCACAGCCTGCGGCGGGGGCGCATCAATGTGCCCCAGATGCGCCAGCGTGTTCATGATGGCCCGGTAGGCCACTTCGGGGGATTCAGCATCATTGTGCTGACCGCATTCCAGCGTCAGCGCATAGCCACCGACCGAGCGCATGTACTCGGTGGTTCCCACGCCGTAGCGCGGGTCCGTATCGAGTTCCTGCTCGCGACTGGAGATAGCGCCAATGGCGGCCCGCCTGCGCGCTACGCCGCGCGCGTAGGTGCTCAACCAGCCGTCAACAAAACGATTCACGCCGAGGCGCAAAGCCAGTGCCACCTCCGCTTCGGCGTGGGTGAAAGGCTCCAACTCCCCAGCATTGTTTTCCGGGCCGACCATCACGAAAGCCCGCCCCACTGCTTGAAAGGAGTGCAGATCGAGCAGCACGTCATGCCTGGCCATCAGGGGACACAGCCAGTTCGCTATGTGATCTTCGAACTCCTTGGGCTCTGCGGCTGGAGCCAGATTGCGATTCAGATTGCGTTCACCCGCCCTTTGAGCACGCTCGTACGCCAGCGGATTGGTAATCGGGACAAAAGTCACACTTCCGGCAAGCAGATTGATCAGCTTGGCGTCGATTTCGCCCAGCACGCGCAGGATGCCTTGTGTGCCACTGGTTTCGTTGCCGTGCACAGCGCCGAGCACCAACAGGCGCGGGCCTGGCCGCAAGCTTTGAAACGAAACAGCTTTGAAATGGTGTGTTTGCATGAAATAGATCGCTTGAAGATGAAGCCTCCATTATTCCTTCTTGCCAAATCCCGGATCGACCCGAATCAGGGCGGTCGCGGTGAAGGCCGGCACGGCAGAAAGACAAATCCAGACAAAAAAATTGGCATAGCCAAGCTGGCTTTGAACCCAGCCACTCATCATGCCCGGCAACATCATGCCCAAGGCCATGAAGCCGGTACAGATCGCGTAATGCGCCGTCTTGTTCGGTCCGTTCGAAATCATGATCATGTAAAGCAGATAAGCGGCAAAACCAAAGCCATAACCAAACTGCTCGATCGCGACGGCAGCACCGATCTGCCAGATATTGCTTGGCACGGCCATCGACAGGTAGACGTAGACCAGGTGTGGCACATTCACTGACAGCACCATGGGCCAAAGCCAGCGCTTCAAGCCATGGCGGGAAATGACGTAGCCGCCGAGCAGCCCGCCCAGGGTCAAGCACAGAATTCCGATTGTTCCGTAAACAATGCCAACCTGCTGCGTTGACAGCGCCAGCCCGCCATTGGCTGTGCTGTCCAGAAGAAAGGGGGCTGCCAGCTTGAGCAACTGAGCCTCACCAAAGCGGTACAGCAGCAGGAAAGCGAGGATGGCGGCAATTTCCTTCTTCTTCAGGAAAGCGGCGAAGACGGCGAAGAACTCACGCATAGGCGCTGTGACGCGAGCGCGCTCCATGTCACTCGTCGGTTTGGGCAATACCCACTTGTGATAAACGCCAAGGCACAGGAACATCACAGCCAAAACCGAAAAGACAACGGTCCAGGCCAGGGCAATATTGCCGGTCGCCTCTTCAACCCGGCCCGCCAGAAAGACCAGGCCCCCTTGACTCGCGAGCATGGAAATCCGGTAGAAGGTGCTGCGAACGCCGACAAACGCTGCCTGTTCGTGTTCCTTCAGGGCCAGCATATAGAAGCCGTCGGCGGCAATGTCGTGCGTGGCCGAGCTGAACGCCATCAGCCAGAACACAGCCAGCGTGAGCTGAAAGAAATGTGGCATCGGAATCGTCAAAGCAACTCCTGCCAACAGCGCGCCGATCAGCAGTTGCATGCTGACGATCCAGAAACGCTTGGTGCGGAACATGTCAACAAAAGGGGCCCACAAGGGCTTGATGACCCAGGGCAAATACAACCAGCTGGTGTACAGGGCAATATCCGTGTTGGAAATTCCCAGCTTCTTGTACATGATGACCGACAGGGTCATGACAACCACGTACGGAATACCCTGGCCAAAATAGAGCGAGGGTATCCACCACCACAAACTCCTCGGTCTCACTGCCGTGGTCATATCAGCTGGGTTCATGGCACTTCCAGAATGGCGTGGCGGTAAAGAGCGTCAAGTATCTTTTCTTCCCATGAGTTCAGGCTCGAATATTGTCCGGCATCGAGTTCCGGATCGAAGCCGACCCCGCTGACAATGTAGATCATGCCCAGACGCTTGACCGGATCGAAGAAGAACGCACTCTGGAGACCATAAGCAAATCCCAGGTGACCGTAACCGGTCAGACCGCCGCGCGCCACCAGGCGGTCACCCTGCCCCGGCGCACTTAGATCAAGGAACTTTTGCACGCCCAGGCCCCAGGCGTTGAACAAGCCTTTGTAGTTGTCGCCGTTTTGCGTCCGTTCGTCATGACGCCAGGTTTCACTCAGCATGGCCTGAACCGATGCCGCTCTTAACAGGCGAACACCGTCAACTTCACCGCCGTTGATCAGCAGCAACATCAGCCTGGCGAGATCGCCGGCACGGATGCGCAAGCCGCCTTGTGGACTGAAGGGCGTGGCATTGCGCCCGGGCCGGTAAGTCTCCAGTCCAGCGCGAGCGGCTGGCACCCTGCCCTGATAGTCGTCCACTTGCGCCACCCAGGGGCCGCTTGAATCCCAAACCTCGCCGCTTCGCTTGCGGTACAAGACTGCCAGATGCCCGATCTCGTCTTCGGACAACTCCTCCGGATTGAAACCACCGGCGATCTTCAAAGGCGCGAGCACGGCCTGTTTCATGTAGCGGTCAAAGCGCTGCCCACTGACGGCTTCGATTACGGTCCCCAGCACGCCCCAGTTCAGATTTACATACTCAAAATAGCGACCTGGGCCACGCTCACTGCTGTCGCTCGATGGCGCCCAATGTCCGCCTGCACCATAGTTTTCGCCCTGCGGATCAAGCACGCTTTGCAGGCTTTGTCCTATTGGAAAAGAATAGCCACCATCGTCGCGCAGCGATGAAGTGTGGTTGAGCAGCATGCGGGTGCTGATCCGCGCTTCAGGAAAATTCGGGTTGCGCAGCCTGAAACCCAGATAGGTACTGACATCCGCATCCAGGTCGAGCTTGCGCTGCTCCACCAGTTGCATGACACCAAGGGTCGTAACGAGTTTTGAAATGGAAGCGACGCGAAACAGCGTCTTGCTGTCCACCGCTACACCCTGCGCAGAATTCAATGGATCAATGGAGCGCTTGCCAAAATAACCCTGATAGACCATCTTCCCATCACGGATCGCCACCACCGACAGGCTCGCAAGCGGCTTCAGCGGGTCGTTCATGACCGCCTGCAGTCTGGCTTGCAGGGCGGAGCTCTGGGCGGCGCAACAATCGCTCATCAACGCAGCAAGCAGGAAAATGCAGGCAATCCCATGACTTCGCATGGTAAGCGCTGCGGTGGCCAGAGCATTCCTAAAGAACTTCATCGCTGCTCCCTGCCAAAAGCAGGATCCACCTTGATCAAGGCGGTCGCGACAAAGCAAGGGACGGCGGCGGCGCAAACCCAGATGAAGAAATTGGCGTAACCGATGCTGGCCTGAATCCAGCCGCTGAACATGCCGGGCAGCATCATGCCCATAGCCATGAAGCCGGCACAGATGGCGTAATGCGCGGTCCTGTGTTCGCCGTCTGCTGTCATGATCATGAACAGAATGTAGGCGGTAAAGCCAAAGCCATAGCCCAATTGCTCAAAGGCAACCGCCACGCCGATCAGATACAGGTTGGATGGTAAAGCCAGTGCCAGATAAACGTAGACCAGGTGCGGAACATTGATGGCCATCGCCATCGGCCAGAGCCAGCGCTTGAGTCCATCGCGCGCAATGAGGTAACTGCCGAGCAAACCACCCACCGTCAGAGACACCATGCCGATGCTGCCATAAACGACGCCGACATGAGCGGTAGAAAGCCCCAGTCCCCCCTTGGCGTTCGAATCAAGCAGGAAGGGCGGCGCCAACTTGACCAATTGGGATTCACCGAACCGGTACAGGAGCAGGAACAAGAGCACGCGGGAGATGTCCTTCTTGGCCACGAACTTCCGAAAGACCGACAGGAATTCCGCGCCCAGGCTTTGATCGCCGACCACAGCCCGGTCTGCCGCGGGGACCGGCAACACCAGGCGGTGGTAAACGAATAGCGACAGAAACATCGCAGACAGGACAAAAAACACAACAGACCAGGCGAAGCCAGTGTTGCCAGTCAGTTCCGTCAATTTCCCGGCCAGAAAAACCAGGGCGCCCTGCCCGGTCAGCATGGACAGACGAAAGAACATGCTGCGTGCTCCGACATATGCCGCCTGCTGATGCTGCTTGAGCGACAGCATGTAAAAACCGTCAGAAGCAATATCGTGGGTTGCGGCACTGAAGGCCAGCAACCAGAAGAAGGCCAGCGTCAACTGGAAATAGCTGGCCATGGGAATGACCAGCGCAACCAGCGCGAAGGTTGACCCCACCAGCAACTGCATGGCAAGGATCCACCAGCGCTTGGTCCTGAACATATCGACAAAAGGCGACCACAGTGGCTTGATGACAAATGGCAGATAGAGCCAGCTGGTGTACAGGGCAATGTCGGTATTGGAAATGCCCATGTTCTTGTAGAAGACGACCGACATCGTCATCACCGCGACGTAGGGCAGGCCCTGCGCAAAATAGAGCGATGGCACCCACCACCAGACTCCTCTTGCTACCTTGTCGACTTGTTGCATCCGACGTTTATAGTTGAAATCAGGTCGAAAATTTGCGCCGGAATAAAGTAAGCTGTGCAGCGCATCCCAAAGAGCAGACACAAACACCCATGTTGAAGACGGAAACTCCCAGCACTGCGCACGCGACGCTGGACCAATATCCAACCGATCAATTGATTGATGCCCTGGTGGACGATCAATTCAATGCTGTCCACGCGGTGCGCGCAGTCAGCGCCCAGTTGGCGAAAGCGGTTGACGCTGCTGCCGCACGCCTGATCGAAGGTGGGCGCCTGATTTACGTTGGCGCCGGCACCTCAGGCCGCCTGGGTCTGCTCGACAGCGTGGAGTTGCACCCCACGTTCTCCTGGCCCAGAGAACGCGCCGTCGCGTTGCTGGCCGGTGGCCCCTCAGCGGTTTATCAAGCCGTTGAGGGCGCCGAGGACAACTTCGAGCAAGGCTCGATAGATATCTTGGCCGTCGGCCTCACGGCACTGGATGTGGTGTTGCTACTGGCCGCATCGGGCAATACACCGTACGCAATGGGCGCTCTTGCGGCAGCCCGCTCGGTCGGCGCCTTGAGCATTGGCATCGCCAACAACACGCTGGCGCCACTGAGCGCGCAGGCGGACATCGGCATCACGCTGGATACCGGGGCCGAACTCATCTCCGGTAGTACCCGCCTGAAGGCCGGCACTGCTCAAAAGATCGCCCTGAACACTTTTTCCAGCGCCGTGATGGTGCGCCTGCACAAGGTCTACGGCAATTTGATGGTGGACCTGAAACCAACGAATGCCAAGCTGCTTCGACGCGCCATCGCCTTGACCGCCTTGGTCAGCGGCGCCAGTGAGGAATTGGCGAGCGAGACGTTGAAGGATTGCGCGTTTCAGGTCAAGACCGCTATCGTGGCGCTGAAGAACAAGGTCAGCGCCGCGCGGGCCAGGGAGCTTCTGGCCAGTGCCGGTGACAACCTGAGGCTCGCCATCGGGGAGCCATGATTTCGAACCGACTGCTCTCGCTCGATGCCTTTCGCGGCTTCACGATTGCAGCCATGCTGCTGGTGAACAACCCGGGTGATTGGGCTCACCTGTATTCGCAGTTGGCGCATGCCAAGTGGAATGGCTGGACCTTTACTGACTGGATCTTTCCCTTCTTCCTGTTCATCAGCGGCGTCTCGCTCACACTGTCGCTGAGCCGTCAAAGCCAAGCCGGCGCCGCGCCGGCCGCTTTGCTGTTGAAGCTCAGCAAGCGTGCCGCCGTCGTGTTCCTGATCGGACTGGCCCTCAACCTCTATCCAATCTTTGATTTCAGTTCGGTGCGCATTCCTGGCGTGTTGCAGCGCATTGCCTTGTGCACGCTGCTGGCTGGTCCCATCGTCCTCTGGTTCAACTGGCGCCAGCAATGCGGCTGGGTCGTGACGCTGTTTGCTCTGTACAGCGTCTTGATGCTGCGCGTACCGGTGCCCGACGCTGCGGGTGTTATCGGCGTCGGTGTGCTCGAGCCGGGACGCGATGTTGGTGCGTTTGTGGATCGCTGGCTGCTCAATGGACATCTATGGAGCGCGTCCCGCACCTGGGACCCCGAAGGCCTGGTCAGCACCTTGCCCGCACTGGGCAATCTGCTGCTGGGCGTTCTGGCGGGACGCTGGATTGAGCAGCCCTTGGCGAAGGCGGAGAAGACAGTGTGGCTTCTGATCGCCGGTCTGGCTTGCCTTTGGCTCGGCGAGGTGCTTGATGTGAGCTTCATGCCGATCAACAAGAGCCTGTGGACCGTGTCCTATGCCATTTTCATGAACGGCTGGGCACTCATGGTGTTTGGTGTTTTCTACTGGTTGATCGATGCAAGCCCTTCACTCAAGCTGCAACAGCGCAGCGCCCGCCTGCTTCATCCCGGTGTCATCTTTGGCATGAATTCCCTGTTCATCTTCGCTCTCTCCGGTGTGTTTGCCAAGACCCTGCTGCTCATCAAGGTCACTCAAGCTGACGGCAGCCTGCTTTCGCTCAAGGCGATCCTGTACGCAGCCATTCGCTCCTTGCCACTGGAAGCGGTCAACGCGTCACTGCTGTATGCAACGCTTTTCAACAGTTTCATGTTTTGCATTGCCTGGCTGATGTGGCGTCAGCGCTGGTTTGTGAAGGTTTAACGATGCTCAGACGGGTCGCACTGACTTCTTCGCTTCTGCTATTCGGTTGCGCCGTCAACCTGATTCCCGATGAACCAGCGGCGCAAAATCCGCCGGCTGCACCACGCGAGTTTCGCGCCGCCTGGGTGGCCAGTGTCGCCAACATCGACTGGCCAAGTCGCTCCAACCTGACGGTAGAGCAGCAACAGGCCGAGATCGTACTCATGCTCGATCGGGCCAAGGCGCTGAATCTGAACGCCATCGTGTTGCAAGTGCGTCCAGCGGCTGACGCTCTCTATCCGTCCACCCTGGAGCCGTGGTCGGAGTACCTGACCGGTCGCCAGGGCAAAGCGCCAGAGCCTTTTTATGACCCGCTGAAAATGTGGATCGAGGAAGCACACGCTCGCGGCATCGAGTTGCATGCCTGGCTGAATCCCTACCGCGCCCGGCACTCCAGCGCCAGATCCGCCCTGGCAGGCAATCACATCGCCAACACCCATCCCTGGGCGGTCAAGCAGTACGGCGACATGCTGTGGATGGATCCGGCAGAGCCGGCCGCGGTGAAACGGACGCTGGACGTGGTAGCTGATCTGGTGCGCCGTTATGACGTCGACGGCATCCACATTGACGACTACTTCTATCCCTATCCGGTGCCCGCAGGAGACGGGACTGAACTGCAATTTCCGGACCAACCGGCCTGGCAACGTTACGTGTCGGCCAAGGGTCAGTCAGCGCGCGCCGATTGGCGCCGCGAGCAGGTCAACAAGCTGATCGAGCAGATGCACAGCATGATCCACCAGGAAAAAGCCTGGGTCCGCTTTGGCATCAGCCCCTTTGGTCTGGGCCGACCGGAACGTCGTTCGACCGGGATTACAGGCTTCAGCCAGTACGACAAGCTCTATGCGGATGCCGAGCTCTGGTTGAGCAAAGGCTGGCTCGACTATGTGGCGCCACAACTGTATTGGCCCATCGATCAAACGCCGCAGGCCTTTCCCGTCCTGCTGCAGACCTGGGCACGGGAGAACACGCAGTCGCGCCACCTCTGGCCGGGTCTCTTCACCAGCCGCATCGACAACTCGCCAAAGTCATGGCATCCTGAAGAAGTCGCCCGCCAGATCGCCTTGACCCGCGAGCACGCCGGTGCCGGTGGCCACATTCACTTCAGCATGATTGCCCTGTTGCAGGATAGGCGCGGCATCGCCACGCTTTTGAAAGCCGGCCCCTACGCCACTGCAGCGCTGGTACCCGCCACGCCCTGGCTGGGAGCACAGGTTCCTGATGCTCCCGAGCTTTCGCTGCAAAAGGCAGACAGCTCGAACGCAGCGGAGCGCGTGCTCATCCAGACAGTCAATGACCCCTCCATCAACCGGTTTTCGATCTGGAAGAGGTATGGCTCCAGCTGGGTTTTTGCGGTGCAGCCAGCCAGCCAGTTTGAACTGGTGCTGAACAACGATCCGGCACTCGGCCGGCCCGATGCCATCGTCGTAAGTTGCGTCAATCGCCTTGGCATCGAGAGCACTCGCTCGACGCTGCAACTGCGACCCTAGTCAAAAAAATGCCCTGTACCAGCATTGGCTGGCACAGGGCAGGACTTCAAGTTATCCGCGGAACCCGGATCAGAAGAACTTGTAGGTCGCCAGGAAGGTGAAGGCACGACCACGTGGGTCTGCAATCCGGGGCTCCCAGGAACTGCCGGCACCCGTATTGCTGTCATACGCCGCTGAGAACGGCGGATCGGTGTTGAACAAATTCTTGATACCGAAAGTCAGGTTCACGTCCTTGATCCCGGTGTAACCAACGCTCACGTTATACAAGGCATAGGCTGCCACGTTGGCGTTCCAATCCGGCGGTACGATGCTGCCATTGGCAACACCGGGCAGCACGTAATCCTTGTAGCCACTGCGGTAGAGTTGAGTCAGTGTGCCGACCCAGGGGCCACGCGTGTAGGTGCCGGTGATTGCATGTTTCCAGCTTATACCCAGGTCACCTGCACGCGTAAAGGTACCAACTTCGCTGGCACCGAACGGAGCGCTTGCTATCAGGCGTGACTTCTTCTCGATCAGGTAGCTTCCATCCAGATTGACACCCCAGCGGGCATCACCGAGCTTGCCGTTGGCGCTGGCATTGATGTCTATACCCCTGGTCACCGACTCGCCGGCGTTCACCCAGCGTTGATCAATCTGCACGACGTTGCCAACTGCATCACGGATGAAATTCTGCGAGAACAAGGCGTAGTTATTGACCAGATCCGTCAAACTAAGAATCTGAATCGTTCCGGTCTTGTTGATGCTCCACCAGTCAGCACCCAGACTGAAACTGCTGCTTGGTGCCCAGACGAAACCGACCGTACCCTGCTTGCTCTGCTCGGGGCCCAGATCCGCCTTGCCTCCGGTCAGCGTGTTAGGTGTAATTGCCTGACACGCTGGCGTCGCGTCCACCTTGCCGGTGGCACATTTGGCCGGGTCCACCAGGTCCTTGCCACTGTAGGGCGACTCGGTCACACCATTGAACAACTGGTTGAAAGTCGGCACCCTGAAACCTGTGTTGTAGGAGCCGCGCACCAGGAACTGCTCTACTGGCGTAAAACGCAAGGAGATCTTGGGGTTGGTGGTGCTGCCGAAGCCGGTGTAATCGTCGCGTCGCGCCGCCACCGTTGCTTCCAATTGCTTGGTGATAGGCACCAACACTTCGGCAAAAACGGCCTTGATATCGCGCTTGACGACGTCCAGCGTGTTGATGCTGTCAAACGGTGCATTGAAGATCCGTGCCTGCGTGGCCAGATCGGTCGCGTTGCCATTGAAGCGGTACTCTTCGGTACGCAGATCGATACCAACCGCCGCCATCACGTCGCCGGCTGGCAACTTGAACAGCGGGCCACTGGCAGTTGCATCGGCCTGCTGCAGCGTGAACTTGCCACCGTACAGCGTCACGCCGTTGGCTGACGTGGCTGCCAATGCAGCCAGAGCCGCCGGCGTTTGGGACTGGCCTGGAAGCACGAAGGGATTGAGCAGACCACTGTTGATGGTGGCGGCGAACTCCTTGCCGTAGAAGTAACCATTCCCGAGGACGGAGGTAGCGGAACTGGTCGCTTTGGAAATACCGGCACGGTAATCCCAGCCCGCGAACCACGGCAGAGGACCTTCGGCGCCGAGCAGAAGACGTGCGGTTTCGCTGCTGGTGTCTAGCTCGCGCGAGCCGCAGGGCAGACAGCGCCAGCGGAAAGCCAGTGGCTGACCACGATTGGCTTCCAGCGTCGGAAACACAGCAACCAGCTGATTGAACACCGAGTTGTATGACGACCCCGTGCTCGGGTAGGCCAGGTTGCTGAACATGCTCGTGGCTGAAGCACTGCTGGAAATCTGGTTGGCCGAAAAGGTCTTTGCCGACTCCACCTTGGCACCGGTGAATTCTGCGTACAGTTGATTTTCTCCAATCATCACCGCACCGCGCGCCACCAGGTTCGTGTTACTGACCGGCTGCTGCAACACAGCCGCACGACCCGTATCCCAGGCGCAAGCCCATTTGGCATTCGGTACCGCCCACAATACCGAGTCATAGGCAGCTTGCCCGTCAACCGAGTTACAGCCCGCGCCGCCTGGCAGATTCAGCACATTGATACCGCCCGACATGGCGGTGGTCGTACCCGGCTGAATCGGGCCAACGCCGCTCTTGTTGCTGAGGGCCGTCCACAAACTGCTGAGCGGGAAAATCGTGGCGAACGGAGTACCGCGTGTATCGACTGACAGGCCGCGATTAGGTTGGAAGGTGTTGACAAAGTCGCGCTGGTCGCCGCGCAGCGCCTGATTTTCAGTGCGCCCCAATGAGAACAGCACGTTGTACTTGTCCTTTTCAAGATTGCCGGCACCGCCCGTCAGGTTGACGCGGCCAATGTTGCCACCCCCCTGTTGCGTGACGTCCTTGAACGCCTGCACTTCCATGCCCTGGTAATCCTTCTTCAGGATGAAATTGATGACGCCGCCAATGGCGTCCGTACCGTAGATGGCGGACGCGCCGTCTTTCAGGATTTCGATGCGCTGGATGGCGGCCATCGGGATCGAACTCAAATCGACCACGCCGCCATTAAGACCATGGGCAGCGACGCGCCGACCATTGAGCAACACCAGCGTGCTGGCAGCACCCTGACCGCGCAAATTCGCCGATGAAGCACCGTTGTTACCGCGCTGGGCGCCAGCCACTACGTCAGCATTGCTGGCCAGATTGTCCAGCCCACTGCCGTTACCGCTGAGCGTGCTGATCAACTGCTCCGCGGTCGTGATGCCTTGACGTTTCAGGTCCTCACCCGTGATGATCTGCACCGGCAGCGAGCCTTCGGACGCAATGCGCTTGATGCTACTGCCGGTGATTTCCACGCGCTGCAGCGAGACTTCGGAGGTTTGCGCAGCGGCGCAGCTTGCCAGACCAGCCAAGGCCAGACATTGCGTAATTTTCTTCAATTTCACTTTGGATGCTCCATTCGAGGGTAGGGGGTTACTTTACACAATCTTGCCTACGCTTCACATAGGGGAATCACGGATGCTACTCGATGCGAAGATAGTCGCGCCGGACCACCACCCTGTCACCAAAATCAAAATGCCACCATTCGGTCGAAATGCCCGAAAAGCCGGCGCCGAGCATCGCCTCACGCAAAATCTGCCGGTTGTCGATCTGTGTTTGGCTAAGCCGGCCCTGGGCCAGATGCCTTTGCTCGTATTTCGGGTGCGACAAGTCGGACAGGTCGTCAAATCCTGTGCCCATGTCGAGTTCCATCCCTGCGCTGTCGACCAGCGTCACATCGACCGCCATGCCAAAGGAATGGATAGACCCCTTGGCCGGATCCGCCAGATATTGCTGCAAGGGCGTCCCAACCAGCCATTGCCACAGCGTCTCCTGCACCCGATGCGGTCGCAAGGCGTCGAGCAACAACAGTCGACAACCTCCATGTTGTCGCTTCAACCAGGCAACCGCCACCTCCATTCCCGCCGCCGCCTGCCGGTGCAGCCAGGCGCAGTCAAGTTGACCGTACAGATCTCGGCCGACAAAATTGTTGGTGCCGGCATAGCGCAGATCTACACTGATCCCCTCTATCGTGGCGAGTGACCGAAAATCGGGGTGGCCCGCCATCAATTCACAAAGCATGGGCGTCCCATAAGCAAGACATGATGAAACAAAAATTCTTCTGGCTCCCGTTGCTTCTACTGGCCGCCGGTGCCAGCTACGCTCAAGGTATTTTGCCGGAAAGCGTCGGCGTCGCCCTGCGCACCGCAGGTCTGGCAGAAACATCGATCAGCGCGTTGGTGTTGCCGATTCAGGGTGGCGCGCCACGCCTGGCCGTTCTGGAAGAGCGTGCCATGGCCCCGGCCTCGACCATGAAGCTGGCGACCACTCTGGTGGCGCTGGAAGAACTCGGCCCGACCTTTCGCTGGCGTACCGAGTTGCTCAGCCAGGGCCGCATTGATGCCGCGACCCTGCGCGGCACGCTGTACCTGCGCGGTGGTGGTGAGCCTAATCTCAACTGGGACGGCCTGCGTGCCATGTTCCGTTCCCTGCGCGGCCAGGGCGTAGCGCAGTTGGAAGCAGACCTCGTCTTGGACCGGAGTTTTTTCCAGCCGATGCGCCCCGACATCGGGGTGCCTGACTTTGATGAATCGCCCAAGGCCTACTACAACGTCATCCCGGATGCACTGGTGCTCAACGGCAACGTGATCGAGTTCAGCCTCGAATCGAACGACCAGAAGACCTCGGTTCGCACCCAGCCACCGCTGGCGGGTGTTCTCATCGATACCGATCTTTCGCTGAAGGACATGCCCTGCGACGCCTGGGACGACGACTGGGACGCGCCGCTGGTAAAGTCATCCAGCGATGACACCGTCACTGTGGTGCTGCGCGGCGTCTTTCCCCGCAACTGCAAAACGAAAACCAGGCTCAGTCTGCTCGATCGAAACCTCTATATCGAGCGCTTCCTGCAGGCCTACTGGCAGGAACTGGGCGGCACATGGAAGGGTCGTGTCAAGGACGGCCTGACGCCGCCGGACGCACAACCGCTGGTGGATCGCAACTCCGACACGCTGGCTGATCTGGTGAAGCCGATCAACAAGGCGTCCGACAACCTGATGGCCCGCACGCTCTACCTGACCCTGGGCACCCAACTGCCCAAAGAGGGACGCCAGGACAACACCTTTCTCAACGCCGATAGCACGATTCGCCACTGGTTCAACAAGAACGGCATCGCCACGGATGGTCTGGTGATGGAAAACGGCTCCGGCCTGTCACGGCTGGAGCGCATCAGCGCCCGCCAACTGGCCAGCTTGCTGAAACTCGGAGCGCGCAGCAACTGGTTTGCAGAATTTGCCAGCAGTTTCCCCATCGTTGCCATCGACGGCGCCATGCGCAAGCGCCTGCGTGAATCGCCGGCGGCTGGTCGCGCCAGAATCAAGACTGGCACGCTGAGGGACGCGGTGGCGGTCGCCGGCTACGTGCGCGACGTTCGCCATCAGGACTGGGTTGTGGTCGCTTTCATCAACGACCCCGAGGCCAGAAAAGGACGGCCAGCGCTGGACACCCTGATCGACTGGGTGGCAGGCGGCAGCTAAGCCCCGGTCAGGTGCGCAGGTGGCAGGCCACCCAATGGCCGTCACTGCCCTGCTTGAGCGTTGGCGACTCTATGCTGCACTCCTTGCGGGCCAGCGGGCAACGCGTGTGAAAGTGGCAACCGGGTGGCGGCTTGATCGGACTCGGAACGTCGCCCTGCAACATGATGCGCTTGCGCTTTAACTGGGGATCGGGCACCGGCATCGCCGACAGCAAGGCTTCGGTATAGGGATGCAAGGGAGTGGTGTAGAGATCGCGCGCCGAAGCAATTTCCACAATGCGACCCAGGTACATCACAGCCACGCGGTCGCTGATGTGTTCCACCACCGACAGATCGTGGGCAATGAACAAATAGGTCAGGTTGAACTTGTCTTGCAGGTCTTCGAGCAGGTTGATGACCTGCGCCTGGATCGACACATCCAGCGCTGACACCGCTTCGTCGCACACCACCAGCTTCGGACTCACGGCAAGAGCACGCGCAATGCCGATGCGCTGGCGCTGGCCGCCCGAGAACTCATGCGGATAACGCCGCATCTGGTCCGCGCTGAGACCCACCGTCTCAAGCAACTCGACGATCCGGTCCTGATACTCACGGTCTGTTTTTGTCAGCTTGTGGATGATCAGTGCCTCACCCACAATGGCGCCCACCGTCATGCGCGGGTTGAGCGAGGCATAAGGGTCCTGAAAAATGATCTGCATGTCGTGCGCCATGCCGCGCAACTCGGTCTTGCCCATGGCAGTGACATTCTTGCCTTCGAACCAGACCTCGCCCGAAGTCGGTTCGATCAAGCGAAGAATGCAACGCCCGGTGGTGCTCTTGCCGCAACCCGACTCGCCCACGACACCCAGTGTCTGACCCGCGTCGAGCTCGAAGCTGACACCGTCCACCGCGTGCACCTTGTCAACCACACGCCCGAGCACACCGCCCGTGATTGGAAAGTGCTTGACCAGCTTGTTGACCTTCAGCAGGGGTTCAGTCATGGCGCGCCCGTGTCAAGAATGCAGGCCACCTTGTGCCCCGGTGCCACCTGGCGCAAGGCCGGCGTTTCCAGCGTGCAGGCCGGTGTGACGAATTTGCAGCGTGGCGCAAAGCGGCAGCCCTCGGGCGGTGCGATGAGCTTGGGCACCGTACCAGAGATAGTCTCAAGCCGGACCTTCTTTGTCAGTGCACTGTCGATGCGCGGAATGGAGCGGATCAAGCCCTGGGTATACGGGTGGCGCGGATGTGCAAACAATTCACTGACCACCGCCTCTTCGACCACCTTGCCCGCGTACATCACGACCACCCGCTGCGCCACCTCGGCCACCACACCCATGGCGTGGGTAATCAGCAAAATGGCCATTCCCAGCTCTGCCTTGAGTTCAGCGAGCAGGTCCAGAATCTGTGCCTGGATGGTGACGTCCAGCGCTGTGGTCGGCTCGTCAGCGATCAGCAACTGCGGCTTGCACGAGAGCGCCATCGCAATCATGACCCGCTGACGCATGCCGCCCGAGAACTGGTGCGGATAGTCGTGGACGCGCCGCTCCGGTGTCGGAATGCGCACCAGCTTGAGCATCTCCACGGCACGCTCTAATGCCTGCTTGCGGTCCAGTCCTTCATGCAAGCGCAGGCCCTCGGCGATCTGCTCGCCCACCGTATAGACCGGATTCAGCGAGGTCATCGGCTCCTGGAAGACGATGGCAATCTCTTTCATCCGGATTTGCTGCATGGCAGCTTCCTGCATCGGCACGATGTCGCGCCCCTGCCAGAGGATCTGCCCGGCCACAATGCGGCCCGGCGGCATGGGCAGCAGTTTCAGCACAGACATCGCTGTGACCGACTTGCCGCAACCCGACTCGCCCACCACGCACACTGTCTCGCCGCGGTCAATGCCGATATCGACACCGTCGACCGCATGCAGCCAACCATCATCGGTCTTGAAGTGGGTCTTCAGGCCTCGAATATCGAGCAGGCGTTGCGTCACGTTCACATCACCTTGCGTGGATCAAGCGCATCACGCAAACCGTCACCAATGAAATTGATGGTCAGCACCGTCAGGAAAATCGCAATGCCAGGAAACATGGCCCAGTGCGGAGCCACGTCCATGTAGTCCTTGGCATCAAACAGGATGCGGCCCCAGGTCGGGATGTCAGGCGGAAAACCGAGACCAAGAAACGACAGCGTGGACTCGGCAATGATGGCCGCCGCCACGTCAATGGTGCCAGCCACGATCACCGGACCCAGGGTGTTGGGCAGGATGTGCCGCACCACCTGGCGCAGTGTGGACGCCCCCAGCGCCCGCGCCGCCTCCACGTACTCCTTCTCACGCAGCGAGAAGAACTGGGCGCGCACCAGTCGTGCCACCGGCATCCAGCGAAAGCCACCGATCACCAGCACGATCAGGAGGAAGACCCCGACCTCCGGGCCGAACAGGACCTTCAGACCTTCCCGAAACAGATAGATCAGCAGCAGCAGCAGCGGCAACTGCGGCAGCGAGAGAAAGAGATCGGTCAGCCACATCAGCGCCGCATCGACCGAGCCGCGCGAGATACCGGCAATAGCACCTATGGTCACGCCCACCAGCAGCGCCATGCCCATCGCTGCCAGCCCCACCGCCAGAGAGATGCGCCCACCGTACAGAATCCGCGCCAGCAGATCCTGACCCAGGTCGTCGGTACCCAAGGGGTGCGCATAGGACGGTGGCTTCAGGCGCGCCGTGAAATCGATGTCATTGATCGCCACCTTCCAGACCATCGGGCCCACGAAGACAAGCAACACCATCGTCAGCAGCAGTATCAGACTCAGCAGCGCCATCTTGTGCCGACCAAAGCGCCGCCAGGCCTCACGCGCCAGCGAGACCTGAGGACGGGGAGCCGCCGGACTAGCGGTAACTGATGCGGGGGTCAAGCCAGCCATAAAGCAAGTCGGCAATCAGGTTGAAAAAAATCACGAGACAGGCAAAGACAAAGGTCACCGCCATGATGACCGGCGTGTCGTTGCGCAGGATGGCATCGATCAGCAGCGAGCCGATGCCCGGAATGCGGAAAATCTGCTCGGTGACAATGGCACCGCCAAAGACCGCTGGCATCTGCATGGCCACCAGCGTCACCACCGGAATCAACGCATTGCGCACCACGTGCTTCATCACCACCACACGTTCCTTGAGCCCCTTGCTGCGCGCGGTTGTCACGTAGTCAAGGCGGATCACGTCGAGCATGGCCGAGCGCACATAGCGCGTCCAGCTCGCGGCCTGAAACAGGCCCAGCACCAGCACCGGCATGATGGACTGGCGCAGTTGTTCCCACCACCACTGCCAGCCGGTGGCCGAGATGTCGGAGCTATAGACAAAGGGCAGCCATCCGAGCGTGATCGAAAACAGATAGATCAGCAGCAAGCCGGTAAAAAACGTTGGCAGCGAGAAGCCGATAAAGGCCAGCGTGCTGGCGATGCGGTCAAACCAGGAGTAGGGCTTCGCTGCCGAGTAGATCCCCACCGGTAGCGCGATCAGCAAGGCCAGAATCTGCGAGGCACCGATCACCGCCAGCGTGACGGGGACACGTTGCAGAATCAGTTTGTCGACATCGACCCGGCTGATGAAGGAAAAGCCCCAGTCGCCCTGCACCATTGCACTCAGCCAGCGAAAGTAGCGCTGCCAGATCGGGTCGTCCAGACCGAACTTGGCTCGCAGCAGCAGGCGCACTTCAGCCGGCACGTTCGGGTTGGTCGCCAGTTCCTCAAACGGATCGCCCGGCGCCAGCGCCAGCACGGTGAACAGCACGACGCTGATACCAAGCAAGCTGGGCAGGGCAATCAGCAGCCGCCGAAAAATGTAAGAACCCACGGCTGCGCGTTCTGCTTAAGCGATCAGGTTTCCCGGTACCAGTTCTGCAGCGTCGAGAAGTCCAGGTCCCAGCCGGACAGCGTGGACACCAGCTTCAGGTTGGCGCCGCGTGCACGTGGCCGCGTGATCAGCGGAATCACGGCGTTGTCCTTGATCACCATGTCGTTCAGGCGAATGAACAGAGCCGCCCGCTTGACCGGGTCGAGTTCCTGTTCGCCAGCGCGGTAGGTCTTGTCGTATTCCTCGCTGCGGTAACGGCAAATGTTGCGACCCAGCCATTTGTTGGCCTTGCTCGATACCTCCCACGAGGTGTACTGGTCCATGAATCGTTCCGCATCGGGCTGCGTCATGGTGGTGGTGTACATCTGCATGTCGCACCAAAACTTGCCGTAGGTATCCGGGTTCGCCACATCCGACGAGAAGAAGACGGCACCGGTAACGGATTTGAGCTCCAGCTCTATACCTGCCTTCTGGCAAGCCTGCTTGATTACGGCCTGTTCTTTTTGGCGGATCGAATTGACGGAGGTCTGGAAGACGAACTTCATCTTCTTGCCGCCCTTTTCGCGCACGCCGTCGCTGCCGCGTTTCCAGCCAGCGCCGTCCAAGATCTGGTTCGCCTTGTCGATATTGAATTCCCATTTTGTGTTCGGTGAGCGAAAACGCGGCGGGTTGTTCATGAAATTGCTGGTCGCCACACCGGTGCGGCCATAGATGAATTCCTGAATGCCCTTGCGGTCCGCCAGCAGTGACATGGCCTCGCGCACCGCCGGTTCGCTGAAAGCAAAATGCTTCGACTTGATACTGCCGCGCTCGCCGTCCACCTCATTGAACGGGTCGGTCGGATTGAGCTGGATGAATTCGATGTCGCCGCTCTCAATCACGTGCACCTTGCCCTTGCCGCCGGCTTCCATGCGCTTCATGACTTCGTCTTCGACCTGCAGGTTCCATGCGTAGTCGTACTCGCCTGTTTGCAAAACCGCACGTGCAGCGGAAGTGGCGTCGCCGCCGCCTTTCATCTCGATGCTGTCGAAGTAGGGGCGATTCGGCATGTGATAGTTCATGTTGATCTCGCCGCGCACCACGTCGCCCGGTTTGAACTCGACAAACTTGTAGGGTCCTGTGCCAACCGGCTTGAGGTTGGCCGGGGCCTCGCGCGACTTGGCACCGCTGTAGGCAGCGAACAAATGTTTCGGAATGATCATGCCCTCGGCCGCAACGAAAGCAGACGCCCAGAATGGCGTCGGCTTGGCGAACGTCACCTTGACCGTGTGTGAATCGATCTTGTCAACCTTGACGTCCTTGTAAACACCGGCCGTGATAGCAGCCGTTGCCGGATCGCGCGCATATTCCCAGGTGAAGACGCAGTCGTCCGCAGTGAAGGGCTTGCCGTCGTGCCAATTGACGCCCTTCTTGAGCTTCCAGGTCACCGACTTGCCATCGGCTGACAGGCCACCGTTATCGCGGGTCGGGATCTCGGCTGCGAGAATCGGTATCAGATTGCCTTCGTTGTCCCAGACGGCCAGTGGCTCGTAGAAGATACGAGAGCCTTCCTGATCCTTGGTGCCAGACGCAAAATGCGGCTGCAGCAGGGTGGCGCCTTGCCACCACAGTGCTTTGAGCGCACCGCCGCCACCGCGCTTGGTCGGTTTGTAGGTCGAGACAGCTTGCGCCTGCGCAATGCCCGAGTGCATCAACAGCATGGATGCCATCGGTGCCGTCAAACCGAGCGCAACCAGTTGCCCGATAAATTGCCGCCGCGGCAACTTGCCGACGCGCACCTCTTCAATCAAATCACGTATCTCGCGCTCTTTCATGACGATGCTCCTGGTATTTGCTAAGACAGTTTGGCCGGCAATAATATCTGAAGACAAGTACTTTGGGAGATCAAAACCACAAAGGCGCCAGTTTTCTTCCGCTTGTCAGTGAACCTGATCCTTGTAATTGCACCTGACTTTTGTCATTACACCTGCTTTTTGTCATTGCGGACCTGATCCGCAATCCAGGCGCCACGTCGTACTGGATGCCGGATGTTGAAACCCCGGACATGATCCGGGGCCGGCATGACAACGATATGAGTCTGTATGTCGGCGATTCCGTCTCCCTCAAGCATGAAAAAACAGGTAGGCGACAAAGATGGCGGCCACTACACCAGCCAGATCAGCCAGCAGCCCCATCGGAATCGAATAACGTGTCTTGCGGATGCCAACCGATCCGAAATACAGGGCGACAATGTAGAAGGTGGTATCGGCGGAGCCCTGAAAAATGCAGGCGAGGCGACCGACAAATGAATCGGGGCCGTAGGTCTTCATGGCGTCCACCATCATGGCGCGCGAACCACTGCCACTCAGAGGCTTCATCAGCGCAGTAGGCAAGGCAGGAACAAAGTCGGTATTGACTCCGAGTTGCGTGAAGACCCAGCCAAAGGCGGAGACGATCATGTTCATAACGCCTGAATTTCGCATGACACCAATCGCCACCAGCATCCCCACCAGATAGGGAATGATGGTCAGCGAGGTCTGAATGCCGCCCTTGGCGCCTTCGATGAAGGCCTCGTAAACGTTGACGCGCCGGCGCATGGCGCCCACCATGAAAGCCACGATGATGGAGAACAGCAGGATATTGCTGCTGAGCTTGGAAAACACCTCGATTTCGGAACGGGTCATGTGCTGGCTCAGGGTCCAGACCAGCGCGATGATGAAAGCGCTGATGCCGCCCAGCCAGCCCAGCACCACGGGCTGCAGCAGATTGATGCGCTGGCGAATAGCCACGCCGATCAGACCCACCACGGTCGCCACATAGGTGGCAATCATGCAGGGGATGAAAATATCGGAAGGGTCTTTCGCTCCCAGCACGGCGCGCTGCGCCATGATGGCCAGCGGTATCAGGGTCAGCCCCGAGGTGTGCAGGACCAGAAACATGATCTGCGCATCAGTGGCCTCATCCGGATTCGGGTTGAGCGTCTGCAGACTTTCCATCGCCTTCAAACCAAAGGGCGTAGCGGCGTTATCCAGACCCAGCAGATTGGCCGAAAAATTCATCACCATGTGTCCGTTGGCCGGATGGTTCTTCGGCACGCCGGGAAAGATGCGCTCAAAGAACGGCGCGATGATCCTGGCAATGAAGTCAATCGCGCCGGCTTTCTCACCGATCTTCATGATGCCCAGCCAGAGCGTCATGACGCCGGCCAGCGGCAACGCGATTTCCATCACCGCCACCTTGGCCGAATCGAAAGTGCCATCGACAACCCGCTTGAAGACCTCCACATCACCCAGAAAAAGCCACTGCCCGAGCGCGGCAACAAAGCCAATCAGAAAGAAACCGGTCCAGATGTAGTTGAGTACCATAGCAAATCATTGAGCGCAGAATTTCACGGGTTGAAGCTTTGTAACATGAATCGAAGACGACCCATGGCAAAATTGCCGCACCATGTCCATATTTGAAATTGAAGGCGGGGTGCCTCTGCGCGGCACCGTTCGCGCGTCGGGCAACAAGAATGCCATTCTGCCCATGATTGCCGCCTGCATCCTGACCGATCAGGAAGTGATTCTGGACAACGTGCCCGACATCGTCGACGTGCGTCACATGCTCGAAGTCATTACGGAACTCGGCGGCAAGGTCCAGCGCAGCGGCGAGCGCGTCAGCATTCATGTGGCGCAACTCAAGACCAGCGAGATCGGGCGCGAGCTCTGCAACAAGGTGCGCACGTCGATTCTGTGCGTGGCGCCTTTGTTGCACCGCTGCGGCAAAGCACGATTGTTTCCGCCCGGCGGCGACGTGATTGGCCGGCGCCGGCTCGACACCCATTTCTACGGTCTGCAAAAGCTCGGCGCCAGCATGACGCTGGACGATGCCTATGACTTCTGGTTGCCACACCACTTTGCGGGCGCCGAGATGTTCTTCGACGAACCCTCGGTGACCGGCACCGAACACATCCTGATGGCCGCCGTGGTCAGCGCCGGCCAAACCCTGATCCGCAACGCCGCCAGCGAACCGCACGTGCAGGATCTGGCGAACATGCTCAACGCCATGGGCGCAAAAATCAGCGGTATCGGCACCAATCAGCTCAGCATTGAAGGTGTCCCGTCGCTCACGGGCACCACGCACCAGGTTTGCCACGATCACATCGAGGCGGCGTCCTATCTGGCGCTGGCCGCAGCCACCGGCGGCGAGATCAGGGTGGAAGGAACCGACCTGCACTCCTACTGGATGTGCCGACGCGTCTTCGCCACGCTGGGCGTGAAGATCGAGCTCTACAAGGACCACATCTTTCTGCCGGGCCAGCAGGAGATGCGCATCACGCCCGACTACGATGGTTCGATGCCGGTGATTGACGACGGCCCCTGGCCGCAGTTCGCCACAGACCAGATGAGTTGCATGATCACGCTGGCAACCCAGGTCGAAGGCAATGTGCTGTTTTTCGAAAAGATGTTCGAGTCGCGCCTGTACTTCGTGGACCGGTTGATCGCCATGGGCGCGCGCGCTGTGGTTTGCGACCCGCACCGGGTTGTCATCAGCGGCCGCGCCAAACTGCGCGCCACCACCTTGAGTTCACCCGACATCCGCGCCGGCATGGCTTTGCTGGGCGCGGCACTGTGCGCCACTGGCAAGTCCACGGTGCAAAACGCCAACATGATCGAGCGCGGTTATGAGCGCGTTGAAGAAAAACTGCTCGGCCTGGGCGCGCGGATCACGCGGCGGATGTAAGGCGGCGGAACCGGTGACATCATTCGTCTTGTGGTGGCGCGCCAGATCGGACGCTAAGTGGTGAATACATGAACAAGATACCGGATGTCTACCCGACGGTCGTGCACATGCTTGCTGCAGCGGTTGCGCAGGCACCTGACCATGAGGCCGTTGTCTGTCAGGATGAACGGCTGAGCTATGGGCAGTACTTTCGCTGTATTGCCTGGTTCTCCCACGAACTGGCCGGTCTGGGTTCCCGCGGCAAGCGCGTCGGAATCTTGTTGGGCAATTCGCTCGACATCTGCGTGGCGATGTTCGCGGTGCATGCGGCGAGTGCCCAGGTCGTGCCCTGCAACCCGATGTGCACCGAACGCGAGTTGCGCACCATTTTCGAAGATGCCGATCTGCACGCCATCATCTATGCGGATGAAAAGCATGATGTGGTGTCGCTTCTTGCTGATGAGTTCGCGATACCAAACCGTATTCGCGTCTGTACCGCCGGCAGGCGGCTGATCGCTTGGCGCGAGGCTGCGGACAGGGAGCTGCCGCAGCCGATGCCCTCCCCTGCGGATCTGGCCACGCTCCAGTACACCGGAGGAACGACGGGGCGTCCGAAGGGTGTGAACCTGACCCATTATTCAGTTGCCACGAACATCAGCCAGCGCGAAGCACTCGTTCCTACCCGCACCGACTGCGAGCGCCTGCTTTGCGTGATGCCCCTGTTCCATGTTTATGCCACAGCGATGTGCCTGCACAACATGGTCTATGCGCGGGGCACCATGATTGTGCTGCCACGCTATTCGCCGGAAGCTGTCTTTGAGCTTCTGGCGAGCGAACGCATCACCATCTTCGCCGGAAGTCCCACGCTGTTCGTCGGACTGATGAGCCAGGTGCAATTCGCTCGAACCGATTTCTCTCGCCTCCATCTCTCGTACTCCGGTTCTGCAGCGTTGCCGGAAGAACTGCTCAGACGCTGGGAAGCGGCTACCGGTGCGCCGGTGATAGAAGGCTACGGCCAGTCGGAGGCCGGGCCCGTCGTCTCGTTCAATCCCCAAAACGGGATCAGAAAACCCGGTTCCGTTGGGGTGCCGGTGCCAGACACGCTGGTAGAAATCGTTGATACGGACGAGGGAACGAAAGTTCTCGCTGTTGGGGAGAAGGGCGAAATTCGTGTGCGCGGACCGCAGGTCATGACCAGCTACCGCAATCTCTCCGATGAAACAGCAAGCACCCTGCGCGAGGGCTGGCTCTATACCGGGGACATCGGCGAGTTTGACAGCGACGGTTACCTCTACATTCGGGACCGCAAGAAGGAGATGGCCAAGGTTTCCGGCTTTAACGTCTTCCCGCGTGAAGTTGAGGAAGTGCTGTATCTGCACCCGGGAGTGCAGGAGGCCGCAGTCGTGGCAATGCCGGACAGCTATCGTGGGGAAGTCGTGCGAGCTTTGGTCGTGCCGCGTACCGGTGACGTCACCGTCGCGCAACTCACCGAACACTGTCGGGCCAACTTGGCAAAGTACAAGGTGCCAGCGAGCGTGGATCTGGTGTCAGAATTGCCGAAATCCGGTGTCGGAAAAATCGACAAGAACCGCATACGCGCCGAGTTAGCCGGACGACTGCCCGGGTGAGCCCGGCTGGATTCACAGGGCTTTAGAAGCGCTCGAGTTCAGGGAAGCTGAGCTTGCCACCACGCACCAGCATCTTGCCGTACTCGGCGCAGCGCTGCGGCGTCGGTATCACCTTGCCAGGGTTGAGCAAGCCCTTGCCATCGAAGGCACGTTTAACGCCAAACATCTGCTCGTTTTCTTCGCCTGAAAACTGCACGCACATGGAGTTGAGTTTTTCAATGCCAACACCGTGCTCGCCGGTCACGGTGCCACCCATGGCAACGCTGGTTTCCAGAATATCGGCACCGAACAGCTCACAGCGGTGCAGCTGATCGGCGTCACTGGCATCAAACAGGATCAGCGGATGCAGGTTGCCGTCGCCAGCGTGAAAGACATTGGCACAACGCAGGCCGTACTTCTTTTCCATCTGCTGGATCGCCAGCAGCATGTCGGCCAGGCGTTTGCGCGGAATGGTGGAGTCCATGCACATGTAGTCCGGGCTGATGCGTCCGCTGGCCGGGAACGCATTCTTGCGCCCGCTCCAGAATTTGAGCCGCTCCGCTTCATCGCGACTGACGGCGATGGCGGTAGCGCCGTGCTGGCGCAACACCGCACTCATACGCCCGATTTCTTCTTCAACTTCTTCTGGTGTGCCGTCGCTTTCGCACAGCAAGATCGCTTCAGCGCTCAGGTCGTAGCCGGCATGCACGTAGTCTTCCACCGCCGCCGTCATCGGCTTGTCCATCATCTCCAGACCGGCCGGGATGATGCCGGCTGCAATCACCGCCGCTACCGCATCGCCCGCCTTGCGGATATCGTCAAAACTCGCCATGATGCAGCGCGCCAGTTGCGGTTTCGGTACCAGCTTGACCGTGATCTCGGTCGCCACCGCCAGCATGCCTTCGGAGCCGATCACCACGCTCAGCAAGTCGTACCCGGCGGCGTCCAGCGCGTCGGCGCCAAACTCCACCGCTTCGCCTTGCATGGTGAAGCCCCGCACCTTCACGATGTTGTGCAGAGTCAAGCCGTATTTCAGACAATGCACGCCACCAGCATTTTCTGCCACATTGCCGCCAATGGTGCAGGCGATCTGACTGGACGGGTCTGGCGCGTAGTACAAGCCATGCGGCGCTGCGGCCTCGCTGATGGCCAGGTTGCGCACACCACACTGCACTACGGCCGTGCGGCTGACCGCATCAACGCACAGGATTTTGTTGAACTTGGCCAGTGACAGCGTGACCCCCATGCGGTGCGGCATGGCGCCACCCGACAGCCCGGTGCCGGCCCCGCGCGCGACCACCGGCACATCCTGCGCATGGCAACGGCGCAGCACAGCCTGCACCTGCTCCTGGGTTTCCGGCAAGACCACCACCAGCGGGCGCTGGCGGTAAGCGCTCAGGCCGTCGCATTCATAGGGCGTGGTGTCCTCGCTTTGCCAAAGCAGGGCGTGCGCCGGCAACAAGGCCGACAGTGCCTTGACAACCTCGGCCTGACGCTGGGCGCGCTGCGTCAAATCCTGTGGCGCAGCAGAGTTCGGTAGGTTCATAAGCCCCGAATATAGGGGCAAATGAGGGTCGATGCACAACGGTTTTCAGCCTGGCTGGCTAAAATCGCGCCCTCAACGCACCCGGAGACTTCATGGCGCCCACAGCCAACAGCGCATTGCGCCGCCTCTGGCTGAAATGGCGGCCACCCTGGCTGGCCCTGCCAGCCGGGGACCTGCTGCGCGACGCCACTTACCGGCGCCTGTGGACCTCGATTCTGATCAGTTCCTTTGGCGGCCAGATCACCATGCTGGCGCTGCCGCTGACAGCGGCCGTCTTGCTGCACGCCACACCCTCCCAGATGGGCATCCTGACCGCCATGGAACTGGCGCCCTTCGTGCTGCTGTCGCTGCCCGCCGGCGTCTGGCTGGACCGGGTGCGCAAGTTGCCGGTCTATGTCATCGGTGAAGGTCTGATCGCCCTGATTCTGGCCAGCGTGCCGCTGGTCTGGTATCTGGGCTGGCTCAGCATGCCCTTTATGTACGGCGTGGCCTTTGCCATCGGCTGCGTCTTTGTGACTGCCGGCACTGCCGCCCAAATTGTCTTGACGCAGGTGGTGCCGCGTGAGCGGCTGGTGGAGGCGCACGCCAAGAATGCGCTGGCGTCTTCCGGTGCCGAGGTGGCTGGCCCGGGCGTCGCCGGTGCGTTGATCAAGCTCGTGGGGGCGCCGCTGGCCCTGCTGGCCGACGCCGTGCTGCTGCTGGGCAGCGTCTGGATTCTGCGTGGTTTGAATGTTCATGAAAACCGGGTTTCCACCGGCACAACCCACTTCTGGCGCGATTTGAAGGAAGGCATGCGTTTTGTCGTCAGTCAGCGCCTGCTGGTTTCGCTGGCGACGGCCGTCGGCGTGTGGCAGATGTGCCACCAATGTGCCATGGTGGTACAAATTCTGATCGCCACCCGGACCCTGGGTCTGAACGAGCATCAGGTGGGCCTGTGCTACATGGGTCTGGGTCTGGGTACGATCGTGGCCAGCACCCTGGGCAACCGGATTTCGCGCCACGTCGGGCCGGGGCCCTGCCTGATTCTTGGTTTTGCGGTCTGCGGCATCGGCTGGCTACAACTGGCGCTGGCGCCGGTGGGGGTCTGGGGTATCACTTCATTCGTGCTCATGCTTCTGTGTTTCAGCTCTGGCGCCGTGCTCATCTTCATCAACTTTCTGGCCCTGCGCCAGGCCGTCACACCCGAGCCCCTGCTGGGGCGCATGACCAGCACCATGCGCTGGCTGATCCTGTTGCCAGCCGGTCCGGGCGCTCTGCTGGGCGGCTACCTGGGTGAGCATCTGGGGCTGCGCTATGCGCTGGCGCTCGGTGGTGTGGGTTCGCTTGCGCTGGCGCTGTGGGCCTGGCGGCATCCGGTGCTGCGCAACATTCGGACCTTGCCCTCGCCGCCCTGATCCCGGCAACTCGCGCGGCGAACTTGGCCCCGTCTCTCAAGCAGTCAAATAGCGCTGCTCCAGATGGCGCTTGAAATGAGCCGGATTGAGCGCTTCTCCGGTTGCGCGCTGCACCAGCTCACTCGTTTCCCATCGGCTCGCCTGACTCCAGATGTGGCTGGACAACCAGTCGAAGATCGGCTTCAGGTCGCCCGCAGCGAGGCTGGCGTCGAGCGCCGGGTGCAGGCGGCGAATCGTCGCGAAATACTGGGCTGCGTACATCGCGCCCAGGGTGTAACTGGGAAAGTAGCCAAAGCTGCCGCTGGTCCAGTGAATGTCCTGCAGGCAGCCCTGCGCAAAATTGCCCCGGGTATCAAGGCCAAGGTAGGCCATCATCTTTTCATCCCACAGCGCCGGGATATCGCGGGCTTCGATCTCGCCATTGATCAGGGCGCTTTCGATTTCATAGCGAAGAATGATGTGCGCCGGATAGGTCAACTCGTCGGCATCGACTCGGATGAAACCCGGCACCACCCGTGTGAACAAACGCGCCAGGTTCGCCGCTTCAAACGCCGGTTGGTCGCCCAGGTGCTTGGTCACCAACGCTGAGACGAGTTGCAGAAATGCCGGATTGCGGCCAAGCTGCATTTCAAACGACAGGCTCTGGCTTTCATGGATACCCATGGAGCGTGCCCGCCCCAGCGCCAGCGCAGCGGTGTCACGCGGCAGGCCCTGCTCATAGCGTGCATGGCCGGTTTCGTGGATGATGCCCATCATGCTGCGCATGAAGTCGTCCTCGGCATAACGCGTGGTAATGCGCACATCCTGCGCTACGCCACCGCAAAAGGGATGGGTTGAAATATCCAGACGGCCGGCAGAGAAATCAAATCCCAGAATCCCCATGATCTCCAGCCCCAGCGCGCGCTGACTCGCCAGCGGGAACGGCCCACGCGCCTGAACAAGGTCGTCGCCGTCCTGCTTTGCGCTGACCTTGCCAATCAGATCGGGCAGCCAGGTTTTGAGTTCGCCGAACAGGACATCAATGTCGGCACTGCGGGTCCCTGGCTCGTACTTGTCCATCAGCGCGTCATAGGGGCTGACACCGCGGACCTGCGAGAGCGTCTGTGCCTCTTCGCGCGAAAGTTTGACCACCTCGGAGAAATTTTCCAGAAAACCCTTCCAGTCATTCTCCTTGCGCTGCGTGCGCCAGGCGTGCTCGCAGCGCGAGCCTGCCAGGCTCTTGGCCTCGACCAATCGCTCCGGCAACAAATTGGCCTGTTCCCACTCGCGGTGCATCTCCCTCAGGTTGGCGCGTTGCATCGCATCGAGCGCTTCGCTCTGGGCTGCCTGCATGAGGGGGCGCAGGGACTTGTCAGTCAATGTTTGATGCATGAGCACATCGAGTTCTGCCAGGGCGGCGCCCCGCGCCGCGTTGCCACCGGGGGGCATCTTGGCGGCCTGGTCCCAACTGGCGATGGCCCCCAGATGCTGGTAGCGATAGAGGCGCGTGAAGGTAGCGGTCAAGGCCTGATAAGCAGGTAGATTCATAAGCAAGAATTGAATCCGGAAAATGAGCGTTCGCCCGGTGCGCGCATTGTCACACTTCGGTGGCCATGGCGTGCTCGCTACAATCCCGCCCATTCTTCACTCTGGTAGCCCCTGATGTCCGACCGCCTTGCTGTGCTGCCGCAGTATCTGCTTCCCAAGCAGGCCCTGACAGCCCTGGCCGGACGCATCGCTGGCGCCCAGGCGGGCCGCCTGACGACGCAGCTGATCAAGTGGTTTGTGCAGCGCTATCAGGTCAACATGAGCGAAGCAGCCGATTCCAACGTCGCCAGCTACGTCAGCTTCAACGATTTCTTCACGCGGGCCCTGAAAGACGGAGCGCGCCCACTTGCCAGCGCCGAGCTGATTTGCCCGGTCGATGGTGCCATCAGCCAGTTTGGCACCATCCGCGGCCAGCAGATATTCCAGGCCAAGGGTCACGACTATTCCAGCACGGCTCTGCTCGGTGGCGACGCGGCTCTGGCCGAGCGTTTTGACGACGGCAGCTTTGCCACCTTGTACCTGAGCCCCAAGGACTACCACCGCATTCACATGCCTTGCAGCGGGCGCTTGCAGCGCATGATTTATGTGCCGGGTGAGTTGTTCTCCGTCAACCCGACAACCGCGCGCGCTGTGCCGGGTCTGTTCGCGCGCAACGAGCGTGTGGTCTGTATTTTTGAATCTGCGAACGGTCCGTTTGCGCTGGTTCTGGTGGGCGCCACCATCGTCGGCAGCATGGCAACGGTCTGGCACGGCGTAGTGAATTCCAAGCGCAGCGGCGAATTGCAAGATTGGCGCTATGACGATCAAGCCGTGGACTTGCAGCAAGGCGCCGAGATGGGTCGCTTTTTACTGGGTTCGACCGTGGTGCTGCTGTTTCCCAAAGGCCCCCTGCAATTCAACCCGAACTGGGCACCCGGGCGGGCTATCCGCATGGGTGAGGTGATGGGGCGCAGGTCCTAGCGTTTTCCTGTTCAGATGATTCTTAAATCCGCATCCGAGGCTTGTGTAGGCTGAGGGAGATGCAGTGGGTGGCTCCGCGACTGTCCCCCGCCCTATGGGCTCCTCCTTTATGTCGCTGCACCACCCACCGCATCACCCTCAGCAACGAACAGCTGTGGTTTGGTACTCCGAATACCAAACCGGCGTGCAAGATCAGGTTGGTGTGGCACTCAGCGCAGCGGCATAAAGGAGGAGGCCGAAGGCCGGGGGACAGCCGCGGAGCTGAGTGCCACAGCGGCCTGATCCCCCCGACACGCTCGTGGAGTTTGAATCGTAGCTACTCTACTCGCAATGGCAGCGTACCGATCTGCCAAAATGCAATCATGAAGTACGAACACCTGCTGCTGTCGACCGATGAAACGATCACCACGATCACCCTGAATCGTCCGGAGAAGCGCAACGCGCTGGCCATGAACGCCATGCTGGAGTTGACGCAGGCACTGCAGGCCGTGGCACGAAGCGATGCACTGGGTGTGATATTGGCAGCCAATGGGCCCGTCTTCAGTGCCGGCCATAATTTTGGCGACATGGCCGGTGCCACGCTTGAGCAGGCGCGCGAGTTGTTTGCTGTTTGCACCACCATGATGGACGCCATTCAGGCCATGCCGCAACCAGTGATTGCCAGGGTGCATGCGCTGGCCACGGCGGCGGGCTGCCAGTTGGTGGCGAGTTGCGATCTGGCCATTGCTGCCGACACCGCCTCCTTTGCCATTCCCGGCGGCAAGGGTGGTCTGTTCTGCCACACGCCGCTGGTGGCGATCGCACGCAGCGTCGGGCGCAAACGGGCGCTGGAGATGGCGTTGACAGGCGACGCGATCGACGCCAGAACGGCGGCCGAGTGGGGGCTCATCAACCGCTGCGTCCCGGCCGACCAGTTGGACGCCGCCACACTGGATCTGATTGGTCGCGCCAGCCGCGGCAGTGCGCTGTCCAAGGCGCTGGGCAAGCAGGGTTTTTATCAGCAGGCCGGTTTGCCACAAGACGAGGCTTACCGTTTGGCAGTGGAATTGATGGCGTCATCCGCCATGACACCGGACGCCCAGGAAGGCATGCGCGCCTTCATCGAGAAACGCCACGCGACTTACACGCAGCGCCCTGACCCTACTTGAAAATCACGGTCTTGTGGCCGTTCAGCAGCACCCGGTGCTCGCTATGCCACTTGACCGCACGCGCCAGCACCTGGCTCTCGGTGTCACGTCCCAGCGTCGTCAGATCTTCCACCGTTTTGCCGTGGTCCACCCGCGCCACGTCCTGCTCGATGATCGGACCTTCATCCAACTCGGCAGTGACGTAGTGCGCGGTCGCACCAATCAGTTTCACGCCCCGCTCATGCGCCTGGTAATAAGGCTTGGCGCCCTTGAAACTGGGCAGGAACGAGTGATGGATATTGATGGCCGAGCCGGATAGTTTGCGGCACAGCTCGTCGCTCAGAACCTGCATGTAGCGCGCCAGCACCACCAGTTCCGCGCCCTCGTTCTGGATGATCTCAAACTGCTTGGCTTCCACTTGGGCTTTGCTGGCCGCGCTGACAGCAAAGTGGTGAAACGGCACGTTGTAGCTGGCCGCCAGTTGGTAGAACTCGCGGTGGTTCGAAATGATGGCGCGAATGTCCAGCGGCAGCAGTCCGCTTTTCCAGCGAAACAACAGATCGTTCAGGCAGTGCCCTTCCTTGCTCACCATGATGACGGTGCGCATCGGCTCCGCTCTGGCGTGCAGGCGCCAGTTCATCTGGTAGGGCTCGGCAAAAGTGGTGAGTTGCACCTTCAGTTCCTCATGGCTCAGCTGCGCGCAGGCGAACTGCACGCGCATGAAGAAAAGCCCGGTGCCCAGATCGTTGTACTGTGCCGCTTCTTCAATATTGCCGTCGCGCTCGGCCAGGAAACCCGAAACCGCATGGACCAATCCGATTCGATCTGGGCAGGACAGGGTCAAAACGTAAACCGGGTTCATGAGTTTCAATCAAGTGGATGGGCGCCGACTGGCACCAAACTTTGCGCAATAGTCAACAACAGGCGCTGCTTGCGCCGGCCAGATGGTGTCAAAATTTGCGGCGGTCTCCGGGTCCGATGGGTCAGCTTGTATTTCGGGTCGGATTAGAACCGCTTTGACTTTCAGGCCCGGTGCCAGATGCAAAGGCACACCGAGGCTACGGTCAACATGCCCTCCGCCAGCCAGCAGCACGACGGTCTTGCCGGGTTGCACCGCCTTGGCCAGCGTATCGGCCATCGCAATGTCACGGGCAATCTGGACCCGCGTCATGGGTGCAATCTGGCTCTCTGGCAGCATGTCGCAGTGCCCGGTGCGGATATTTTGCTGCTGGGCTTTGAGCGCCGGCCCTGCCAGCACAGCGTCAAGTTCCGTTCTGGCCATGGCTTGGCGCAGTTGGGCTGGCGGCAGATTGGCACCGATTACCGGCACACCGGCGCGCACTGCTGCCATCACCGCCGGCCCGTAGGCGCTCCAGGGCCATCCCTCGTTGTTCCATTGCAAGGCCTGAAGCACCGTGTCTTCACTAACATCGCGCGCCAAACCTGCTGTTGATTGCCCCTGGCTGGCCATCTCCAGTGCCAGTGCCGCCAGCGAATTCTTTGCGGCCAATGTTTCCACAACAATGCGATGAACCTGCTGGTGATCCGCTGCATCGTGTTGCTCGCCGAGCAGGATGATGTCGGCGGGTAACAATTCCTGCAGGCGCTTGGCCCGACTTGCGTCAGAGTAAGGGGGTACTACAGGGGTGAAGGCACAAGCCGCCAGACTGACAGCCAGGGCGACTGTCCAGAGTCGTCTGCCGCTCATCAAGAAACCTGCCGTCGGTGGATAGGCCGTCGCTCAGTGCACGACGACCGGATTTTGAGCCAGTTCAGCGTATTGCTCCAGCGTGTCTTCCACTTCTTCCTGGGTCGGCGTTTTTTGCTGCCAGGCAGAAATACGCTGCTGAAACAGTTCAGCCCAGGAGCCGTCCAGATAAACCTCCTTGCCCGCGCGCTTGTCAACGATCTCAAAGCCGTGCCGCGCCAGCGTGGGTACCAGCAGTACCTGTGTGACCTGGTCACCCTCAATCTCGCAGGGCTCATCGGCTGCCACGGCATTGGCCAGCATATGTGTCACCGAATAGGTGTCCGAGTCGTAGAGCGTGTGCATGCCTGATTATCCCTTAATAGTGTCTGCTCTGCAGGTGGCCACAGAGCTCCGGATTTCAAGACAGCTATTTTCGTCATCGCAAAGGTACTAGGCCTGTGGCGATCAACGCGGACTCAAACCGGAGCTTCGCTGGAGAGCCATTTTTGGTCAATGTAGTCGCCATTGGCCTCGGTAATCCGGATCCGGGCCGGCAAATAGCCCAGCGCAGGCGCCAGCCACAGCTCTACCTTCTGGTCAAATTCCCGTCTGGGATTTCGCACCAGTTTGCGCGTCGCCTGCGGCCCCCCGGGCAGGCTCAGCGTTTCGTCCTCTTCCACGGTAAAAAGCCAGATGTCGACGTCGCGCGGGCCAATGATCTGCAAGGTGATCGTGCTGGCACGCACAAAGCGCTCCGGGTCCCCCGCGACCATGGCCGCCAGTTGCAGCACCACACTCAGGCGATCCTGGGCGCCCGCCAGCAAGGGTGCGTCAGGGGTGTTGGCACTGAAGGTGACCTGGCCCTTTTCGCGAACAAAATGCGCCGCGACCTCGCTGCGGTACTTGTCCGAAAAACGCGTCGGTGCCAGTCCGTCCACCGTGATTTGCCCGCGGCTGGTTTGCACCCGGCGCAGGCCAAAAGCCCCAAAGGAGAGCTTGGCATCGTAGCTTGCCCCGTCTTGCTGCCATCCCAGTTCGGCATTCAGACTAAAAGGAAACTTGTTCGACGAAACCTCGTACTTGAGATTCAGGGAGCCAGGTACGCTGTAGCGCTTGGCCCAGGCGACGTCCTCGCGCAGCTGGCGCGGCGCCATGACCTGGAGCTCTGGCTCTGCGAGAGGCAGTTCCTGACTGAGAAGGTCCTCGGACCGACCTGGGCTGTTCCCCGGCAACTGAGTCCCGGCGACCGGCACTTCCATCGGTTGCGGGACCGCCGGCGGTAACTCCAGCGCAGGATCAGCTTGCTGCACGGGTACCGGTGCTGCTCGCGCGGCTGCGACCACCCTCCTGACCGGTCTGGGCAAGGGTGCTTTGGCCAGGGGCGGACTCTCAATCGTGCGCGTGCTGAAAACCTGGCCGGGAACTGTTGGCGTCAATCCAACACTCGACAGCATGCTTTGCAGCAACAGCCCATGCAGCAGCAGCACAGCCAGTACCAGAGGCGTCAGCAAGCCGTACGAAACCACCGTATCCACACGCTTCATTGGATTATTTGTCTGCGCTGATCGAAGTTTGGCATTATGCGACCACGCTGCGCGCCAAGAGAGGGGTCTCATACAATGCCCATCCCCATTTCAATTTTGGCAGTGGAGACAGCTTGAGTTCAGAAATACAGACCTTGACGAACTTGTACCGCACGATGGTTCGCATTCGCGCGTTCGAGAATGCCGCCGAGACCGCCAGCCAGGGCGGCGTCAGCGCCTACGGCAAGGCCGCAGACGGCAGCGCCAAGGTACGCGGACCCCTGCACCTCTCGACCGGTCAGGAAGCGGTGCCAGCGGGCGTCTGCGCCCACCTGCAGCGCACTGATTACCTGACCTCGACCCATCGCGGCCACGGCCACACACTGGCCAAGGGTGCGAATCTGCAAGCCATGATGAGTGAGCTGTTCGGCAAAGCCGGCGGCACCAACAGTGGCAAGGGCGGCTCCATGCACATTGCCGACTTTTCTGTCGGCATGCTGGGCGCCAACGGTGTGGTCGGGGCTGGCATGCCGATCGCCGTGGGCGCCGCCCACGCCCAGAAGCTGCAGCGACGCGACGGCATCACAGCCTGTTTTTTTGGCGATGGCGCGATCAACCGTGGCCCCTTTCTGGAGGCTCTGAATTGGGCACAGGTGTACCAGTTGCCGGTCCTGTTTGTCTGCGAGGACAACCGCTGGAGTGCCACCACGGCCAGCGGCCCGATGACAGCCGGTGCCGGCGCATCGGCGCGCGCCTTAAGCCTGAACATCCCTGCGGTGCAGGTAGACGGCAACGATGTGCTGGCGGTGCACGCCGCGGCTGCAACACTGATCGCCGAGGTACGCTCTGGCCTCGGACCACGGCTGCTGCACGCCATCACTTACCGCGTGAAAGGCCATGTCTCGGTGGATCTGGCCGCCTACCGCAGCGCAGAAGAGCTGCAAGCCGCCTTGAAAACCGACCCGATTGCGCGGGCCCGGGCAAAGTACCTGGCCCTGCCAGGCGCTCTGGCACAGGAGCTTGACACGATGGAGCAGGCCGCCACCGATGAAGTAGCGAAGGCTGTACGCGTTGCGGACGCTGCACCCTGGCCCGATGCAGCCAGCGCTTTCACCGACATCCAGAACACGGGAGCCGGCCAATGGCGCTGATGACTTACGCACAGGCTGCAGCGCTGGCGCTGCAGCACGAGATGACGGCCGATGCCAACGTCATCGTGATCGGCGAAGACGTCGGCCGCGGTGGCATCTTTGGTCAATACCAGGGGCTGCAGTCCCGCTTTGGTAGCGAGCGCGTCATTGACACGCCGATCAGCGAAGCCGCCATCATGGGCGCCGGCGTCGGCATGGCGCTGGCCGGCCTGCGCCCGGTGATCGAAATGCGCGTGGTCGATTTTGCCCTGTGCGGCATGGACGAGATCGTCAACCAGGCCGCCAAGAATCGCTTCATGTTTGGTGGTCAGGGCCGAGTACCGCTGGTGGCGCGTATGCCGATCGGCATCTGGGATGCGTCGGCCGCACAACATTCGCAGTCACTGGAGAACTGGTTTGCGCATCTTCCCGGCTTGGTGGTGGTCTGTCCGGCCACGCCGCAGGACAACTACTCCCTGCTGCGTGCGGCGCTGGCCAGCGGCGATCCGGTGGTCTACATGGAGCACAAGACACTCTGGGGCCTGAGCGGTGAGGTTGATGTATCGCAAACGGCCTCGCTGGGACACGCCAGAACTTTGCGCAGCGGAGGCGACCTGACCCTGGTGAGTTGGAGCAGACAGTTGCAAGCCTGCGCCACGGCCTGCGAGCAACTCGCCATTGAAGGTGTTGAGGTCGAACTGATCGACCTGCGCACGATCTGGCCCTGGGATCGGGATACCGTTCTCAAGTCATGTGGCAGGACCCAAAACCTGCTAGTGGTTCATGAAGCGGTGCAAGCCGGCGGCTTCGGTGCCGAGATTGCCGCCAGCGCAGCAGAAGAGACTGGCTGCAGGGTTAGGCGTCTGGGTGCACCGCGCATTCCGGTCGGTTACGCGCCAGTGCTGGAGGCGCAATCGCGCGTCAGCGCCGAGGACGTGGCAGCTGCCGTGCGCCTCATGCTTAAATCTTCACGCTAGCGAGGGTATCTCCTGATACCTGATGCCTTCCTTCACACCTAAGCTCTCGGCCTCTTCTTATGCACCTCCCTCACGAACCCACCCATTTGCCGATCGAAGTTCCAGACCCCGCGGCGCAGGATGAGAAGACGGTCATTCCGCTCAAGATCGAGGACTGGTTGACGGTCATTGTCATGGGGCTGCTCTCGCTGATTACCTTTGGCAATGTACTGGTGCGTTATTTCACCAGCCAGTCCTTCGCCTGGACGGAGGAATTCTCGGTGTTTCTGATGATCGTGCTGGCACTGGTGGCGGGCTCGGCATCGGTGGCACGCAACCGCCAGATCCGTATCGAGTTTTTTGCCGACAGCGGCTCCCTGGCACGCCAGCGCGCCCTGGCCCGCTTTGGCGCCATCACCGTGTTCCTGCTGTTCAGCTTGATTGCCGTCCTGAGCACGCGCATGGTGTGGGACGACATACGCTTTGGCGAGACATCGCCCGGCATCGGTGTGCCACAGTGGTGGTACACGATCTGGCTGCCCGTGATGTCGGTGGCCATCGCCGGCCGCGCCCTGGGCCTGTTCATCCGCCGGGGGCGTAGAGCATGATCCCTACCTTGTTGTTTACGGCCTTCGTCGTCATGATGCTGATGGGCGTGCCCATCGGCGCGGCGCTCGGACTGGCCGGCGCCGCCTGCATCGCACTGGCCAACACCGACACACTCTGGTTCGGCCTGTTGGCGGTGCCGCAGAATTTTTACGCCGGTCTGGGCAAGTACCCGCTGCTGGCGATTCCGATGTTCGTGCTGGTGGGCTCGATTTTTGACCGCTCCGGCGTCGCCTTGCGCCTGGTCAATTTTGCCATTGCCATCGTCGGACGCGGCCCCGGCATGCTGCCACTGGTGGCGATTCTGGTAGCCATGTTCCTGGGCGGCATTTCGGGCTCCGGCCCGGCCAATGCGGCTGCGGTGGGCGCGGTCATGATCGCAGCCATGTCGCGTGCCGGTTATCCGGCGGCCTTCTCGGCCAGCGTCGTCGGCGCTGCTGCTGCCACCGACATCCTGATTCCTCCCTCGGTCGCCTTCATCGTCTACTCGGTGCTGGTGCCGGGCGCTTCAGTGCCGGCCCTGTTTGCAGCCGGCATGATTCCCGGCATTATGGCCGGTCTGGCCCTGATCGTGCCGACGGTCCTGCTGGCACGCAAGCACAAGATGGGCGCGCTCGAAGCCAGTCTGCCGCGCCCGCCTTTCTGGAAGAGTTTTCGGGAGGCCACCTGGGGTCTGGCAGCACCGGTACTGATTCTGGGCGGCATGCGCGCCGGCTGGTTCACTCCCACCGAAGCGGCTGTCGTCGCGGTGTTTTACGGCCTGTTTGTCGGTATGGCGATCCACCATACGATAAAGGTGCGCGACCTCTTTGTCATCCTGCGCGAGTCAGGAGAACTCTCGGCCATCATCCTGCTGGTGGTCTCGCTGGCCGGCATTTTTGCCTATTCACTTTCCACGCTCGGTGTCATTGACCCGGTCACGCGTGCCATCGTCAACTCGGGCCTGGGCGAGTACGGCGTGCTGTCGCTGCTGATCCTGCTGCTCATCACGGTCGGCATGTTCCTTGACGGCGTGTCCATCTTCCTGATCTTCGTGCCGCTGCTCTGGCCCATTGTGCAGTTCTACAAGTGGGACCCGGTCTGGTTTGGTGTCATCCTGACGCTCAAAGTCGCACTCGGCCAGTTCACGCCACCGCTGGCGGTGAATCTGATGGTGTCCTGCCGCATCGCCGGCGTGCGCATGGAAGAAACCGTGCGCTGGGTTGGCTGGATGCTGTTTTCGATGTTCCTGGTCATGGTCGCCGTTATCATCTGGCCCGAGCTCGCGCTTTGGCTACCACGCTATCTGGGCTACTAGGCCAGAGAGATTCTTGTTTTATTCCATAGGAGACTTTACAAATGAAATTACGCAGAACCCTGATCAGCCTGGTCGCCGCAGCAGCAGCACTGGGCGCATTCACGACGACCGCCGTGGCGCAAAGCGCGTACAAGGCCGAGTACAAGATGTCCTTGGTCCTCGGGCCACCGACGCCCTGGGGCCAGGCCGGCAAAGTCTGGGCTGATCTGGTGAAGGAGCGCACACAAGGCCGCATCAACATCAAGCTGTATCCCGGTGTCTCGCTGATCCAGGGCGACCAGACGCGCGAATTTTCAGCACTGCGCCAGGGCGTGATCGACATGGCCGTGGGCTCGACCATCAACTGGTCGCCCCAGGTCAAGGAACTCAACCTGTTCTCGCTGCCTTTCCTGATGCCCGACTATGCCGCCATCGATGCCCTGACCCAGGGTGCGGTCGGCAAACAGATCTTCCAGACGCTGGACAAAGCCGGCGTGGTGCCATTGGCCTGGGGTGAAAACGGCTACCGTGAAGTGACCAATTCCAAGCGACCCATCAAGTCGCCGGAAGACGTGAAGGGAATGAAGATGCGCGTTGTCGGCTCGCCGATCTTCGCCGACATGTTCAGCGCCATGGGTGCGAATCCGACGCAGATGAGCTGGGCCGACGCCCAGCCCGCCCTCTCCAGCGGTGCCGTCGATGGTCAGGAAAATCCCCTGTTCCTGTTCACCATCCTGAAGATGCACACCGTCGGCCAGAAATTTGTCACGACCTGGGGCTACGTCGCCGACCCGCTGATCTTTGTGGTCAACAAGGACATCTGGACTTCATGGACGCCGGCTGACCAGGCCATCGTGCGCCAGGCCGCCATCGACTCCGGCAAGGAAGAAATCGCGATCGCCCGCAAAGGTCTGATAGAAGCTGACAAGCCACTGCTCAAGGACATCGCCGCCATGGGCGTGACGGTGACGCAGCTCAGTGCCGCTGAGCGTGAAGCTTTCGTCAAGATCACACGCCCGGTTTACGAAAAGTGGACGCCAACCGTCGGCGTTGATCTGGTCAAGGCGGCCGAAGCTGCCATCGCTGCGCGCAAGAAATAATCTGAGCCTCTTTCGGATGTCAAAGGCCTCCCGTTGCGGGAGGCCTTTTTTTTGAGCGCAAGACCCCTGTGACTCACTGCCTGGCATCGGATCGGCTCTTGCGGTAGGCCCTTGGCGTCCCGCCAGTCCACAGCTTGAAGGCGCGATGAAAGACCGTGATGTTGGTAAAACCAATCTCTGCCGAGATGGCATCGACTGATCTCTTGGTCTTTACCAGGAGTTGTACCGCCACGTCTCGTCGCAAGACGTCCTTGATCTGATGGAATGAGGTTCCCTCTTCCAGCAGGCGCCGACCCAAGGTGCGAGTCGAGAGATTGAGTGCCTTGGCCGCAGTCGTCATGTCTGTCTGACTATTCAAATTCAACTCGAGATAGCGGCGTACCCGATGGCTTAGCAAGTTCTCGTCGAACGGCACAAAAAACCAGTTCTGCGGCGCGTTGAACAGAAAGTCGCGCAACTCCAGTTTGCTTCGATGTTGCACCGGCTCGTCGAAATAAGAGGCCTTGATATGCATGGCGGTCACCGGCTGATCGAAATACACCGGACCGGGAAAAATGAAGACATATTCCGACGCGTCCAGCGGCCTTGGAAAGGCGAAATCGACGCGTTCGATGGCGATCTTCTGGCCAATCACCCAGGATGCAATGCCGTGGACCAGTTTGAGGTGAAACTCCTGCACCAAGCGACCGCTTTTTGCATCCGTCGGATAGCGCTTGATGCTCAGGCTGATGAGGTCGGCAGCGCGTTGCACACCAAACGAAAAATCATCCGACAACATGTGGTCAAACTGTTGCCAGCGGCGCAAGGCCGATTGAAGATTGGACGCATCGAGCAGGAAGATGATCAGGACCTTGAGCGTCCCTTTGCGCAGCGGCCGTCCGTACAGCCCCGGCATTTCGTCGTCAAGCCGCTCTACCAGCGACTGGAACAGCAGCGAGAACTGCTCCTGCGTGATACGCGCATCTGGCATCGAAAGCAAATTTTCCGAAATGCCGGCTTTGCGCATGATTCGACTCAAGTCAACATGATCAACCATTATTCCCTCAAGAAAAGTCTTGATGTAGGAGACTGGAAGGGTGGTTTGAAATGCATTCATGTCTGGCCGGTATTGTAAATTTTTTGGCAAAAACGGTTAATAAAGAGAAGGCCACATCGGCTACTATTTTTGACATTCAGGCGCTAGACCTGACTTCATGCAGTCACAAGAATGAAGGAGACTATCTGACAACGGACCTATTCATGGCCAAGCGCTTGGTGCCTGTTCACTCCTGCCGCACCAAGCTTTCGGGCATCGACATCCCAATTTTCGGGGTACTCATCCCTGTATCCAATTTTTACAAACCTTCGGAAAAATCATGCAAACACTGACTCCAATCCCTCGCTTCCAGCCACCGACATACACCCTGCGGCATCCCTTCAAGCCAAGCCTGCTGGCTTGCGTCGTCAGTGGCGCGGTGCTGGCTTGCGCCAACTCCGCGGCCTATGCACAGTCCAACGCCGACAGCGGCAGCAAGCTGGAGAGCGTGATCGTCACGGCGCAGAAGCGGCCGCAAACCCTGCTTGACGTGCCAGCATCCATTCAGGCGATGACGGCCGAGCAGGTACGCGAGCTTGGCATCACCGATTTTGTTTCGCTGTCGCAATACACACCGGGCGTCATCGCCTCCAATCAGGCTGTCGGCGGACGCACCGTTCAGACCTTCACCATTCGGGGTGTCGGCATGGACGACTCCCGTCCCAACGGCAGCCCCTCCGCCGCAGTGCATTTCGATGGCGTTTACCAGGGTTCTGCAGCCCTCATCGGCGGACAGATGTTCGATGTCGAGCGTGTTGAAATACTCAAGGGGCCACAGGGCACCTTGTACGGCCGCAACACGACGGCTGGAGCCATCAATGTGATTTCGCGCAAACCCGGCAAGACCTTCGAGGGCTCTGCCGAAATCGACTACGGCAGCTTCGGCAGCGTGCGCACCCAAGTCGCCGTCGGCGGCGCCCTCGACGAGCGCTGGGGCGTGCGCATCGCCGGTGTTTACGACCGGACCGACGGTTACATCACCAACGTTGGCCCAGGAACCTTCGGCGGCTACACCGTCAACGCAGCGCGCATCCCGCCCAACGGATCACCCGCGGTGGACGACAAAGCTGCCGGCACCAACTTTTCCGGCGTCCGCAGTCTGGTCACGTTCAACCCGGCACCTGGCACCAGTCTCCTGTTCAATCTGCACGGCTTTCATGAAGCCGGTGGTGTAGCCCAGGCCGAGAGGACACTGCCTTCCGCCAAATATCCGGCCAACCTGCCCTATACCTTCGACTCGAACATGGTGCCACGGGTTGGCAAGAACAGCAACGGCATGTCGCTGACGCTGGACCAGGAATTGGCGAACGATGTCTTGCTGACCGTGATCGGGGGCTACGAGACACTGGCCCAGCGTTTTGACTGGAATGACGGCACGCCGATTCGCACTGCCGACATCTACTACGGAGATCATGTCGAACAGCAGTCGATTGAAGCGCGGCTTCGCAACAACGACGGCGGCGAGCACGGCATCGACTGGGTTGTCGGCGGCATTTACTACAAGGACAAGGTTGACATGCTCAGTACGATCGATGGGGCTGACCAGTTGCGATCGAGCTTGACCGCTGACTACGGTCAGACGCGAACCAGCTGGGCCATGTTCGGCGACGTCAGCAAGAAACTGAGCCAGCAGTGGACCGTCGGCATGGGACTGCGCTATACCGACGAGCGCAGCACCTTTCAGGGCAGCACGACCGACAACAATCCCTACGGGACGTCGATCGTGAGATTGGCGGTACCGACCATCCCTGTGTTCTTCAACGAGTCGTTCAATGACGCGCGCTGGTCCGGCAAGGGCACTGTTTCTTACCGCCCGGGTGCAGACACAACCTATTACGGATCCATCGGACAGGGGTTCAAGGCGGGCGGCTTTGACGGCACCACCATCACCTCGGTGCCCGAGGCGGCTCCGTTCAGGTCAGAGACCGTCCTGTCCTATGAGGCTGGCATGAAGTTCCTGCCCAACGGGCCGATCCAGGTGGATGCGTCGGGCTTCTACTACGACTACACCGACATGCAGGCCAACACCACCAAAATCGTCGCCACCCTGCCCACGGGCGTGCGCACCAACGTCGGCAAATCGCGCATTTATGGCGCCGAACTCAACGTCGTGGCGCGACCGACCCGTGGCCTGGATCTGATATTTGGAATGTCTGCCTTGAACTCCAGGATCACCGAAGTCGTTTCCGACAGCCCTGCCGAGGCGGCACGCCGACTCGGCAATCAGGTGCCCAACGCGCCCAAATTCAGTGCCAGAGCGACGGTGCGATACCAGTATCCTGTGGCTGCTGATACCGTGCTGGTCTCGAGCTTGAGTGGCCGCTATGTCGGCGAGTACTTCACCGAGTTGGACAACTTCCAGGCCGTTGGCGGCGACTTCGTTGCCGACGCCAGAATGGAACTGCGCTTTGGCAAGCGCTGGACACTGGCAGCCTGGGTCAAGAATCTGACCGACCGCGCCTACGGCACAGGTGGCGCCGTGTCGAATGCGTCAACGCTGAACGTTTACCGGGCAGCGCCACGCACGGTTGGCCTCAACGCCAGCATCAAGTTCTGAGTGTCACCAGGAAAAGGGCAGTGCAGTGAACCTTCGGCATCCAACAAAAACCCCAGGTTCACGCGCTCCGATCGCGGCGCTGCTCTTGACCCTGTCTGCCTGCGCCCTGTCAGCACCGGCAGAACCGACTCGCGTCGAGAGCTACCCGATAGCCCCGCAAGTCGCTACCACGCGCGAACGAACTGTCGTGATCGACCCGGTGCCTGCAGACTCCGCGAAACTGCGTGTTCATGAGAATGCAAAATTCACGGAACAAGGTTACGGCAACTGGCACTTTGGCCCCGGTCTTCCTGCCATCCAGCGGCTCGACCTGATGCCAGCGGGCTACGCTGCGCCACCCATCACGCAGGCGGCCGGATTACTCCGATTTTTCGCCGTCACCGACATTCATATTAACGACAAAGAAACGCCGGCGGCGGCTGTCTACTTTGGCTGGATCGGCAGATTTATTGGCGGCTATTCTCCAACCTCGCTGCTGTCAACCCAGGTGCTTGACGCCACGCTGCAAACAGTCAATTCGCTTCACAAGAAAACACCCCTTGACTTTGGCATCTCGCTGGGCGATTCACTGAACAACAACCAGTACAACGAGGCACGCTGGTACATCGATGTCATGGATGGCAAGATCATCAGCCCGAGTTCCGGCTCACATCGCGGCGCCGACACCATTGATTATCAGAAACCGTATCAGGCGGCTGGTCTTGACAAGGCGATTCCGTGGTTTCAGGTGATTGGCAATCACGATCATTTCTTCATGGGCTCGGGTGCCAACAGCGAGCGTATTCGCCAGGCGCACGTCGGCCTGGATATTCTTGAGATGGGGAACCTGTTCATCGACCCGCGTGGCAGTGACAGCCTGGGTTTCTACATGGGCTCCATTGACGGCGCAACGCCGCACGGGGACATCATTGGCGTTGGCCCGGTCACAGGCTTTGCCACACCGCCCAAGGTGGTCGACGCCGATCCGGATCGTCGTTCGCTCTCCAAGAAGGAGTGGATGAGCGAATTCCTGCGCAGCACCTCCCTTCCGACCGGGCACGGCTTTAGCCAAGCCAATGTTGACAAAGACTTTGCCTGTTACAGCTTCGAGCCCAAATCGGGCTTGCCCCTCAAGGTGATCGTGCTTGACAACACGCAGCGCGATGACGCTGCGAATGTCGGTGGCTATGGTCATTCCTCCCTGGACAAGGAGCGCTATGACTGGCTTGTCAAAGAGCTTGAGCGTGGCCAGGCCGAGGGCAAGCTGATGATCATCGCCGCGCACATGCCCATCGGCGTTGAGTTGCCCGGTTCCTATGGCGGCTGGAGCGTCAATTCGGCGCTGACCGAAGAGGCGCTCATTGCTAAACTGCACCAGTATCCAAATCTGCTGCTGTGGATCGCCGGACACCGTCACATCAACACCATCACAGCATTCAAATCACCCGATCCGGCGCGTCCCGAATTCGGCTTCTGGCAAGTCGAGACCTCGTCGCTCAAGGATTTTCCACAGCAGTTTCGCACTTTCGAGCTGGTCCGCAACAGTGACAACACGATCTCCATCCTGGCGACCAACGTGGATCCTGCGGTCAGGGAAGGCTCGCTGGCCGCGCGCTCGCGCTCCTACGCCATTGCCGCGCAGCAGATCTTCAAGCATGCCACGGCTTCCTACAACGCAGAGCTGGTCAAGCCGCTCAGCCCCGCGATGCAGGTCAAGATGCAGAGTTACGGAGCACCGCAAGGCGCGTTTGACCTGCAAGCCCATCGAGGTGGCCGCGGCTTGCGTCCAGAAAACACACTGGCCTCCTTCGAAAACGCGATCCGGATGGGCGTCACCACCCTTGAACTTGATATCGCCATCACCGCCGATGGCATACCGGTGATCTCGCACGACTCGGCCCTGAATCCGGACATCACGCGCGATGCGCAAGGCCAGTGGCTGCAGGCGCGCGGACCGCTGATCAAGTCCCTTACCCTGGCCCAATTGCAGACCTACGACGTCGGACGAATCAATCCTGCCAGTCGCTACGCTAGCGAGTACCCGGGTCAACAGGCTCGCGACGGTCTGCGCATTCCGACCCTGGCATCGCTGTTCAAGATGGTGAAGGACATGGGCGCCAAGGATATCCATTTCGACATGGAGACCAAGATCGACCCGACCCAGCCGGATGCGACCTTGCCACCAGAAGCCTTTGTCAAGACCATGCTGGCCGCTATTCGCGACGCTGGCATGACGCAGCGTGTCATGGTGCAGAGCTTTGACTGGCGCACACTGGAATTGCTGCACCAGTTGGAGCCGGGCTTGCGCACCATGTACCTGACCATCGCCCTTGGCGGGAACTCCATCTACAACACCCTCAAAGACGGCACCTGGACCGCCGGACATCTGCTCAAGGACCATGGCGGCTCGGTACCGCGCATGGTCAATGCTTCCGCAGGGCAGGCTGCTGGCGTCATTTGGGCCCCTTATGAGAAAAATCTATCTGCAGAGCTGGTCAAGGAGGCGCAGGGCCTGGGCCTGAAGGTCATCCCCTGGACCGTCAATGAGAAACTGCCGATGCAACGTTACATCGAATGGGGTGTGGACGGCATCATCACCGACTACCCGGATCGACTGCGCGAAGTGATGGGGCAAAAGGGACTGCCATTGCCCTCGGGCTTAAACCAGTGAAGTCGCAGGAAACGTCGATACGGAGAACGACATGAGACATTTCAAATTTCAGTGGGATCGCTTTTTTGCAGCCCTGTTCATCAGCGCTTTCCTGCAGCTCCATGCAGGTGACCTGCCCAAAGCGAAGCCGGAAGAAGTCGGTCTGTCCTCAGAGCGGCTGGCGATGATCACCGAAGTCCTCCAAGCGGACGTTGCCAGCAAGAAGATCCCTGGCGCCGTGCTGCTGATTGCCCGGCACGGCAAGCTGGCCTACCTGGAGAGCGTCGGCAAAGTGGATCCGGCCACTGACAAGCCCATGACAGTGGATGGCATCTTTCGTGTGTACTCGATGAGCAAACCGATCACGACGGTGGCTGCGATGATGCTGGTGGAGGATGGAAAGCTGAACCTGGAGAATCCGGTCGCCATGTACCTGCCAGAGTTTGCCAAGATGATGGTCGGGGTCGAAAAACCGGACGCCGGCGGCACGCCCACGCTGGAACTGGTACCGGCACGCCGTCCGATATCCGTCTATGACCTGATGCGCCACACATCAGGCATTACCTACGGTTTTTTTGGTACCGGCCTAGTCAAAAAGGCTTATGACGAGGCCAGACTGCTGCAGGACGACCAGAGCAGTGCCGAATTTTCGCAGCGCGTTGCCAAGCTGCCCCTGAGCTACCAGCCCGGCACGACCTGGGACTACGGCCATTCCACCGACATCCTCGGTCGCGTGGTCGAAGTGATTTCCGGCAAGTCGCTTTTCCAGTTCGAAAAAGAGCGACTGCTGGATCCGCTGGGCATGTCAGACACCAGTTTCGTTGTGACCGATCCCCTGAAGCATGCCCGTGTCGCAGAACCCTTTGCCGACAACCGCAGCATTGGTCGCAATGCCGAATTCAGCAACCCACGAGTTGCACAAAAGTTTGAGTCCGGCGGCGGTGGCATGGTATCGACAGCCAGCGACTACTCGCGCTTTCTGCAGATGCTGCTCAACGGTGGCAGTCTGGACGGCAAGCGCTTCCTGGCACCCAGGACCGTTCAGCTGATGACGTCCGAACACGCCGGCGCCAGTTCCGGCATCGCGCCAGGCATGCTGGCCGGTACCGGCTATGGCTTTGGTCTGGGGTTCGCCGTACGCCGCTCGACTGGCGAAGCGCCGGTACCAGCAGACCCAGGTGAGTACAACTGGAGTGGCGCTGGGGGTACCACCATGTGGGTCAATCCCAAGGCTGACCTGCTGGTGGTGTTCATGGTGCAGACGACCAAGCAGAATCTGCGTTACCGCAGCCTGTTGCGCAACATGATTTACGCTGCCGTCCTGCAGTAAGACCTGCTGATCGTACACAGCTGCAACGCCGACTGTACAAGAAACTTATCCAACCAAGAACGTTGCAACTCCTTGATTTAGTTGAACTTTCTTCGGCCTCTCGAGAAAAGACAAGGAGCCGCTGTACAAAGCCCGTGTACTTGGCCTTCGGCCTGATCACCCCCGGAGCGCTCCTTTTTTCTTCTGGACTGTTGTAACTTGTTGAAATTCATTGGTTTTTTCCAAAAATAGTCTGCTGGCACACGCTTTGCTTATATCCAGACAGTCTGGTAACGAATCTATTGATGGAGAAAGAATCATGAGTGCACTGCGTAAAGTTCTGGTTGTTGATGACGACGCCGTTGTCGGCAAGAGTTTCAACCGTGTTCTGTCCGAGAAAAAGGGCTACATCGTCACGACGGTAGAAAACGCCCACGAAGCGCTCGAGCAGATGCGTGAACAGTCGTTTGATGTGGTCTTTACCGACATCAAGATGCCTGGCATGGACGGTGTTGAACTGGCGGAGCGGGTCAAGGCCAGCCAACCCTGGACGCCGGTCGTCATCATCACTGGCTACGGCACAACAGAGAATGAAAGCCGGGCCAAGGCAGCTGGTGTGTCGGACTTTGTGCGCAAACCCCTTTCGCCCGAAATGATTGAAGCAAGTGCCGCCCATGCGCTGCGCGCACCGGTGGCAGCCCCCGCAGCGCAAGCAGTTGCCGCGCCGGTCGAGCAAATTCAAGCTGAAGCGATAGCGGAAGAAAGTCGCGTCAAGAACGTCGCCCTCTTCCTGGCAGCGCCGTTCATCGGTCTGGCCTACGCAGTGATGCTGCCGCTGGTCGGCTTCGCCATGCTGGCCTGGGCCGCCTGGAAAGCGATGAATGCCAACCCGGCTGCCGCCAAGGTGCTGGCCTATGTGAAGAGTGTGGCGCTCTTTGTTGCCGCTCCCTTCATCGGTCTGATTTACGCAGTCAGCCTTCCGTTCGTCGGAATGGTGATGCTGGCAACCGTCGCAGGCAAGGCGTTGCTGAGAAGCAAGCAGACTGCCTGATGCGCTGACCGGTCAACGGGTTCAAGCAGAACGCCTCCGGTTAACAGCCGGGGGCGTTTTTCTTTGCGGACGTCCTGCCCGTTGTTGTCGTCAATCCCCGAAACACACACCCAGATCACGGCCGGTCTGCAGTGTGTCGCTGTCGGGCGGCACCGCTTTCATCCGTCCAGCCACCTCTTCCAGGTTGACGTAGCTCACGTTCGGGAACCCCAGTGAGACCATGACGCCTGACAAGCCGTCATCAAGCGCACGCACGGCCGCCGCACCGAAACGCAAGGCTGCCAGACGGTCAAAAGCGGTCGGGCTGCCGCCGCGCAGCAAGTGGCCAAGCACGACAACCCGGGTGTCTTTTCCGGTACGCTGGGCAAGATCCCTGGAAACGTTCTCGCCCATGCCACCCAGTCGCTCCGCATGCCCGATTTCGGCCGGTGCCAGCACCGCGCGTTGCCCGTGGTGCGGCCGAGCACCTTCCGCCACCACCACCAGCGAATACTTGTGGCCATGCGCTTCACGCTCCTGAACCTTGTTGGCGACTTTGTCCAGATCAAAGGGAATTTCGGGAATCAGGATGGCGTGAGCCTCGCCAGCGATGCCGGCATGCAGCGCAATCCAGCCAGCGTAACGACCCATCACCTCCACCACCATCACCCGATGATGACTCTCGGCCGTGCTGTGCAGGCGGTCCAAGCACTCGGTGGCAAAAGACACGGCGGTGTCAAATCCGAACGTGGTGAAAGTCTTGTCCAGGTCATTGTCTATGGTCTTGGGCACTCCCACCACGCGCAGGCCCTTGCGATGCAACTCATTGGCGATGGTGAGCGAGCCATCACCACCAGTAGCCACCAGCGCATCGATGCCTTCGCGATTGAAGTAGTCCAGAATTTCCGAGGAGCGATCCGTGTCGACCAGCGTACCGTCCGGACCGGGCATGGGGAAGTGAAAGGGATCGCCCTTGTTGGTGCTGCCCAGAATCGTGCCGCCAAGGTGAGCGATGCTGAGAACCCGCTCGCGGGTGAGCAGCATCACTCCGCCCATCGGGTAACGCTCAGGCTGCAGGATGCCGTTGTAGCCATCTCGAATACCGACACATTCCCATCCACGATTGGCAGCGGCCGTGACGGTGGCTCGAATCACTGCGTTGAGGCCAGGCGCGTCCCCCCCCCCGGTACAGATGGCAATGCGTCGAATAGGCTGTGGCATTCAGAGCTCCGTTGGCAGGATGATGATCAAAGCATAAAGCATTGGCAAAGTCGATTCACATCAGAGTCGGTAGCCGCCCTCACCCAGCAGCCAGTTGCCCGGCAAACGTCTTGATGCCGCGCAGCATCATTTCAATCGACACCGCCACCAGCACCAGGCCCATCAGGCGCTCCAGCGCCACCACAAAGCGGTCGCCGGCGATGCGCTGGATGCGCTCTGCCAGCACCAGCACCACAGCGCTCACTGCCATCGTGACGCAGAGCGCGGCAATCCACTCCAGACGCCGCTCAGGCGCTTGCGACACCAGCAGCAAAACCGTTGCCAGTGCCGAAGGGCCAGCGATGGCGGGAATGGCCAGCGGAACAATCAGCGGCTCGCCCGGCATCTCGGTGGTTTCCGACTTGGGTGGCGGAAAAATCATGCGCAGCGCGATCAGAAACAGAATCACGCCGCCGCCTATCTGAAGTGACAGTTCGCTCAGATTCATGACCCGCAAGAAGCCATCGCCGACAAACATGAAGGTCAGCAGCAGCACGAAGGCGATCAGGACCTCGCGCAGGATGACCCACGGGCGGCGCTGCACTGCCACGTTCTTCAGCGCGTTGGCAAAAATCGGGATATTGCCGACCGGATCGGTAATCAGAATCAGCAGAATGGTGGCTGAAGCGAAGGTGTAATTCATATCCGCAGGATAGCAGGCCGGCGCAGCATTAACGTTCGACTTTTTCCTGGCAGGCAATGCAACGCGGCGCCTCCGGTGCGGCGTGCAAGCGTGCCGCCGGAATGTCCTCGCCACAATCCAGGCACTGGCCGTAACCACCGGTCTTGATGCGCTCAAGTGCTGCGTCAACCAGCCGGATCTCTGCCGACTCACGGTCATCCAGTGCAAATTCCAGATCGCGCGCGCTGTTCACCTGGGCATCGGTGTCCTCGGCACCGCTGAAGTGCTCGGCCGAGGCCTCAGCTCGGCCGACAGCGCCGCCACGCAGCGTGGCCAACTGCTCCAGCAAGCTGGCGCGCTGGGCCAGCAATTGTTTCTGAAACGGGGCTGTGTTTCTTGTGCTCATGAGGAACTTCTCCAGTGACTTCGGCTTTCAGCATGCGCTGTTGGTCGGCTTGTGTGTTTGACGAATATCAATCAGGAACGGCTTTGCCGCACGATCGGTCATAATGCTCGGCCACGCACACTCTGCAGCAGATTTACCCGCACCCCGGGGTGCCGGATCCAACAGGTAGAAAGCACATGAAACTGAAATCCCTCGCCCTCATCGCTGCACTGACCTGCGGCGCGGCTTTCGCCCAGAACGTTGAAATCAAGGAGGCCTGGATCCGCACTTCCGTGCCTGGCCAGAAGGCCACCGGCGCCTTCATGAAGATCACCGCCAAAGATGGCACCAAACTGGTTAGCGCCTCGTCGCCAGCGGCTGGTGTCGCGGAAGTCCATGAAATGAAAATGGAGGGCGATGTGATGAAGATGCGCGCCGTCCAGGGCGGCCTCGACATTGCTGCGGGTAAGACCGTGGAGCTCAAACCCGGTGGCTACCACGTCATGCTGATGGACCTGAAAGCCGCGCTCGCCAAGGACAGTACCGTGCCACTGACGCTGACGTTCAAGGACGCCAAGGGCGCCGAGAGCAAAGTGGAACTCAAGGTTCAGGTGGCAACCACTGCGCCAGCTGCAGCTGGCGCCAAGGCCGGTGACATGCCGGCGATGGACCACAGCAAGCACAAGCCCTGAACCACAGGTGCGAAGATGGGTGCTGACGCCCGTTAATTCACCGGAACAGCATCCGTGATACGGTAGTACAGCCCGTACGGATCATCCTTCAGGACGGCGAAGCGCCCCTGCACCACCACGACGTCGAGCGAGTATTTCACGGGCGTTTTGGTTTTGACTTCGACCATGCTCTCCGGGCCACCAGGCACACAGAAAGAACAGCTCATGGGCACCGAGGTGAGTAGAAAATGCGTCTGCTTCTCGCCTGGCTCCAGCGGCATCATGAAGCCCTGAATGCGCTGCGTTTTGTCGCCCAGCGCCTGCACATTGGGCGGAAAGTTGGGTAGCAGACGGTTCTTGACAGTCTGCGTCTTCACATCGGTCAGCACCGACCAGGCCAGCACATCGGCGCGCTCGGCCAGCGGTGCAAACGGGCTGTTCGGGCTGTGCACACCGGGGCCGGTACCGCCTGCGGGGAGCGGGGAATTAAGTTGCGCCACACTGCCCAAGGGCAACAGACAAGCCAGCGCCAGAGCGGCAAGGGAACAAGCTGCCTTATTCATCATGAATTCATCGTCCTTGAAGAAGTTCCAACACACTGACCCGATAAGCACCCAAGGCAGGCAACAGCGCTGCCAGCATGGACACACCGAGCGCCATCGCTGGCACCAGACACAAGGTCGGCGGCCATACCATGCCACCAACCAGCAGTGAATTATCGAGCCGCAGCAGCCAGCCCAGCGCAGTGGCCATACCCTGCCCGGCCAGCAGCCCCAGCGCGGCAGCCAGCAAGCCGAGCCAGAGGGCTTCGAGCAGCAGCAGCGCAGCCAGCTTGATCGGTGGCGCACCCAGCATGCGCAGCAGTGCCAGATCGCCTCGGCGCTCGCGCACCGCGCTCCACAGCGCGATGAAGACGCTCAGGCCGGCAGTGAGCAGCAGCACGCCGGCAAAAGCGCGCAGCACGTCGGTGCCCAACCCGAGCATGCTCAGGAGCCGGGTGATCTCCAGCGCCGGCGCGGCGGCCTGCATGCCGGTCTGGCTGTTGATGTAACGCGGAAAGCTCATCGCCGCCAGCGGTGTCTTGTAGCGCAGCAGCGCCAGCGTGACTTCGCGCTGTTCCAGCAAATGCTCCTCTCCCTCCTCTTCGGCCTTGCCGTGCGCTTCGTGTACCTTCCAGACCGACGCACTGTCGGTCAGGATCAGGCGGTCCAGCACGCTGCCGCTGGGCGCCAGGATCCCAACAACGGTGTAGAAGTTCTGCCCATGCGCCTGGCCGCCGGCTGCCAGGCCATGCGAGCCGACAAAGGTCTGTCCCACAGCCACACCCAATTTGCGGGCGGCGATGGCGCCCAGCACCACCTGCATGGGCTGGGTCCAGAGTAGCCCCTGCGCCAGTTGCGCCCGGTAATGCGTGATGTAGTCGTGCGAACTGCCGACAATGCGAAAACTCTGAAAACTGTCGCCCAGGCTGAGCGGAATCACCTGCGCCACCAGCGGATGTTTCTGCAGTTCCAGCACCGCCTTCAGCGGCACATTGCCCGGAGGCACGTCAATGTGGAACACACCCGACAGAATCAGTTGCATCGGGCTGCCTTTGGCACCTACCACCAGATCGATGCCCTGCAGGTCGCGCTCAAAGGCTTTATCAAGCTGGTGTGAGACCAGCAGCAGGAAGGTGATGGACGCCAGGCCCAGACTCAGCAAGAGCAGGTTCAGCGCCGCTGCCAGCGGGCGCGACCACAGGTAAGTCCAGGCCAGCGTCAGTGTCTTCATGGCAGACAACGTAACAGCTGCAGGCACTGCAAGTCGGCGGACGCTGCAGCATCTGCCTTCAGAGCCGCTGCCACCCTGGCGTCGTGCGTGGCAATCACCAGCGTGGCCGATTGCGAGCGGGCGGTAGCCAGCAACAAGGCCACGGCATCGGCTGCTGCTTCATCATCCAGACTCGCGCTGGGCTCATCGGCCAGAATGACTTTGGGCTTGCGCAACACGGCACGCGCCAGCGCCACGCGCTGCGCTTGACCGCCTGAAAGCTGCGCCGGTTTTCGACTGGCCAGTTCGGCGACACCCAGCGCCGCCAGGGCGGTGTCGATGGCACTCTGATCTTCGGCCAGGCCGCTGGCCCATTGGGCAAGCGCCAGGTTCTGCCGCACGCTGAGCGCCGCGCTCAGATGCAGCGTCTGCGGCAAAAAGCCGATGACGCTGGCGCGCCACGCGTCTGTCGCCACCGAGTCAAGATCGTTCAGCACCTGCCCGGCGACCACCAAACGGCCCGAAGTCGGCCGCACCAAGCCGGCCATCAGCGCCAGCCAGGTCGACTTGCCGCAGCCCGACGGACCACTGAGCAGCAGCGTCGCCCCTTGCGCCACTGCCACATCCGGAAAACGCAAAGTCGCTCCACCGGCGTAGTGGTAGCTAAGGCCCTGGGTGCAAATCATGGCGCATTATTACCCGCACAATGTGGAGTAAGCTGTCGCCTGTCAAATGCTGAACGTTCCCATCAACCCCTTTGGAGATGCCATGAGTGATTCACAAAATTCCGGTTTCGGAAAATTCGTCCCCGGTTTTGATTTTCTCCAGAACCTGGCCAAGGGGGCAACGCAAAACATTCCGCAAATGCCCAATTTGGCTAACTGGATCGCACCCACGCTCAATTTGGAAGAACTGGAAAAGCGCATCGAAGAACTCAAGACCGTGCATTTCTGGCTGGAGCAAAACTCCAAGGCGCTGGGTGCCACGGTGCAGGCGCTGGAAGTGCAAAAGATGACACTGGCCACGCTCAAAGGCATGAACTTCAACATCGGCGATGTGGCCAATGCGCTCAAACTCAAGGCGGCCGATACTGTCTTCTCCGGGGTACAACGCGGCATCGACAGGGCGGCATCGACGGCCCAGAGCATCTCCGAAGTTGCGGCTGACGCGCAGGCGGTGGCCAAGAAAGTCCGCAAGGCCGCCAAACCCGCCGCTACGGCGGCGGCCGGCATGGTCGATCCGATGCAGTTATGGGGATCGCTGACGCAGCAGTTTCAGCAAATTGCCGCCAGCGCCATGAAAGATGCGGGCAAGAACACCGCCATCGACATGACCAAGAACATGGCGACCGGCTTTGCCAAGGAAGCGGTCAAGGCAACAAAGCAGGCCGCCTCCAGCGCCGTGAAGGCCCGCACCACAGCCAGGAAGACAGCAAGAAAATAGTCGGATGAAATTGTTTCCGTACGGTCATGCCACGCACCCGCAGTGGCGCATGGCGGCGGGCCTGGTGCTGGCACAGGTGCGCGCCCAGATGGCCTTGCACGACTATGCCAGCGCACCGACGCTGGCCCTGCTCTACATCACCGACCATTACGCCAGCGAGGCGCAAGCCATCCTGGATCACTTGAGTGCAGAATTGCCGGAAGTCACTGACTGGTCGGGCACGGTGGGCGTCGGCATCGCCTCCAACAACGTGGAGTATTTTGACGAGCCGGCGCTGACGCTGATGCTGTGCGAACTGCCGAGCGACCAATACCGCGTGTTCTCCGGCGTGGCACCGCTGGGCCTTGGTTTTGAAGCCCATACGGCACTGGTGCACGCCGATGCCAGCACACCTGAACTTGCCGGCTTGATTGAGGAAATGGCCTTGCGCACGGACTCGGGCTACCTGTTTGGCGGACTGTCTTCCAGCCGCTCCTCCATGGTGCAGTTTGCTGTTGGCGGCAATGGCAACATCAAGGGGCAGGGTGCAGCGGGTGGCGTCTTTCGCGGCGGTCTGAGCGGCGTCGCCTTCGGCGAGCGCGTCAGCCTGGTGTCCCGCGTGACGCAGGGCTGTCTGCCAGTTTCAAAAGCGCACCGGGTTGACGCCGCCCGGAACAATCTGGCGATGCAGTTGGACGGCGAGCCGGCGCTCGATGTGCTGCTACGCGATCTGAAAATCTCGCTGGACCAGCCTGAGCCAGCACTGCGGACGATACGTGCCACGCTGGTCGGTTTGATGCGCCCGGCAGAGCAGGGTGGTGCGACCGACGACGCCGTGGCGATTGGTCGCAGTGGCAACTTTGGCAGCGACGTGCTGGTGCGCCACATCATCGGGCTCGATCCCGCGCGGCGCGCCGTGGCCGTGTCAGACCAGTTGGAAGCGGGCATGCAGCTGGCGTTCTGTGAGCGCAACGCACAAGCAGCCAAAGCCGATTTGATGCGTGTCTGCGCCGAAATTCGGGAAGAGCTCGAACCTGAAGAACTGCCGGCGGAAGCGCTGACGGCCTTGGCTGCGTCCGAGGCCGAAGCGGCACCGCATCCTGCGCGCGGCATCGCAGGCGCGATTTACGTCAGCTGTTCCGGGCGTGGCGGTCCGCACTTTGGCGGCACCAGCGCCGAGATGCAGATCGTGCGCCGAGCCCTCGGTGACGTGCCCCTGGTGGGTTTCTTTGCAGGCGGCGAAATCGCCCGCAACCATCTGTATGGCTATACCGGTGTGCTGACCGTCTTTACCGGGGAATAGGTCCCCGGCTCACACTCCGCGCAGGCGATCGGCCTTGAACTGCGCCACAAAAGCGCTATAGCGTCCGAGGTCCAGCGCCTCGCGCACCTCACGCATCAGGTTCAGGTAGTAATGCAGGTTGTGGATGCTGGCGAGCATCGGCCCCAGCATTTCGGTACAGCGGTCCAGGTGGTGCAGGTAGGCGCGACTGAAACCCTCGCGTCCCCCGTCCGCGTACGCAAGGCCTGAAGTGCCGGCGCAGGCGTAGCAGGTACAGGTCTCGTCCAGCGGCTGCGGGTCCGTCTTGTGCCGTGCGTTGCGGATTTTGAGGTCGCCATGGCGGGTAAACAGCGTACCGTTGCGCGCGTTGCGCGTTGGCATCACGCAGTCGAACATGTCGACCCCTTGCGCCACGCCTTCGACCAGATCTTCCGGTGTACCGACACCCATCAGGTAGCGTGGCTTGTGGGGCGGCAGGCGGTGCGGCGTGTGCGCCATGATGCGCAGCATCTCGTCTTTCGGTTCGCCGACGCTGACACCGCCAATGGCGTAACCCGGAAAATTCATCTCCACCAACTCGCCCAGCGACTGCTCCCGCAGGTGCTCGAACATGCCGCCCTGCACGATGCCAAACAGTGCGTTCGGGTTCTGCAGCCGGACAAATTCCGCCTGGCAACGTTTGGCCCAACGCAGACTCAGTTCCATCGAACTGCGCGCCTCCAACTCGGTGGTGAGCTGGCCTTTGGTCTTGGGCTCAACGGAAATATAAGGTGTGCACTCGTCAAACTGCATCACGATGTCGCTGTTCAGCACGGTCTGGATCTGCATCGAAATCTCAGGCGTCAGGAACAGCTTGTCGCCATTGACCGGGCTGGAGAACTTGACGCCCTCTTCCGAAATCTTGCGCATCTCTCCCAGGCTCCAGACCTGAAAGCCACCCGAGTCGGTCAGGATCGGCTTCGTCCATTTTTCAAATGCGTGCAGCCCGCCAAACGCCGCCATCACGTCCAGCCCCGGGCGCATCCACAAATGAAAGGTATTACCCAGAATGATCTGCGCCCCCATCGCTTCCAGGCTGGTGGGAGTGACGCCCTTGACGGTGCCGTAGGTGCCGACCGGCATGAAGATCGGCGTCTCCACCAACCCATGGTTCAGGCGCAGACGACCCCGGCGGGCGTGGCTGGCAGGATCGGTTTTCAGCAGTTCAAATTCAAGCATGGGTCCCTTTGGGCGTGGCCCGGGCCAGGATGGCTGCGCAGTCCACGCCGCGCGGCAAGCTGCCGTAGTTATGGTGGCCGGTTTGTTGCAGACGGGACTGGCAGAAGGCATCGCTGACAAACGAGGGCGCATGGCGGACCAGCAGCGAAGCCTGCAGGGACAAGGCCATGCGATCGACCAGATCACGGGCGCGGTACTCGGCGTCGTGCAGATCCTTCATCTCGCTCACCAGACCCGCAACGCACTGGTCCAAGGCCGCGTTGGCGCCCCGCGCCTCCCCCACTTCGGCAAAGAAGGCGTCGAGCACTGCCGGCGTTTTCGAGATGGCGCGCAGCACGTCCAGGCATTGCACGTTGCCGCTGCCCTCCCAGATGGTGTTCACCGGCGCTTCCCGGTACAGACGCGGCATCATGCTGTCTTCCATCACACCGCTACCGCCAATACACTCCATCGCCTCATAGGCATGATTCGGTGTGCGCTTGCAGATCCAGTATTTGCCGACCGCTGTAACCAGTCGCACCAGCAGGTCTTCCTGCTCGACATGCCGATGGTCCATGGCACATGCGATGCGCATGGTCAGCGTCAGGGCTGCTTCGCTCTCCAGTGCCAGATCAGTCAACACGTTTTGCATCAGCGGTTGCTGATTCAACACTTTGCCAAAGGCGGAACGAACCGAGCAATGGTGCAGCGCTTGCGATGCCGCCATGCGCATGCCGGCGCTGGACCCAATCATGCAGTCAAAGCGCGTCATGCTCACCATCTCGATGATGTTGCGCACGCCGCGCCCCTCTTCCCCGACCATCCAGGCCAGCGCCCCGCGCAGTTCGGTTTCGCTGGACGCGTTGGAGGCATTGCCCATCTTTTTTTTCAGACGCAGGATCTGCATCGCGTTCTTGCTTCCATCGGGCCGCCAGCGCGGCAGCAGGAAACACGACAGGCCAGCTGAGGTTTGCGCCAGCACCAGGAAGGCATCACACATTGGTGCCGAGACAAAGTACTTGTGACCCACCAGTTCATAAGCCTGTCCAGGCCCGCTGGCGCCAATCGGGTAGGCACGAGTGCTGTTGGTCCGCACGTCGGAGCCACCCTGCTTTTCCGTCATCGCCATGCCGATGGTGACGCCCTGCTTCTGTTCTATGGGCACATTGCGCGGGTCGTACACCCTGGACATGACTTTGGGGCCCCAAATGTCCAGCAGCTCAGGCTGCAAGCGCAGCGTCGGCACCGAGGCAAAGGCCATGGTGATGGGGCAGCCGTGGCCGGCCTCCACCTGGTTATGCAGATAGGTCCTGGCAGCGCGCGCCACGTGGGAGCCGGCTCGCGGCTCGGTCCAGGGGGACGAGTGCAGGCCGTGCTCGATGGCGGTCTTCATGAGTTGGTGATAAGCCGGATGAAAGCTCACGAGATCAATGCGGTTGCCGAAGCGGTCGTGGCTATCGAGCTCGGGGATGAATTTGTTCGCCAGACGGCCCTGCTCCAGATAGTCTGCCGAGCCTGTCAACTGGCCGAAAGTGCCAAGTTCAGCCTGCGCCCAGGCAGCGCCTTCGCGCTGCACCGCCTCGTTTAGTGCCCTGTCCTGGTCGTACATGTTGTAGTCGACCAGGTCGTTCGAGAGATTCTCCACCTGATGCGTCTCTGCGAGGTAGACCGAACTTGGGGCAGCTTCAATACGCGTGTTCATGGTTTGTCTCCAATCAGAAGCTTGTCTTGTGCTCTCTTGGCAAACTCCGCGCGCAAGGCTTTAAGCTTCTCACGCGGATCTTCCCTGGCCGTGATTTTATCGAGCGCCATCTCGGCGATAAAGCGGCTGGGTTGCGCGGCGATCATTTCGCGACCTTTCTTGCGCTTGCGCGTCCAGCTCACTGCCAGACTGGCTTTAGCCCGGGTGATACCGACGTACATCAGGCGTCGCTCTTCCTGCAGACGCTCCAGAATGCCTTCGCTCATGACGCCATCAGCGCGGCCGCCGGGGTTTGCATCATCGCCCAGCTTGAAGGGCAGCATGCCCTCGGTGACGCCAACCAGCATGACATGCGGCCACTCCAGACCCTTGGCAGCGTGCAGGGTCGACAGCGTGAGCACGTTCTGCTCGGTCTCGCGCTCGTTGATGGTTGACAGCAGGGAAACGGTCTGCGCCACCTCCAGCAGCGACTTGACTTCGCCAACGCCGTCAACGCCCGCCACATCCTCGATCTGCCCACCACAGCGGGCCGACATCCAGTCGCAGAAGTCGACCACATTGCTCCAGCGCGCAGCAGCCAGTTTTTCACTGTCTTCGCCGTCGTACAGGTGCTGCTCGTAGTTGATTTCCTTCAGCCACTCCAGAAGGAATTCACCGGCCGCCTGCGCGCCCAGAGTGTGGCGGGCACGAAACTCCAGATCGTTCACGTAGCGACCAAACTCGTGCAGACTGCCGACGGCTTTGCTGCTGAGCGCACTGCCCAAAGAGGACGAAAACAGGGCCTCGAACAGGCTGACCCGGTACTTGCTGGCAAAGATACCGAGTTGCGAGAGCGTCTGATGCCCGATGCCACGTTTGGGAACGGTCACGGCACGCAAAAAGGCAGGGTCGTCATCGTTGTTGATCCACAGGCGAAACCAGGCGCACAGATCCTTGATCTCGGCGCGGTCAAAAAAGCTGGTGCCACCGGAAACCTTGTACGGAATGGCCGCCTTGCGCAGCGCTTTCTCGAACACCTTGGCCTGGTGGTTGGCGCGGTAGAGCACGGCAAAGTCCTTGAAATCCAGAGACTGCGGCCCGCCGCCAGCACTCTGGCCGGCGCGCAGGCTTTGCACTCTGGCCACCACGCGCTCGGCTTCGTGCTCCTCGCTGTCGGCGTCCAGCACGCGCACCGGTTCGCCCTCACCGAGCTCGCTCCAAAGGTTCTTGACGAACAATTTGGGATTGGGACCGATCACGTTGTTGGCGGCGCGCAGGATGGCACTGGTAGAGCGGTAGTTCTGCTCCAGCTTGATGACCTTAAGCGCTGGAAAGTCGATGGGTAGCTTCTTCAGGTTGTCCAGAGTCGCACCGCGCCAGCCGTAGATCGACTGGTCGTCGTCACCCACCGCGGTAAAGCGTGCCTGGGTTGGCGGCTTGCCCGCCACCAGCAGCTTCAAAAAGTCGTATTGGGTGGCGTTGGTGTCCTGGTATTCATCGACCAGCACATGACCGGCCAGCCCCTGCCACTTCTGACGCACCGCTTCATGCTCCTGCAGCAACTTGAGCGGCAGGCTGATCAGGTCGTCAAAGTCCACGCTCTGGTAGGCGCTGAGCCGCTCCTCATAGTGCGCCATGACACGCGCGACGATGCGCTGGTTGTCATCCGCCGCCAGTGCAGCCGCAGCCTGCGCGTTCAGGCCCTGGTTCTTCCACAAACTGATGGTCCACTGCCAGGTGCGCGCGGTGGCAGCGTCCACGGTGCCGCCAGCGTCTTTCAGGATGCTGGTGACGTCGTCACTGTCGAGAATGGAAAAATTGGGTTTCAGACCGAGCGCGACGCCGTCCTGGCGCAGCATGCGCACGCCCAGCGCATGAAAGGTGCAGATCACCACCTCTTTGGCGGGCTTGCCAATCAGGGATCTGGCGCGCTCGCGCATCTCGGCGGCTGCCTTGTTAGTAAAGGTGATCGCCACAATGCGCCGTGGCTCCAGGCCGGCCTGGATCAGACGGCCAATCTTGTGTGTGATGACGCGTGTCTTGCCCGATCCGGCACCAGCCACCACGAGGCAGGGGCCGTGCATGAAATTGACGGCCTCTTGTTGGGCCAGGTTCAGGCCGGTCGATGCAGGAGAAGGCATCAGATCAGAACAAACCGGACGCGATATTGATGGTCAAGGCAAGCAGCGTGGTGTTGAAGAAGAACGCCAGCACGCAATGCGCCAGACCGGTTCTTCGCATTGTACGGTTGCAAAAGCTCACATCAGCGGTTTGCCCGGAGGTTCCAATGACACAGGAAAAGTAGAGAAAGTCGCCGTAATCGGGCGCGTGTCCGCCGGGAAACTCGAGTCCGCCGGGCTGACCGCGCAGTTCGCTGGCGTAGTAGTCGTGGGCGTAGTGCAAGGCAAACATCACTTGCGTGAAGGCCCAGGAGGAAACAATTGTCAGCAAGGCCAGCCCGATGTGCGCAGAGCGAAAAACGCCATGGAGTTCCTTGGCCACAACCAGTTCGGCAACAATCGCACCAACGCACATCAGCGCAGCCAGCACGACAAAGACCAACACGAGAATACGACCTTCATCGTGCAGCAAGGCACGTTTTCGCATGCTTTCGTGGCTTGACCAGAACATCATACGCATCGAAAGTACGAGGTAAAAACAGGCGCCAAAATTCCAGCCGATGATGGACCGTGTCACCGTCTGATGCGCCAGTGTCGCGGGCAGCAACAGGGTGGTTGCCAGCCCCAAAACCGCGGACAGCAAAAGCCGGGGTCGGGCCAGAGCGAAGCGCACCAAGAAGGGCTTGGACTGGAAGGGGTGAGCCGGAATTTGCGTCATGGCGTCGTCAGACAGGTAGGTGGCGTCGATTATTAGGCACTTTCTTTAGAGACAATAGCGACCGTGCTGCAAATATTGCTCGTTACCTTTCCCTTCTTTGCGCTGGTGCTGTGCGGCTACCTGGCGGCGAGCCGGCGCATGCTGCCACTGGAGGCGATTGCCGGCCTGAACGGCTTTGTGCTGTTTTTTGCCCTGCCCTGCATGCTGTACCGCATGGGAGCCAGCATGCCCTTGGCGCGTTTGCTCGATGCTGGTGTTTTTCTTACCTGGACTCTGTGCGCGCTGATCGTCGTGGCAGTCACGATCGCCATCAGCCGGAACGCGCGCATCGGCTGGAACGATGCTTCTTTTGGTGCCCTGGTCGCGGCTTTTCCGAATACCGGCTTCATGGGTGTGCCTTTGCTGGTGGCGCTACTCGGTCCGCTCGCCGCCGGACCGGTGATTCTGACCATGCTGGTTGACATGGTGATCACCAGTTCCCTGTGCATCGCGCTGTCCCGGCTCGACGGTGCGGACCAGCACGGTGCCAGCAAAGCGGCCAGCAAGGCGCTGAGGGGCGCTGCCACCAATCCCCTGCCCTGGTCCATTCTGCTGGGCGCGCTGGCCTCAGCGCTGCAGTTCGAACTCCCCAAGCCAATCATGCAGACGGTCGGCTTGCTGGCGGACGCCGCCTCACCGCTTGCACTCTTCACCATCGGCGCCGTGCTGGCACGCTCGCAGATGCTGGCCAAACTGCAGCAGCACGCGCCGATTCCGCTGCGCGACTATTTGCCGGTGGCTGCCATCAAGTTGCTGCTGCATCCGCTGCTGGTACTCGCCACGGGAAAGGCAGCCATCGCCCTGGGTCTGCCCTTGAGCCGGTTTGCCCTGACCGTGATGGTGCTGGCTGCCGCCCTGCCGAGCGCCAGCAACGTATCACTGCTGGCCGAGCGCTTCGGCGCTGACAACGGACGCATTGCGCGCATCATTCTGCTGTCAACCGCGACAGCCTTTCTGACCTTTTCACTGGCGGTGAGCTGGCTCAGCTGACTCCTTTGAAGGTCTGGTTTCGAGTTGGGGACAGAGCACGCTGTCAAATCAGCAGTGGATCAACGTCGATGGCCCAGCGGATGAGGCCGCGACCATCGCTGCCCTGGCGCGTGGTGTGCAACACGCCCTGCCAGTTTGAGAGAAAATTTTGCAGTGCCGTGCGCGAAGGGCTTTCAATCAGCATCTGCGACCGCTCGACATTGGCAACACGCTGAATACTCATCGGTACGGGCGGGTAAAGCGTGATCAGACCGCTGAGTTGACCGACATCGGGCAAGCTGGCGGCGCCAGTACTGGCAGCAGCCAGAAAACCCTGAGCCACTTCCTGCGTGCGGGCCTCGGCGCGCACCAGCGCCTGAAAACTGAAAGGCGGCATGGCGGCCTGCTCACGCTCCTCTAGCTGCTTGGCTGCAAAAGCCGGGTAGTCGTGGCGCTTCAAGGCTTCAAACAGCGGATGCTTGGGGTGAAAAGTCTGCAGCCACATCTCGCTTTGCGCGCTGATGTCAGCGTCGCGCCCGGCGCGGCCACCGGCCTGCATCAGCAAGCCAAACAGTCGCTCGGCGGCCCGAAAGTCGCTGGAGAACAGGGCGCCGTCCGGATTGATCGCCGCCACCAGCGTGATGCGCCGAAAGTCGTGCCCCTTGGCAATCATTTGCGTGCCCACCAGTACATCAACTTCACCCGCATGAACGCGCGCCAGCCGCGATTCAAGTTCGCCCTTCAGTCGGGTGCTGTCGGCGTCGATGCGGGCGATGCGCACCGGCTCACCTTCTGGCCACTGCGCACTGATCGAATGGGGCCGGCGTACATCCGCCAGCAACTCAGCCAGGTGTTCTTCAAGCCGCTCGGTGCCGCGCCCCATGGCTGCGATGTCCGGGTTGCCGCAAGCCGGGCAGGCACGTGGCACGCGCTCGGTGTAGCCACAATGGTGGCAGCGCAGGGTTCGGTCAATCTTGTGAAAAACCCGGTAGGCGCTGCAATGCGGACATTCACTCTTCCAGTCGCAGTCGGCGCAGTGCAGGACCGGCGCGTAACCGCGACGGTTCAAAAACACCAGACTCTGCTCGCCACGCGCCAGCCGCTGCGCAATCGCCTCCAGCAGGGGCGGGGCAATCACGCATCTTTTTGGCTGATGGTTCATGTCGACCCGGCGTACCAACGGCAGGCTAGCATGCTGGCCAATGCGGCTGGGCATCTGCAGGCGAACGTAGCGGCCGCCTTCTGCCGCAGGCCGACTGTGGTGCCACGTCTCCAGTGATGGCGTGGCCGATCCGAGCAGGACCTTGGCACCCTCCAGCCGGGCCCGGTAGACTGCCAGATCGCGCGCCGAATAGCGCGCACCCTCCTGACTCTTGTAGCTGGGGTCATGCTCCTCGTCGACGATGATCAGCCTGAGCGCCGGTAGCGAAGCAAAGATCGCCATGCGCGTACCCAGCACGATGCGAGCCACTCCGCTGTGCGCCGCGAGCCAGCTCTTCAGGCGCTGCGCCGGTGTCATGCCACTATGCAGACAAACCACGGCGCCAGAGCCAAACAGGCAGTCGAAGCGGGCTCGGAAACGCGATTCGAGCTGCGGCGTCAGGTTGATTTCCGGCACCATGACCATGGCCTGGGCGCTGGCATCGCGCTCGAGCAACTGCTGGACGATTTGCAGATAGACCTCGGTCTTGCCACTGCCGGTGGCGCCAAACAGCAAAAAGGGCCCGGCAGCAGCGTTGAATTGAGTGATCACCGATTGCTGCTCGGCAGTCAACGGCAAGGCGGCCGCAGCAGCGGCGGACTGTGCGGACTCCAGGTCTGCTGGCTTGGCATAGCGCTTGATTCGTCGCGCCACCTGCAGCGCTGTGAGTTCGCGCAATTGCGGCGGCAGTGCGGCCAGGGCCACCTCTCCCACAGAGCGCTGGTAATAGTCCGCCGTGAATGACACCAGTTGCCGCCACGCCACTGAGAGCGGAGCAATGCCTTCGATCTCCCCTGCAATCGGGCGCAGCTTGTCTGCGGAAATTTCTGCTTCGTTGCGCACAGCCGCTTCATTGCTGGACCGATCCCAGATCACGCCGAGCAACTCGCGTTTTCCAAGCGGTACGCGCACCAGGGTGCCGGCAGCAATGGAGTGCTCATTACGATAGGTCAAAGGCCCGGCAAGCTGGCTGTGAACAGGGGTTTGTACCAGTACCGAAAGCAGCTTCATGACGAGCCCGGATTTAAGGCGCAAAGTTGATGTGAACTTGCGGAAAACGCCTTAAGTCTTTGATTCATAATAAATTTATACCGGATTCAGAGTTTCTGTGGATAACTTTGTTGATATCTCACCTCCAGCAGCCCCAAGCCCTTCAAAATCAAGGCTTTCACTGAAATGCCCATAAAAATAGCAAAATTTAAAATCGTTACAAATCAATCACTTACGATCGCTATTGGTTTTGTAGCAGGAGTCACGAAAAAATTCATGACTTTCGCAGTGCAACAAGAATTTTGTGCATAAGTCAGGCGCCACTAACCCGTTTCAGGGCCGAACCGTGTTATGAAATCATGAGCCAAAGATCTAAGCGCGCATCCGGCGAGAATGCTCATGCACCGCCTGCACGAGTGACGCCACATGCTCAGGAGGTGTGTGCTGACTTATGCCATGCCCCAGGTTAAAAATATGGGTTGGCCCGGTACCCGTTCCGGTGTGGGGTGCACCAAAGCTGCGCAGCGCTTTGGCCACTTCGGCGTCGATTTGCGCCGGCTCGGCAAACAGCACATTGGGGTCGATATTGCCCTGCAGCGCCTTGCTGCCGCCTACCAGCGCGCGGGCGCGCGCCAGATTGACGGTCCAGTCCAAGCCCAGCACGTCACACTTCAAGGCGCCCATTTCTTCCAGCCAGAGCCCGCCCCCCTTGGTGAACACAATCGACGGAATGCGCACGCCGTTGTGCTCTGTCTTCAGTTGCCCAAGCACACGGGTGGTGTAGGCCAGACTGAATTCCTGGAACGCACCGTCAGCCAGCACACCGCCCCAACTGTCGAAAATCATCACGGCTTGGGCGCCGGCCTCAATTTGCGTATTGAGGTACAGGGCTACCGCGTCGGCATTGATCTCCAGAATCCTGTGCATCAGGTCTGGACGGCTGTAAAGCATGGTCTTGACCAGGCGATAGTCGTCCGAACCCGCACCTTCGACCATGTAGCAAGCCAGGGTCCAGGGACTGCCGGAAAAACCGATCAAGGGCACCCGGCCGTTCAGGGCTTTGCGAATCGAGGTAACGGCGTCAAAGACGTAGCGCAGTTTGTCCATGTCCGGCACCGCCAGTTTGGCAACCGCTGCTTCATCACGTACCGCATGTGCAAACTTAGGCCCCTCACCGAGGGCAAACGAGAGACCCAGACCCATCGCGTCCGGTACCGTCAGAATGTCGCTGAACAGGATGGCGGCGTCCAGCGCGTAGCGGTCAATCGGCTGCAGCGTGACCTCGGTCGCATAGTCGGTGTTGGTCGCCAGCCCCATGAAGCTGCCAGCCCTGGCACGGCTGGCGCGGTATTCGGGCAAATAGCGTCCGGCCTGGCGCATCAACCAGATCGGCGTGTGGTCAGTGGCCTGACGCAGACAGGCACGGATAAAGGAGTCGTTTTGCAGGGGCGCAAAGGCGCTGGGGTGGGAAGATATATTCATACGCCAATTGTCGCAGCAAGAAGCCCTCACGGCAGTCGCATGGCCGCATCCTCAAAGGTGCCAGCCTCGGCGTCCAGGTGACAGGCGGCGCAGTTGCTGCGGCTCTTGACCTTGGGCGATTGCCAGACAGCGGCTGTGATGTCGCTGTGCTTTTTGACCCAGTACGGTGTTTCTGTGATGCGCAGCGGCGTCGCGTCCGCCGTAATCGAGAGGTCAATCTTGGTGGCTGGCTCCGTCTTGCGCTGCTCGGCCGAATTGTCAGTCAAAAAAGTCAGCAGTGCCGCCGTCGTAGGTGCATCCAGTCCCAGGTCGGAGCCAAAGTGCTGCTTTTGTTCGCTCATGATGCGCACCCAGGAACGCCTGGGCAGCAACGACGGGTGAAATGCCAGGTGGCAGCTACCGCACTCCTCACGCCACTGGGCGTTGTCGGCCAGTTTGGGGCCGACAAATGCCACGGCCGGCGTCTTGGGCTTGCCCGCCGTTCCACCGAGTTGCTGCTCCAACGGTGCGTGCAGCGCATAAAAGAACCACCAAATGCCATACGTCGCCATCAGCATGGCCATGAACAGCGCCACCAGCAGCCTGGGACGCGCAGCCGGGGCGCTGGCGTCGGCCAGCTTGGTACCCGTGAGCATGGAGTGCGCCAGATTTTCCTTGTGCAAGAGGCTCTCGACGATGACACCGGTCAGATGTCCGAACACCAACAGCAGCATCAGGTTGGCGGAGAATTCGTGCAGGCTCTTGAAGATCCGCCCCTGCGTGATGCCCATCCAGCCAGCTATCGCGCCCTGCTGTTCTTCGCCACCCAGCGTGAAGAAACCGGTGATTCCCACAAGAATTGCCAACAGCAACAGCAGATAAATTGCCACGCTGCCCGTCGGATTGTGGCCAACATGGCGCGGCGCCTTGCGATCGAGCACCTGACGCAAATAGACCAGCGCGTCCTTGGGTCCGAACCAGAACGAAGAAAAACGGGCGTAGTGCGTCCCCAGCAAGCCCCAAACGATCCGAAAGGCGACCAGTCCCAGCATCTGGTAGCCCAGAAAAACGTGGACCGAGAGCCAGCGATCGGACTCGCTGGTCAACCAGGCGCCGGCAAAACTCAGGGCCAGCGCCCAATGGAACACCCTGGTCGGAATGTCCCAGATCAAAATACGCTGCATAAGCTCAATTCTTTGGTGAAAGATGCTGACTCTAGCCACCGCGAATTAAGGCCGCCTTAAGCGTCCGAACACCAAGCGCTTGTCGCCGCAGATCCTCAGAGCGCTGCCAACGCCGTGCGCAGGTCCTGCACCGTGAGAATCTCTGACAGGACGACCGGCGTCTTGCCGACCTGATAGAGAACGTATACCGGCACACCGTTGCGCCCCAGCTGTGCCAGGGCGCTCGTGATGGCAGGGTCGCGCCGTGTCCAGTCGGCGCGCAGCAAGGCGACTTTCTTGGCAGTCAGATCGGACAGCACGTCGGCATTGACCAGTGTCGTCTTCTTGTTGTACTGGCAGGTGACGCACCAGGCAGCCGTGAAGTCGACAAAGACAGGTACGCCGGTGCCCAAGGCCTGTTCGACTCGCCCAGGTGCCCAGGGCTGCCAGCGCTCCGAACTGACGGGAGCGCTGCCAACATCGACAGGCCGTGTCACGTTGCGACCCAGCGCCGCCAACATCAGCGCCAGGACTAAAACGGTGACACCGGTCAACAGCCAGCGGCTACGCCCCGTCAGGCTGAGCGACCAGAGCACGCCGCTCATAGCCACCAGTAAAGCCAGCAGTGCACCCGCCCCATCAATACCGGTTTGCTGGCCCAGCACCCAAACCAGCCAGACCACCGTCGCAAACATCGGAAACGCCATGGCACGACGGAAAGTATCCATCCAGACACCAGGACGCGGCAAGCAGCGCGCGACTGCCGGAATGAAACTCGCCGCCAGGTAGGGCAAGGCCATGCCCAAGCCGATGCTGGCAAAAACCAGCAGTGCCTGCAAAGCGGGCAGACTGAGCGCCAATCCGAGCGACGCGCCCATAAAGGGCGCGGTGCAAGGCGAGGCGACGGCAACCGCCAACACACCCGACAGGAAGGCGTTGACCGACGGATTCTTCGCCTGCAGCGTACTGAGGCGGCTTGGCAGGAACAGGCCGAACTCGAACAAGCCAGCCAGGTTCAAGCCCATCACCGTAAACAGCACCGCCAGCAGTGCCACGACCGCCGGCGACTGCAGTTGAAAGCCCCAGCCCAGTTGCTCGCCGGCGCTGCGCAAACCCAACATCAGGGTGCCCAGGGCCAGGAAGGAAATCACCACGCCCGCGCTATAGGCCAGTCCGCTGACGCGATGTCCGTGCCGGTCGTTGGCGTGGCGGGTAAAACTTATGACCTTGATCGCCAGCACCGGAAAGACGCAAGGCATCAGGTTCAGGATCATGCCGCCAAGCAGCGCGCCCAGCAAGGCAGCCCACAGACTCAGGCCAGGCTTTGCCGGCGCGGCAGCCGGCAGCACCGACTCAGGTGCGCCAGTGGCACTGGGGCTCAGCTTGGGCCAGTTACCAAGCACCTTCAGTTCAGCACGGTAGCCCTGACCATCCGCCGCCAGTACCACCGGCATGACGTCGGGCGAATTGCCGCGCTGCTGGGACAGCGGCACCTGGGCGCTCCATACCCCCCCGTTCCAGCTCTGCGTCCACTGCGCCGCGGTCTCAATCACTTCCGGCGTTTCCGGAAAAAATTCCAGTGTCTTGCCGCGCAACGCCAGCGGTAGCCCCTGCACCGTCAGTTTGATGACATGGCCGTCAATCAGGACGCTGCTGTCCGGCAAGATGCCGGTACTGCCCAGCACCGGCTTCGGCTTGGCGTCAAAAGCCTTGTTGAACGCAACGCTGTTGGCTGCCATGGATCCTTTGACCGGTACCTTCAGCGCGAACTCTCCCTCTTCAGGGATGCACTCCTTGCGACAGACCAGCCAGTTGGCCTTGAGCTTGACTTCAATCTCGTTGTTCGTCAGGCCTGGTTTGAAGTCCTGCGAAATGGTGAGCGGCACCGGCAGCAAGACGGTGCCGTCAAAGCCGTAATTGGCCAGGTTGCCAATCGGTATCTTCTTGGGCAGCGGCCAGGCAATATCACCCGCAGTGATGCCTGCCGGCAGGGTCCACTGCACGGTGATCGGCAAACCGGAGTCGCCCGGATTTCTCCAGTAGGTGTGCCAGTCCGGTTGGTGTGTGAGTTGCAGACCCAGCCAGACCGTCTTGCCCGGATCAGCGCCATCTGGCGCATGGGCCAGCAACTCGGCTCTGACTTGCGGTGTCGTGACCACCGCCTTGCCTGAATTTTGAGCGGCAACCACAGAAGGCAGGGTCAGCGCAGCCAACCAAAGGGCAGCCGCGCAGCAGCGCAGAAGAAAGGGTGTGCGTGTCGATGCCATCAATGGGATTAGATCAGAAGCTCAATGTCCCTTGTGTAAAGACAGGAGGCAATTTTTTGGGTGCCTTGATGCGTAGTTGCTTGTTGACGTTTTCACGTCCAAAGACGACTTCGATGTCAGCTACCGACACGCCAAACTGGGGCGCCAGAAATCGCACCATGTGATCGGTTGCCTTACCAGCCACGGGTGCGGCGGTGACGCTGACCTTGAGCTGTGTACCTTTGGGCTTGCCGATGGCGTCCTTGGCCGCACTGGGTTTGCCCAGGATATTGACCACCAGCACCTCGCCCTCCCAGGCAAAAAAGGAGTCACCCGTCGCGTTTCTAACCTGACCTCGACTCATGACAGCCCCCACGCTCGGCACGGTGTGTCCTCGCTGCCCCCCACGGGGGTGCGAGCTTGCTTGGGGCGGCCCGGCGCTGCGCTCATGGCGCAAAACCCAGCACGACCCGGCGCGTACTGGCTGATTTTTTCTCTATCTTGGTGACGACAACCGCGCCGATTTCAGCGGTATTGGCCACGTGGGTTCCGCCACAGGGCTGAAAGTCGATCAGTTCCAGGTCGCCGATCCGGATAGTGCGAATCCTGCCACTGCCACGCGGCGGCTGTACCGACATGCTCTTGACCAAGGCCGGATTGGCGTCAAGCTCCTCGTCGGTGATGGCTCCCACAACGACCGGATACGCCGCTGCTACCAGACGCGCAATGCCGGCACTCAGTTGTTCCTTATCGAGTGCATCGATCATGTTGAAGTCAAGCCGTGCATAGTCGGGCGTGATCGAACAACCGTTCACCAGTTGGGGAACGAGGTGGCACAGCAGGTGCGTCGTCGTGTGAAAACGCATCAGGCGGTGCCGTCGCGCCCAATCAATACGCGCCGTGACGACGTCACCCACGACCAGACGCGCGCCAGCGACTTGCCCGGTTTGGAGCAGGAGAGTCAGCGACTCTGGCGCCGGCAAATGGCAGATATCGGCATTGAAGCTGCCGTCTTCATTCTTGCCCTTGCGGGAATCGACGATACCGACCTCGGTGCCATCGACGCGCACCAGCATCCCTGCGTCACCGGCCTGGCCACCGCCGAGCGGATAAAAAACCGTGCGATCCAGCACGATGCCCTGGGGCGTGATGGCCATCACCGTGGCGCGGCATTCGGTGAGGTAGGCGTCAGTGCGGAACAGGTCTTGTGTCATGCTTTGATAATACCGGCATGCCGCCTGCCGTCGCCGCCCTACCCTCGATTGTTCTTTGCACTCTCAATGCCAGGTACATCCATGCGTCGCTGGGCCTGCGCTATCTGCTGGCAAATATGGAGGACTTGCGGGCGCAGACGGTGATGCGTGAATTCACCGTGGCGCGAAAACCGCAGGAGATCGCTTCGGAACTGCTGGCGCTGCTCGGCGAACCGCTAGACGGTGCAACGCAAGTCATCGGCCTGGGCGTGTACATCTGGAACGTGACGCAGAGCACCGAACTGGTACGCCTGCTTAAGACAGCACGCCCGGCAGTCAAAATTGTGCTGGGAGGTCCCGAGGTCAGCCATGAGCTTGACGACCAAGACATCGTGCGTCTGGCGGATCATGTCATCACTGGCTGGGGTGATGTGAGCTTTCCAAAACTCTGCCGCGCCTTGCTGGATGAACCCCAGCCGCGGCTGAAAGTGATCCAGGGTGAGCAGCCGCCCTTGAACGAGATTGCGCTGCCCTACGCTGAGTACAGCGACGCCGATCTGGCGCACCGACTGCTTTACGTAGAGGCATCGCGCGGCTGCCCGTTCAAGTGCGAGTTTTGTTTGAGTTCGCTCGACCAGACCGCCTGGGCCTTTGATCTGGAGAAATTCCTGGCAGCGATGCAGGTCCTGCACCAGCGCGGCGCGCGCCACTTCAAGTTTGTCGACCGGACTTTCAATCTGAAAATAGACGCCTCGGTCCGAGTCCTGCAGTTCTTTCTGGAGCGTCTGACGGAGGATTTGTTCCTGCACTTCGAGCTTGTTCCAGACCATTTACCCGAGCGCTTGAAAGCCCTGATCGTGCAGTTTCCACCCGGCGTACTGCAGTTGGAGATCGGCGTCCAGAGTTTCAACCCGGAAGTCCAGCAGCGCATCTCACGCCGCCAGGACAACGCCAAGACCGAGGCCAATCTGCACTGGCTCACCCAAGCGTCCCACGCGCATCTGCACGCCGATCTGATTTTCGGCCTGCCCGGTGAAACGCTGCAGAGCTTTGCTGCCGGCTTTAACCGCCTGTATGCACTGCGGCCAGACGAAATCCAGTTGGGCATTTTGAAGCGCTTGCGCGGCACGCCGATAGAGCGCCACAGCGTGGAGCACGCGATGGTTTATGAAACTGAAGCGCCGTACAGCGTGCTGCAAACCGGTGTGCTGGACGCAGGCACGGTTCTGCGTTACACGCGCTTCGCACGCTACTGGGACCTGCTTGCCAACTCGGCTCGCTTCAAACAGACTTTGCCGCTTCTGCTGGAACGGGACCCGCCGTCGCCGTTCCACGCCTTCCTGGCGTTCTCCGACTGGCTGTGGCGGCGTGCCGGCAAAACCAGCGAGCTGTCGCCGGAACTGCTGGTGGATGCGCTGGCTGACTATCTCTGTGGTGCTTGC
>JBAXFI010000004.1:0-79807 GCA_037139995.1 Comamonadaceae bacterium | reverse complement strand
CCGATGCGATCACGCAGTGGCAAGCATTGCGCCATCGCCTCGCCGAGCCGCCACGGCGCAGGTTGCTACAGCGACAAACGGGATGTGAATTACTAAGTTAGCGCTTATGGGACTCGATCCGGGATCCAGTGCTACGCAAACACTGGATTGCGGCTCAAGGCCGCAATGACAGCCCTCCAGGAAGCCAGCAATGACCGTTGGAAAATCAGAAAGTCTTCTTGATCAACCTGGCTGAATCGGTGACCAGCGCCGGACCCTGGTAGATCAGGCCGGTATAGATCTGCACCAGATCGGCACCCGCCCTGATCTTGCTCACCGCGTCCTGGGCGCTCATGATGCCACCCACACCGATGATGGGGAAACCTGCTCCCAGCGCAGCGCGCAGCTGTGTGATGACACGGTTGCTCTGTGCCAGCAGCGGCGCGCCGGACAGGCCGCCGGCCTCAGCGGCGTGCGCCAGACCCTGCACCGCGTCGCGCGCGAGCGTGGTGTTGGTGGCAATCACACCGTCCATGCCGTGGCGCTGCAGGGTGCTGGCAATGACCTCAATCTGCGTGGCGTCCAGGTCGGGTGCAATCTTGACGAACAGGGGCGTGTTCTTGCCATGTTGCTTGGCCAGGGCTTTGCGACGCTTGGCGAGGGCACCGAGCAGGCCATCAAGCGCCTCGTCACTCTGCAGCGAGCGCAGATTTTTGGTGTTGGGGCTCGAGATATTGACAGCCACGTAGTCAGCGTACTGATAGACACCGTCGAGTGCGATCAGGTAGTCGTCGGTGGCGCGCTCCATCGGCGTGGCCGCGTTCTTGCCGATGTTGAGTCCAAGCAGCATCGGTGTGGCGCGAGTCTGCCGCTCCCGGTGCAGTGCGGAGCGCTTGACGTTGGCAATGAAGGCATCCAGTCCCTCGTTGTTAAAGCCCAGGCGGTTGATCAGGGCCCGCTGCTGGGGCAGGCGGAACATGCGCGGTTTCGGGTTACCGCTTTGCGCCAGCGGCGTCACCGTGCCCACTTCAACAAAACCGAAGCCGATGGCGCCCAGCGCGTCAATGCAGCGTGCATTTTTGTCCAGTCCGGCGGCCAGGCCAACCCGGTTCGGAAAGGTCAGCCCAGTCAGCTTGATCGGGTCTTCCACCCGGCTCGTCTTGTAAGCCAGCTGGAAGGGCGTGCCTTGCGTGCCGGCCAGCGCCTGCAGTGTCAGCTCATGCGCCGTTTCGGGATCGAGGCTAAACAAAAATCGGCGCGCCAGCGCGTAGGGGACGAGAGACATTGGATAATTCCTGCAAAGTATTCAACTAACCTGACTGATTTTCCCAGATGACACAGCAAGCGACTTCCAGCATCACTACTTTGACACAAGATGAACTCAAAACCATGGTTGGCCTGGCCGCGCTGCAATTTGTCGTGCCGGGTGAGATTGTCGGCGTTGGCTCGGGCTCCACGGTCAACAAGTTCATCGACGCGCTGGCGTCCATGAAGGATCAGATCCAGGGTGCCGTCTCGAGTTCCGTGGCCAGCACGCAGCGCTTGCAGGCGCTGGGCATTGCTGTCTTCGACTCCAATGAGGTCGAGCGGCTGTCGGTCTATATTGACGGCGCCGATGAGATCGACCACCAGGGCAACATGATCAAGGGCGGCGGCGCCGCGCTCACGCGCGAGAAGATTGTGGCGGCCCAGTCAACCAGGTTTGTCTGCATTGTTGACGAGTCCAAACTGGTCCGGACCCTGGGCAAATTTCCGGTGCCGGTGGAAGTGATCCCGATGGCCGTGCAGCGCATCACGCGCCAGTTTGCAGCGCTCGGTGGCAGCGCCAGCGTACGCCTGAAGGACGGTCAGCCTCTGGTCACTGACAACGGCCAGTTCATCCTGGATGTGGCCGGTTTGCAGATCAGCGATCCGCTGGCGTTTGAGTCCGAGGTCAGTCAGTGGCCCGGCGTTGTGACGGTAGGTGTATTTGCCTTCCAGAAAGCGCAGGTCTGCCTGTTGGCCACACCGGAGGGTGTCAAGACGATGACCTTCAGCTCTGGCCGCAACACGAATGGGGCTGTCTGATCAGAAGCGGATACCTGCCGGATTGGGCGGTGCGGCGCTCGGTTCTACAACCGGATCGCGCGGCGCTTGCGCTTCACTGGCGGGCGGCGTCACTTTCTGGGCGACTACCAGCGGCGTGGGCGGCGGCGCGCGGTAGCTGGCTGGCAGCACCGAGGTTTTCGGGTAGCCGGCAGCATCCAGAAACTGCGTCCATTCAGCGTCCGAGTAGCCCTTGATCTGCTGGCTGCCTATGGTCAGAAAAGGCAGCGAAGTGCCGCCGCTGATGCGCTGCAATGCGTCGCTGTCGTCAGCGCTGCTCACTGTTTTCTCGGCGAAAGGAATGCCGCGGCCGTTGAGCAGGTCGCGCCCCGAATTGCAGGGAGCGCAGTTGCTCGATGTGTAGAGCGTGACCGGGTATTTGCTGGCAACCTGCCTCAGTTCCGCAGGCAGTGCGACGGCAGTGACCGCCAGTGCTCTGCCGCCGGCACCAAGCACCGTGGCGTTGTCGGTGGCGACGGGAAGCTTGTCAGAGAAGGTGACGCGGCCATCAGCGCCTACCACCCGGTAAATTGTCTGCGCCTGCGTGGCGCCCGCCAGCAGCAGCGCCGCAACGCAGGCGCTGCCGCAAAGCGTTGCACCGAGGATTCGCGCGCCTGGCTTGCGGGATGGATTCTTGATTTTCAAAATCGACCTCTTCAGTTCTTCGTGCTCATGCCCTGATGTCGAAGCAGGGCGTCGAGTTGGGGCTCGCGTCCGCGAAAAGCCGTGAAGGATTCCATGGCTGGGCGGCTGCCTCCGACCTCCAGAATAGTTTGACGGAATTTTCTACCAGTTTCAACATTCGGCAAACCGTCTGAGCCCATACTTTCCTCAAAAGCCGCGTAGGCATCGGCACTCAACACCTCAGCCCACTTGTAACTGTAATAACCCGCTGCATAGCCACCGCCAAAAATATGGCTGAAGGTGTGAGCCGTGCGACTCCACTCGGGTGACTGCAGTACCGACACTTCGGCGCGCACCTGGCGCTGCAGGGTCATCAGGTCGGTGGCCGGATCATGCGAGGTATGCAGCAACATGTCAAACAGGGCGAACTCTATCTGCCTGAGGGTTTGCAGGCCGCTCTGGAAATTTCTGGCAGCGAGCATCTTGTCGAATAACTCGAGTGGCAAAGGCTGACCGCTATCGACGTGAGCTGTCATGTGGCGCAACACATTCCACTCCCAGCAGAAGTTCTCCATGAACTGGCTCGGCAGTTCGACGGCGTCCCATTCGACGCCGCTGATGCCCGAAACGTCAAGTTCCTCGACCTGCGTCAAGAGGTGGTGCAGGCCGTGTCCAAACTCGTGAAACAGCGTGGTGACGTCATCATGGGTCAGCAGCGGGGGCTTGTCACCCACGGCGTCGGCAAAATTGCATACCAGGTGATCCACCGGCGTCTGCAATTGCCGTGTGTCGGGGCGCAGCCAGCGCGTGCGCACGTCATCCATCCAGGCGCCACCGCGTTTGCCGGTGCGCGCGGCGGGGTCCAGGTAGAACTGGCCGACCAGTGCGCCAGCACGCTCAATCCGGTAAAACCCGACCCCTGCATTCCAGACGGGCGCCTGGTCCTGCCGGATCTTCACATCGAACAGGGTTTCGACGATCTTGAACAAACCTGTCAGTACTTTGGGCGCTGCAAAGTACTGCTTGACCTCCTGCTCGCTGAAGGCATAGCGCGCTTCTTTCAGCTTTTCGCCGATAAAAGGCCAGTCCCAGGGCTGCGGGTCGCTCAGTTGCAGATGCTTTGCGCCATAGTCGCGCATGTCAGCCACGTCCTGTTCGGCAAAGGCTCGTGCGCGTTGTGCCAGATCACGCAGGAAAGCAATGACCTGCTGGGGTGACTCCGCCATCTTGGGAACCAGTGACAGTTCGCCGTAGTTGTTGTAGCCCAACAAAGCGGCTTCTTCGCCACGCAGACGCAGGATCTCTGCCATCAGGGCAGAGTTGTCGAACTTCTCCGGCTCGATCTCGGCCTGGTCGGAAGCGCGGGTGACATAAGCACGGTACAACTTCTGGCGCAGTGCGCTGCGGCTGGCAAACTGCATCACCGGCAGATAGCAGGGCATCTTCAGTGTCAGCTTGAAGCCTTGCTTGCCCTCTGCCCCGGCCAGTGCCAACGCAGCCTGTTTGACGTCCTCCGGCACGCCAGCGAGTTCGGCTGCATCGGCGTAATAGGCAAAGGCATCGGTGGCGTCGAGCGCGTTTTCGCTGAACTTCTGGCTCAACTCGGCCAGGCGCTCCTGGATGGCAGCAAAGCGTTCCCGCTGGGCACCAACCAGTTCTGCACCACCGAGCACAAAGTTGCGCAGGGCGTTCTTGTGGGCCTGGCGTTGCTCGGTCGTCAGCGTGGCCGGTTCAATCAGTTTGTACTTGGCATAGAGGCGCTGGTCCGAACCCAGGCGCGTGAAGAACTCGGTGACTTTGGGCAAGACCAGGTTGTAGGCGGCGCGCAGCTCGGGCGCATCGGCAACGCTCTTAAGGTGGTTCACTGTGCCCCAGGCGCGGCTCAGTTTCTCGACGGCGACGTCCAGCACACCGGCGATGGCGTTCCATTCTGCTGCAAAGGCGCTTGCCGTCACCGTTTCCAGTGAGGCATCGGCCTGCGCCAGCAACTGCTCGATGGCCGGCGCGACGTGCTCGGGCCGGATCTGGTCAAACAGTGGCAGATCGTCAAAGGAGAGCAGCGGATTTTTCATCCAGCCCGCTCCGCTGCTTCAAGCGTGTTGACCAGCAGCATGGTGATGGTCATCGGTCCAACGCCACCGGGCACCGGGGTAATGAAACTCGCCACTTGCCGGACACCAACAAAGTCCACGTCGCCGCACAGTTTGCCTTCCGGGTTGCGGTTCATGCCAACGTCAATCACGATCGCACCGGGCTTGACCATGTCGGCCGTCAGCACGTTGCGCTTTCCCACGGCGGCGACAACGACATCGGCCTGGCGCGTATGCTGCCCGATGTCGGCGGTGGCACTGTGACAAACCGTGACGGTGGCGTTGGCTTGCAGCAGCAGCAGGGCCATTGGCTTGCCCACCGTGTTGCTGCGACCGATCACGACCGCATGTTTGCCGCGCAAATCGACGCCAGTGCTCTCTATCAATTTCATGCAGCCGTAGGGCGTGCAGGGCCGAAAGCCGGGCGCGCCGGTCATCAACTCGCCAGCCGACAGGGTGGCATAGCCATCCACATCCTTGCTGGTGGCAATGGCTTCAATCACCTTGTGCGCCTTGATGTGTTTGGGTAGCGGCATCTGCACCAGAATGCCGTGCACCGAAGGATCTGCGTTGAGCGCCGCGATCCGCGCGAGCAAATCGGCCTCAGGCAGCGTGGCCTCGTATTTCTCGAAAATTGAGTGGACGCCGGTGTCGGCACAAGCTTTGACCTTGTTGCGCACATAGACTGCGCTGGCCGGATCCTCGCCGACCAGAATTACCGCCAACCCGGCACTGCGGCCGCGCGCTTTAAGCGCCTGTACACGCGCTGCGACTTCGCTGCGCAACTGGGCGGAGAGGGCGACTCCGTCAATGATCTGGCCACGCTGGTTTTGTTGGTTCGTCATAGGTTTGCTTGTATCGGTTCGACTAAAGAATCATCGACTTCGTCATGGCGAAGGCCGAAGGCCTGTGGCAATCCATGGATCGACTGCCGCGCTTCGCTCGCAGTGTCCCGCGCAGATCCGTCAGGCTTTACCGGCAGTTTGTCCCAAGGCAATTTTCAAAAGATCGGCGACGGTGTTGGCGTTGAGCTTTTCCATGATGTTGGCGCGGTGCGCTTCCACCGTCTTGATGCTGATGCCCAGGTCGTCTGCAATCTGCTTGTTCAGGCGTCCCGCAACGATGCGTTCGAGCACCTGAGCTTCGCGCAAGGTCAGTCGTGCCATCAAGGCGCCACGGTTGGCTGCGCTCTGGTGCTCGGCAAAGGTTTCTTTGGCCTGGTCGAGCATGCGCTCCACCAGGGTCACCAACTGATCTTCCTTGAAGGGCTTCTGGATGAAGTCCATGGCACCCTTCTTCATGGTGTCGACCGCCATCGGTACGTCGCCGTGACCCGTGATGAAGACAATGGGAAGAGGCGAGCGGGCTTCGATCAGCCGATTCTGCAATTCCAGACCGGTCATGCCACCCATGCGGATATCGACGATCAGACAGGCCACTTCGCGCGCATCGTAGCGACTGAGAAAAGACTCGGCGGAGTCAAAGCAGCGTACGCGGTATTCTTTGCCTTCCAGCAACCACTGAAGCGAATCGCGCACGGCCTCGTCGTCATCAACGACGTAAATCGTGCCTTTTTTCGGTATCAAACTCATTCGTTATCCCGGATTGACCCTGGAGTCCTTGGTTATCTGCGCGTTAGCGGTGCCGCCGACGAGCCTGGTTCCGTCACCGGAATCCAGAATGAAAAACAGCACCCTGTGACTTCGGCGCCATTGTAGATGTTCTCTGCTTTCATTCGGCCCAAATGCGATTCTACGATTGAGCGGCACAGGCTCAGACCGATCCCCATGCCGTCTGCTTTGGTCGAATAGAAAGATTCGTAGAGCCGCTGCATCACCTCGGGGGAGAGGCCATGGCCGGAGTCAACCACGGTGAATTCGATCACCGGCTTGTCATCGACCTGATTCGGTGCCACGCGCAGCCTGACACTGCGCTCGGCCGTCGGTCGCTGCGCCGAATCAATCGAATCGGCGGCGTTCTTCAACAGATTCACCAGCACCTGCTCGATCAGGATCGGGTCCACCAGCAGCGGCGGCAGACGCGGTGCCAGGTAATGGGTCAAGCGGACATTGCGCCGGCGCATCTCGATCTCGGCGAGTTCAAGTGCTTCCTCGACCATACCGGAGACTTCCGACAGCGAACGGTTGGGTTCACTGCGCTTGACGAAGGAACGGATGCGCTGAATGATCTGGCCCGCGCGCTGTGCCTGCCGGGCCGTCTTTTCCAGTGCGCCGAGCAGGTCCTCGTCGCTGATATGCCCGCTCTTGATACGCGAGACCATGCCGTTGCAGTAGTTGTTGATGGCGGTCAGCGGTTGATTGAGTTCGTGCGCCACGCTCGAAGCCATCTCACCCATGGTGATCAGCCGACTGGCGTTCTGGGCGCGCTCGGTCTGGGCGGCCGCCTGTGCCTCGGCAATGCGGCGCGCCGTGATGTCTGTGGCGATCACCATCTGCGCCAACCGGCCGTCGACCCAGCTCAGGTAGCGCGTGCGAACTTCCAGCCATTTTCCAAGGGCGTCGAGGTAGATCTCGGAACTCTCGGCCTCGCTGTCGGGAAGCGAGTTGGTTGGCAGACCGGCAAAGACGTCGACATCGTCCAGCGTTTCGTCGGTAGGTGGCGTCGCCGGTACACCGGCTTCAGCCACCAGTTGCAAATGCCCGCCTGCCTGGGTGCCGAACCAGAGGCGGTACAACTTGTTGGCAAACAGCAGTTCGTCGCTGCCCAGCGGCGCCACGGAAATCGACGCGTCCAGCGCTTCAAGCACGGTGGTGAAACGCTCGTGCGAAGCCGACAACTGATCCCGAATCCGGTTCGGCTCGGTGATGTCCGTCATCGAAGTCATCCATCCGCTTTGCACACCATGGGCATCAATCAGGGGAGAGACGTAGAGTCGGGCGTCAAACAGGGTTCCGTTCTTGCGCTTCACCCGAAACTGCACACCGCTGGGCAAGATCTTGCCTGCCAGTTCTTCTTCCAGCCGCGAGTTCAGGGAGTCGCGATCAGCCTCCGGCCAGTACGGAAACGGTGCAGTGCGGCCCACCAGATCGGCTTCGCTCCAGCCTGTCATCTTGCAAAACGCCGCATTGACGTAGGTGATTCGCCCTTGCAAGTCGAGCGCGCGCATGCCTGTGAGCATGGAATTTTCCATGGCGCGGCGGAACACCGTTTCGGACACCAGCGCCTGCTGTGCCTGCATGCGTCGGCGCGTGTGGCGCCAGTTGGCGATCAGCATCCAGGCTGTCATGGCGCTCAGGGCTGTCACCAGCCAGAACAAACCGCTGCCGATGACGCCGAGCGAGGTTCGATAGGCTTCGCCGCGAATCATCAAGCCGTTGCCAACCGGAGAAACCGGAACTTCGTAGGCATTCACTGGGCTGTCCCATGGCAGCAAGCGGGTGGCCGGGTTGCGCGCAGGAATGGTCGCGCCGGCCAGCAGGCCGCCTCTGGCGTCGTGCATTGAGACGGCGTAGCGGGCTGTCACCTCGGCCGGTACGCCATAGCGAAACAAGCCATCGACCGAGTACTCTGCCAGCACCACGCCGGAAAACCGCGCGCCTTCACTCAGGGGAATATGCAGTTGCAGTGTGGCAGAACCGTCCGGCGTTGCCGCGCGCTGGGCGTAAATTGGCTGTTGCAGATCGCGTGCCAGGCTGAAGGCACTTTCTGTATCACCCATGTTGAAAGTGCTGCCGATGGTGCGCAACTGGCTGCTCGTCAGGTTGCCGGTATCGACAATCGCTTTGATGCGGCGTCGCTCGTCAATCCAGCTCAAACTTTGCAGTTCGGGGTAACGGCTGATCAGGGTTTCGGCGCGACCCTGGAAGTCGTCTGCATCGATCTCATGGTTGGCGAGCTCGCGGCCGACGCGCATCAATTGCTCCTGGCGCTCGAGCAGCCGCAGGCGCAATCGCTGCTGTGTGTACTCGACATCGCGCTTGACAGCCTCCTGTTCGCGGTCGATTTCTTCCAGTCGCAAATAGCCAAAAGCAGTCACGATGGCGGCCAGAAACAGCAGCACGGCAGCCAGCGGTGCCAGCATGGCAAAACGGTCCTGTCGCTGCGGCGTCTGGCGCCGCCACCAGCGCCTCCAGCGCGCCAGCAGCGGCAGCTTCATCGAACTTGGCAAGGCAGCAGGACCGGGCAGTGGCATGGCATCAAGTGTAGGTGAGTGGGCCATCAGTCCGGCGAACTCGGAAACAAGGCAATTCAATGGATTTCATATAATAAAATCAAATAGCACTATTTGAAATATGTGAAAAACTGTGAGAGAATTGCCGAACTGCACTAAATTACACCATTACACAGGAGACAAGCATGTCAGCAGTTCCCGAGAATTCGGTCGGTTCAGCCGCGCGTGACGCGGATCAGCAGGAAACCCGCGAGTGGTTGGATGCGCTGTCAGCCGTCATACAAAGCGAGGGCCCAGAGCGCGCCCACTTCCTGCTCGAACAGTTGCTTGATCATGCGCGCCAGAGCAGCATCGACCGGCCGTTTTCTGCCAACACCGCCTATGTCAATACCATTGCCAAGGATCAGGAAGAGCGCTGCCCTGGCAATATCGAAATCGAAGAACGCCTGCGTGCCTACATGCGCTGGAACGCGATGGCGATGGTGGTCAAGGCCAACCGCCATCACCCGGTGGATGGCGGCGATCTCGGTGGTCATATCGGTTCCTTCGCTTCGCTGGCGCACATGTTTGGCGCCGGCTTCAATCATTTCTGGCACGCAGAAGGTGAAAACCATGGTGGCGACTGCCTCTACATCCAGGGCCATGTGGCACCTGGTGTCTATGCACGTGCCTATCTGGAAGGGCGCTTGAGTGAAGAGCAGTTGCTGCACTTCCGCCAGGAGGTGGATGGCAAGGGCTTGTCGAGCTATCCGCACCCCAAGCTGATGCCCGGGTTCTGGCAGTTCCCGACCGTCTCGATGGGGCTGGGGCCTTTGATGGCGATCTACCAGGCGCGTTTCCTCAAGTACCTCGAAGCGCGTGGCATTGCAGATACCGCGAACCGCAAGGTCTGGGTCTTCTGCGGCGACGGCGAGATGGACGAGGTGGAGAGTCGCGGCGCCATTGGTCTGGCGGCACGCGAGAAACTGGACAACCTGATTTTTGTCATCAACTGCAATTTGCAGCGACTCGATGGCCCGGTGCGCGGCAACGGCAAGATCGTCCAGGAACTCGAAGGCGAATTCCGTGGTGCTGGCTGGAACGTCATCAAGCTTTTATGGGGCAGTGAATGGGACCCCCTGCTGGCGCGCGACAAGGAAGGTGCGCTGCGCAAGCTGATGATGGACACGCTCGATGGCGACTACCAGTCCTTCAAAGCCAACGACGGCGCCTACGTGCGTCAGCATTTCTTTGGCCGCGACCCGCGCACCGCGGAGATGGTGGCCAAGATGAGTGACGATGACATCTGGGCCTTGCGCCGAGGCGGCCACGACCCGCAAAAGGTGTATGCCGCCTACCACGCTGCCGTGAAGCATGTGGGGCAGCCCACGGTGCTGCTGATCAAGACCGTCAAGGGTTTTGGCATGGGCAAGAGCGGTGAGGGCAAGAACAATGTGCACCAGACCAAGAAGCTGACAGATGAAGACATCAAGATCTTCCGCGACCGCTTCAACATTCCGGTGCCCGACAGCCAGATCGCCGATATCCCGTTTTACAAACCGGCGGACGACACCCCCGAGATGCGCTACCTGCACGAACGCCGCAAGGCGCTCGGTGGCTACCTGCCGAGCCGGCGCAGCAAGGCCGATGAGCAGTTCACCGTGCCGGCACTCGACATTTTCAAGTCAGTCATCGAGCCCACCGCCGAGGGGCGTGAGATCTCGACGACGCAGGCCTATGTGCGTTTTCTCACCACTTTGTTGCGTGACAAGGCTTTGGGATCGCGTGTGGTGCCGATTCTGGTAGACGAGGCGCGCACTTTTGGCATGGAGGGCTTGTTCCGGCAGATCGGCATCTACAACCCGCAAGGCCAGCAGTACACGCCGGTCGACAAGGACCAGGTGATGTACTACCGCGAAGACAAGGCCGGGCAGATCCTGCAGGAAGGCATCAACGAGGCCGGCGGCATGGCCAGCTGGATTGCAGCAGCCACCAGCTACAGCACGAACAACCGCATCATGCTGCCGTTCTACGTGTATTACTCGATGTTCGGCTTCCAGCGCATTGGCGACCTGGCCTGGGCAGCGGGTGACATGCAGGCGCGCGGCTTTCTGCTTGGCGGCACATCGGGGCGCACCACGCTCAATGGCGAGGGTCTGCAGCATGAGGACGGGCACAGCCACATCATGGCCGGCACGATTCCGAACTGCATCAGCTACGACCCGACCTTTGCCCATGAGGTCGGTGTCATTCTGCACCACGGCCTGAAGCGCATGGTCGAGGCTCAGGAAAACGTTTTCTACTACATCACCCTGCTCAACGAAAACTACGCCATGCCAGGCCTGGTTGCCGGCACGGAAGAGCAGATCATCAAAGGCATGTACCTTTGCAAGGAGGGCGAGGAACCGGCCCCCACGCTTGCCGCTGCGCGTGCTGCGCTGCCCGGCGGGCAGACCCCGGTTCTGCGTGTCCAGTTGTTGGGCTCCGGCACGATCCTGCGCGAGTCGATCGCTGCGCAGAAGTTGCTGGCAGACGACTGGGGCGTCGTTGCCGATGTCTGGAGCTGCCCGAGCTTCAATGAACTGGCGCGCGACGGTCAGGACTGCGAGCGCCACAATCTGTTGCACCCGCAAGCTGCACAACGCGTACCGTTTGTCAGTCAGCAACTGGAAAAACACGCCGGCCCCGTGGTGGCTTCGACCGACTACATGAAGGCCTATGCCGAGCAGATCCGCTCCTTCATTCCCAAGGGTCGCGGCTACAAGGTACTTGGCACCGACGGTTTTGGCCGCAGTGATTTCAGATCCAAATTGCGCGAGCACTTCGAGATCAACCGTCACTACATCGTGCTGGCCGCCCTCAAGGCCTTGAGTGAAGACGGCAAGCTGCCGGTGGCCAAGGTCACAGAAGCGATTCGCCGTTACGGCATCCAGACCGACAAGATCAACCCGCTGTACGCCTGAGGAGTCACGCATGTCTTTAATTGAAATCAAGGTCCCGGACATCGGCGACTTCAAGGATGTGGCTGTGATCGAGATCATGGTCAAGCCGGGTGACAACATCCGACTCGAACAGTCACTCGTCACGGTCGAGTCCGACAAGGCGGCGATGGAAATTCCGTCCAGTCATGCCGGTGTACTAAAGGAGCTCAAGGTCAAGGTGGGCGACAAGGTCAATATCGGAGACCTGCTGGCGATCCTGGAAGGCGCGGCAACCGAGGCGGCTATGGCCCCTGCCGCTGCGCCAGCGTCCCCTGCGGCCACCGTGCCGACGCCGGCTGTTGCTCCAGCTCCAGTGGTGCCAGCAGCCGTCGCGCCGGCCAGCGCCACGCCCACATTACCGGCACACAACCCGACGGCACTGCCGTTGCAGCTGCCCCACGCTTCGCCATCAGTGCGCAAGTTCGCGCGCGAGTTGGGTGTGCCGCTGAACGAAGTTAAAGGCAGCGGTCTGAAAGGCCGTATCACCGAAGCCGACGTGCAATCCTTCACACGCTCGGTGATGAGTGGAGCCGTTCAGACTGTGGCGGCTGCAACGCAGAGCAAGGGTGCTGGCAGTAACGACGGTGCGGCCTTGGGTCTGCTGCCCTGGCCGGTGGTGGACTTTGCCAAGTTCGGCCCCATTGAGCGCAAGGACCGTGCGCGCATCAAGAAAATCAGCGCCGCCAACCTGCACCGCAATTGGGTCATGATCCCGCACGTCACCAACCATGATGATGCCGACATCACCGACCTGGAAGCTTTCCGCGTTGCGACGAACAAGGAGAACGAGAAATCAGGCATCAAAGTAACCATGCTGGCTTTCCTGATCAAGGCATGTGTTGCAGCGCTCAAGAAGTTCCCTGATTTCAACGCCAGCATCGACGGCGAGCAACTCGTCCTCAAGCAATACTTTCACATCGGTTTTGCGGCCGATACGCCCAATGGCCTGATGGTGCCCGTGATCCGGGACGTTGACAAGAAAGGCATCTTCCAGATCTCGCAGGAAATGAGCGAGTTGGCCAAGAAGGCGCGCGACGGAAAACTCAGTCCGGCCGAAATGTCGGGTGCTGGCTTCACGATCTCCAGTCTGGGTGGCATTGGCGGGCGCTATTTCACGCCCATCATCAACGCGCCCGAAGTGGCGATTCTGGGTGTCTGCAAATCCACCATGGAGCCGGTCTGGGATGGCAAGGCGTTTCAGCCGAGGCTGATGCTGCCGCTGAGTTTAAGCTGGGATCACCGCGTGATCGACGGCGCCAGTGCGGCGCGCTTCAACGTCTACCTGAGCCAGATTCTGGGCGATTTCCGACGCGTATTGCTCTAAAGACGATGGAAATTACAAGAATGCCCGTTATCCCCTTGTCTGTTATTGCGGGCGCGACCCGCAATCCATGGCTCCGACTGCCTGGATGCCCCCGGATCGGGGTCCGGGGCAGGCTCCTCAAGTCCGGCATGACAACCGTATGTCAGCAATTTCCATCTCCCTAAGGAAGCCCAATGGCACTCATCGACATCAAGATTCCCGACATCGGTGACTTCGCCGAAGTGACCGTGATTGAACTCATGGTCAATGTTGGCGACAGCGTCAAGCCCGAGCAAAGCCTGATCACCGTGGAGAGCGACAAGGCCTCGATGGAGATTCCTTCATCGCATGGCGGTGTGGTGAAAGAGCTCAAGGTCAAACTCGGCGACAAGGTGAAAGAGGGTTCTTTGGTCTTGCTGCTTGAAAGCAGTGAGGCCAGTTCCCCTTCGGGACAAGCTGGCTCGCCCTCACCTCAAACCTCTCTCTTGCCAAAGGAGGAGTTGCAAGGCACGGTGGCCGCTATCGCGGCGCCGGGCATCTCGGAGCCTGCCGTCACCACTTTTGCCGGTGCCGCCGATCTGGACTGCGATCTGCTGGTGCTCGGTGCCGGCCCCGGTGGCTACTCCGCAGCTTTTCGCGCAGCCGATCTGGGGCTCAAGGTCGTTGTCGTGGAGCGTTATGCGCAACTCGGTGGCGTCTGCCTGAACGTGGGTTGCATCCCGAGCAAGGCCTTGCTGCATGTGGCAGCGGTGATGGACGAGGTGTCTCACATGGCTTCGCTCGGCGTTGATTTCGGCAAGCCGACGGTCAATATCGACAAGCTGCGCGACCACAAGGAAAAAGTGGTCACCAAGCTCACCGGTGGTCTGGCCGCCATGGCCAAGATGCGCAAGGTCACTGTGCTGCGTGGCTACGGTGCTTTTGTTGACGCCCATCATGTTCAGGTCGAAGAAACCACGGGTAGCGCGCAGGAGAAAACCGGCAAGACGCAGACCATCGCTTTCAAGAGCTGCATCATCGCCGCCGGTTCGCAAGCAGTGCGTTTGCCCTTTATGCCGGACGATCCGCGCGTTGTCGATTCCACCGGCGCACTGGCACTGAAAGAAGTACCCAAACGGATGCTGATTCTGGGCGGCGGCATCATTGGCCTGGAGATGGGCACCGTCTACAGCACGCTAGGGGCGCGACTTGATGTCGTTGAAATGCTCGACGGCCTGATGCAGGGCGCCGATCGCGACCTGGTCAAGGTCTGGCAGAAGGTGAATGCGCCGCGCTTTGACAACATCATGCTCAAGACAAAAACCGTCGGTGCCAAAGCCACGCCTGAAGGCATTGAGGTCACGTTTGCGCCAGCCGAAGAAGGCGGCACGGCACCGGCACCGCAGACCTACGATTTGGTACTGCAGGCGGTGGGACGCACACCCAACGGCAAGAAGATTGCTGCTGAAAAAGCGGGTGTTGCCGTGACCGAACGCGGCTTCATCAATGTCGATATCCAGATGCGCACCAACGTCTCCCACATCTTTGCCATCGGCGACATCGTTGGTCAGCCCATGCTGGCGCACAAGGCGGTGCACGAGGCGCATGTAGCGGCCGAAGTGATTGCCGGCGAACTGCAGGGCAAGAAAGACCTGGCCAGTGCCGCTTTCAACGCACGGGTGATTCCGAGCGTGGCTTATACCGACCCAGAGGTGGCATGGGTTGGCCTCACCGAAGATCAGGCCAGGGCCAAGGGCATCAAGGTGAAGAAGGGCTTGTTCCCCTGGGTTGCCTCCGGGCGCGCCATTGCCAACGGGCGCGACGAAGGCTTTACCAAGCTGCTGTTTGACGACAGCGAGGAAGCCCATGGCCACGGCAAGATTTTGGGCGGCGGCATTGTTGGCACGCACGCCGGCGACATGATTGGCGAGATTGCGCTGGCTATCGAGATGGGTGCCGACGCCGTGGACATCGGCAAGACGATTCATCCGCACCCAACCTTGGGCGAGAGCATCGGTATGGCGGCCGAAGTGGCGCACGGCAGCTGCACGGACGTGCCGCCAGCGCGCAGGTAGTCAATCAACCGACACAAGCCGACCACCGCCGGCACAGCCGTGCGGAGCGAAGTTCGCTTGCCCCTTGTGCGCTGATAGAATTTCTCCAGACTATCGAGCAACCATGATGGGCAGGCGAACATGCACATTGATCACCACGATCTCTACACCGAATTCCCCGACATGCGTGAGGCTATTGCTGTCCTGAAGGATGAAAGTGGTTACTTCAGCAACCTCTTTGGACGTTACAACCGCCTCACTGGCAAGGTCGAGGACCTCGAAGAGCACGACATGCCAGTGGCTGACTTTACGCTGGAAGACATGAAGAAGGCCCGTGCGAAACTCAAGGATGAGATTTACCAGTTGCTGCTGGTCTTCCGCTGCGGACAGAGGCATCCAGCCTGATTAGGGCCTGTTCGCACTCGCAAAAGTAGTGTGAACAGGCCCCAGTGCCCCGGCGCCCGGGATGCGATACTTGGCCAGGGTCGGCTCAATTTCCTGAGCACCCTGCTTTTTTTGGGGCAAGCATGTCTGAAGAAATTTTGCTCGGCGACGAAGCCGTCGCGCGCGGTGCGATCGATGCGGGGATCAGCGCGGCCTATGCCTATCCCGGCACGCCTTCGACCGAGATCTACCAAACCATACAGGATTACGCCAAGCAACACAGCCTGCCGGTGCGCGGCATGTGGTCGACCAACGAGAAGGTGGCACTCGAAGAGGGGATCGGCGTGTCCTACGCCGGTGGCCGCGCCATGGTCTCGATGAAGCACGTGGGCCTCAATGTGGCGGCCGATCCATTCATGAATGTTGCCGTCTCCGGCGCCCATGGCGGGCTGGTGATTGCCGTGGCCGACGATCCGTCCATGCACAGTTCGCAGAACGAGCAGGACTCGCGCTACTTTGCCGACTTCGCCATGGTGCCCTGCCTGGAGCCCGGCGACCAGCAGCAGTGCTACGACTTCACGCGAGAGGCTTTCGAACTGTCGGAGCGCCTGCAGGTACCGGTGCTGTTGCGCCTGGTCACGCGTCTGGCGCACAGTCGCGCGGCAGTGACGCTGGCTACAGCGCGGGCGCAGAACGTGCCCAATTATGTGGAAGATCCGAGTCGCTACACGCTGCTGCCGGTCAATGCGCGCAAGGCCTACGCCAAGCTGGTGGACAAGCAGCCGGCTCTGCAGGATTACTCGGAGAACCATGCCGGCAATGCGTTGACGCTGCGCGGCAACGGCAAGCCTGGCATCCTGGTCAGCGGCCTGGGCTGGAACTACCTGAAGGAGGCAATGGGCGACGCGCTGGAGGGCTACAACCTGCTGCGCGTTGGCGTCTATCCGCTGCCGGTGAAGAAGATCCGCCAACTGCTTGATGCCTCCAGCGAAGTCTGGATTGTGGAGGAGGGCTACCCCTTCATCGAGCGTTATGTGAGTGCCTTGGGCCTGATGCGCGAGCGGCCCATTCACGGCAAGATGACCGGCGCCCTGCCGCGCATGGGTGAGTTGACACAGGACACGATCCGGCGCTGCTTTGGTTTGCCGGTCAGTGTTTCGCTGCAGATCGAGGGTCTGTCCGACGTACTGGTCGGGCGACCACCTCGCCTGTGCGACAAGTGCCCTCATACCGACGCCTACATTGCCATCAACCAGGTCCTGACCCAGTACGATCCTGGTGTGCGCGTGATGGGCGACATCGGCTGCTACACACTGGGCTACCTGCAACCCTACAACGCCATCCACTCCTGCCTGTGCATGGGCTCCTCCATCGGTATGGCCATCGGTGCTGCCCACACCGGCATGACACCCTCGCTGTGCGTCATCGGCGACGGCACCTTCACGCACTCGGGCATGGCGCCGCTGCTGGACGCGGCGCGTGACAACACCAACATCAAGGTCTTCATCCTGGACAACAGCATTGTTGCGATGACCGGCGGGCAGCCGACCATGGCGACCGACGAGGAAGTGGTGGATCTGGTGGCTGGTCTGGGCGTGCCACGCGAGCACATCCGCATCGTGGTGCCGCTACCCAACCGCAAGGACCAGACGCTGGCCATCATCAACGAGGAACTGCCCTACAAGGGGCTGTCGGTGATCATTGCGCGGCGTGCCTGCGTCACTTACGCCAAGCAGATCAAGCTCTACAAGCGCGCCTGCGAGGAGCAAACTGAATGAACTACGACCTGGTAATTTGCGGTGTCGGCGGCCAGGGCGTGTTGTCGATTGCCTGGGTGATTGATCACGCAGTTCATGAGGCCGGCCTGCATTTCAAACAGTCCGAGGTGCACGGCATGGCGCAACGCGGCGGTGCCGTCTCCGCCTTTGTGCGCATTTCGGACCAGCCGGTGGCCAGCGACCTGATTGCCAATGGTGCGGCCAGTCTGGTGCTGTCGGTCGAGCCCATGGAAGCTTTGCGCTATGCCCAGTTGCTGCGGCCGGACGGCTGGATCGTGAGCGACGTCACGCCGCTGGAGAATGTAGATGCCTACCCGCCACACGAAGCCCTGTACAAGGTGCTGTTTTCGGTGCCGCATCTGGTGGCGCTGGATGCCACACGATTGGCTACCAAGGCCGGCGCGGTGAAGGCGCAGAACATGGTGGTGCTGGGCGCTGCTGCCTCACAGTTGCCCTTGCCGGTGGACTTGCTGGAAAAGCAGATCCATGAGCTCTTTGCGAGCAAGGGCGAGCGCATCATCAAGGCCAATATCAACGCCTTCCGGATGGGCGCGGCAGCCAGCCAGTTCGCAGCGGCGCTGTCAGCGGCGGGGGTGCCCTCGTCCGTGTTGGCCAGGGTCATGCCGCGCCTGGCCTTTGAGCCCCAGGCCGTGGCGCAGCCCACGCTGGACGCTTGGTGCAAGCGGCTGCTTGCCGCTGATGCCGCGCAGCTGGCACTGCAACTGTTCCAGGCCGATGCCGTGCTGGCGCTCGACGTCGCGCCGGCCTAAAGCGTCGATCCCACCGAGACCGCTTGACCGCTTGGGCTGTCGTCTCCGAAAAGCGGCTGCACATTCCAGATTTCGCTGGCGTATTCACCAATTGTGCGGTCCGACGAAAACGGCCCCATGGCGGCGATGTTCAGGATCGCCTGGCGCGTCCACTCGGAGGGCTTGCGGTACAGCGCATCGACGCGTTGCTGCGCTGCCAGATAGTCCGGGAAGTCCGCCAATAACTGGTAATAGTCAGACTCCAGCAGGTTGCGCGTGAGGTCCTTGTAACGCTGTGGCTCATCTGGCGAGAAAGCACCATCGGCGATGCGGTCAATGGCGGTCTTGAGTTCGTAGTTGTTGTCGTAGTAGCGGCGCGGTTGATAGCCGTGGGCGCGCAGCTCGCTTACCTGCTGCGTTCGGTTGCCGAAGATGAAGATGTTTTCCATTCCGACGTTTTCGGCAATTTCGATGTTGGCGCCGTCCCAGGTACCAATCGTCAACGCGCCGTTCAGTGCGAATTTCATGTTGCCGGTGCCAGAGGCTTCGGTGCCGGCCATTGAGATCTGTTCCGACAGATCGGCCGCCGGGATGATCAGCTCGGCCAGCGTCACGCGGTAGTTGGGAATAAACACCAGCTTGAGCCGGTTGCCTACATGGGGGTCGCTATTGATGACGCTGGCGACATCGTTTATCAGGCGGATCACCTGTTTGGCCATGTAATAGGCAGAGGCTGCCTTGCCGGCAAAAATCACAGTACGTGGCACCCAGTTCGCCTGCGGATTGGCCAGGATCTGGTGGTAGCGGCTGATCACGTGCAGCAGGTTGAGCAACTGGCGTTTGTACTCATGCATGCGCTTGACCTGCACGTCAAACAGGCTCTCGGGGTCAACCCGAATGCCGAGTTCACGCGCAATGTAGTCGGCCAGGCGACGCTTGTTCTGCTGCTTGGCCAGGCGCACGGCATTATTGAAGGCCGGCTCACTGGCGAGCGGGCGCAGTTGCGAAAGCTGATCCAGATGGCGGCGCCAGTTGCGACCGATGCGGCCGTCGATCAGCCGGGCCAGTGGCTGGTTCGCCTGCGCCAGCCAGCGCCGCGGCGTGATGCCATTGGTCTTGTTGCAGAAGCGCTCCGGAAAAAGGCGTGCGAAATCGGTGAAGATGGTCTGCACCATCAGCTCACTGTGCAGGGCCGAGACGCCGTTGATCTTGTGGCTGGCCAGCAGGCACAGGTAGGCCATGCGCACACGCCGGTGTCCGTTCTCCTCAATCAGTGAAACTCGCTGCAGCAGATCAGGCTCGCCAGGGTAGCTCTCGTGCAGGCCGGCCAGGAAGCGCGCGTTCAGGTCGTAAATGATGCGCAGGTGGCGCGGCAGCAGCCGGCCCATCAGATCCACCGACCAGGTTTCCAGTGCTTCCTGCATCAGCGTGTGGTTGGTGTAGCTGAAGATGCGGCAGCAAAGCGACCAGGCGCTGTTCCAGTCCAGTCGGTGCTGGTCTACCAGCAAGCGCATCAGTTCAGGCACTGCCAGCGCCGGATGCGTGTCGTTGAGGTGGATTGCCACCTTGTCGGCCAGCGCATCGAAGCTGCTGTGGCTGCGCAGGTAACGGCGCAGCAGGTCCTGCAGCGAGGCGCTGACGAAGAAGTACTCCTGGCGCAGCCGCAGCTCTTTCCCGTGGTCGGTGCTGTCGTCCGGGTAGAGCACGCGCGAGACGTTTTCGGACTCGTTCTTGGCTTCCACCGCGCGCATGTAGTCGCCCTTGTTGAAAGCATCGAGGTTGATGACACTGGTGGCTCGCGCTGACCACAGACGCAGCGTGGAGACCGAGGTCAGTTCGTAGCCCGGTACACCGCTGTCGTAGGCGGTGGCGATGACATCTTCGGTATCGACCCATTGCACGACGCCGTTCTCGGTCGTCAGGCGCCCGCCGAAGCGCACGGTATGGCTGAATTCAGGCCGCATGAATTCCCAGGGATTGCCGTTGACGAGCCAGCTGTCGGGCTCCTCCACTTGCTGGCCGTCCACGATGCGTTGCGCGAACATGCCGAAGTCGTAACGGATTCCATAGCCCATGCCGGGCAAGCCGACGCTGGCAATGGAGTCCAGAAAACAGGCCGCCAGGCGCCCCAGGCCGCCGTTTCCGAGGCCGGGGTCGGCTTCCAGATCCGTGATCGCGTCAAAGTCGGCACCCAGTTGTGCGCAGGCGGTCTTGGTCTCTTCGTAAATGCCCAGGGCCATCAGCGCGTTGGTCAGCATGCGCCCGGGCAGGAACTCCATTGAAAGGTAATAAACACGTTTGCAATCGCCGTCCTCAGCCGCATTCAAGGAGGCGCGCCAGCGGTCCATGGTGCGGTCGCGCAAGGCGTAGAAAATGGCAAACAGCCAGTCCCGTTTTGTTGCCGAGCGCACATCCTTGCCGACCTGGTACACCAGCCGATTGGAGATCGACCGGCGTAGGGCGTCGACGGTGTTGGTGGGTTGATCAAACTGAAATGGCTGTACGCTGGACATCGACTGTCTCCGAAAAAATGGAACTCAAAAACGAAGCGGTGCTGCGGTTAGCGCTAGCAAAGTTTGGTAAAGCACGCGATAGGCTTGTGCTGGCTCCTGCCAGTCAAAGCGCTGCTGCATGGCGCGGCCTTGTACCGCGCTCCAGTCGGCTGGCCGACGGCGCAGCGCAAAGGCGCGGCGCATGGCACCCAGCAGGCCGTTCGCACTGAACTCATGGAACGCGAAGCCGCTGGCGCGGCCCTCATCGAGGGCTTCCAGGCTGCAGTCAGTGACGGTGTCGGCCAGTCCACCCACAGCGTGCACCAGCGGCAGGGTTCCATAGCGCAGACCGTACAACTGGGTCAGACCACAGGGCTCGTAACGTGAAGGCACCAGCAGCACGTCAGCGGCGGCGATGATGCGGTGCGCCAGCTCTTCGTTGTAGCCGGTGCGCAGGGCGGCTTGCACCGGGTGGCAGGCCAAGGCCTCGCGCAGGGCAGCTTCGATGCCGGCGTCGCCACTGCCGAGAATCACCAACTGGCCACCCCGATCGATCAGTTCCGGCAGCATGGCAGGCACCAGGTGCAGACCTTTTTGTTCACTCAAGCGCGTCACTGAGGCAAACAGCAGCGCGTCTGGCCGTTCTTCCAGGCCCAGCAGACGCTGCAGGGCACGTTTGACGCGGGCCTTGCCGCGCATGCGCTTGGCATCGAAGTGGGCGTTGAGCAGTGGGTCTGTGGCCGGGTTCCAGAGCTCGTAGTCAACGCCGTTGAGGATGCCGCTCACGCGCTCACGGCGTGCGCGCAATACGCCGTCCAGGCCGCAGCCCTGCTCTGGCGTCATGATCTCCTGGGCGTAGCGTGGGCTGACGGTAGTGATGGCGTCGGCAAACTGCAGACCGGCTTTCATGAAGGAAAGCTGCCCGTGGTATTCCGCACCGTTGATGGTGAACAGGGACTCTGGCACGCCGAGTTCGGCACAGCTGGAGGCCGCAAACAATCCCTGGTAAGCCAGGTTGTGGACGGTGAACACGCTGGGCGTGACACGGCCAGCGCCGGCCAGCAGCTTCTGGTAAAGCGGAGCCAGACCGGCATGCCAGTCGTGCGCATGCACCACGTCGGGTTGCCAGTGCGGGTCGGCGCCTTGCCCGATTGCGGCAGCGGCCCAGCCCAGCAGCGCAAAACGCGCAGCGTTGTCACTCCAGTCCTGGCCCGCTGCGTCCTGGTACGGGCCGCCCTCGCGCTGGTACAGCGCCGGCGCATCCAGCAGGTAGACCGGCTGACCGCTATCGATCACATGGCCGCGGACCAGCATCGGTGGCGGCTGCAGTGTGCGCAGCACATCGGGACCACCTTCAACCGGCAGGCGCAGCGCAGGCGCATCGGCGCGCACACCGGCCGCGATCGATGCGAACGCCGGCAGCAGCAGTCGCACATGGCAACCCGCTGCCCGCAGTGCCGCCGGCAGCGCCGCACCGACGTCGGCCAGACCACCGGTTTTCAGCAGCGGATAGAGCTCGGTGCAGACGTAGAGAATCTTCACTGCGTTTCCTCGGTGTTGACGCCTTGCGCCAGACGTTCCAGCATCGGGCGTGTGACCAGCACCACACCCTGTTCGGTGCGGAAGAAGCGGCGCGCGTCCTCGGCCGGATCCAGTCCGATCGTCATGCCGTCGGGGATGCGGCAACCCTTATCGATCACGACCTTGCGCAGATGGCAGCGCTGGCCCACTTCAACCTGCGGCAACAGCACCGATTCCTCGACCTGGCTGAAGGAGTGCAGCCGCACCTTGGAGAACAGCACGGAGCGGCGCACCAGCGCGCCCGAAATAATGCAGCCACCCGACACCAGAGAATCAACCGCCATGCCGCGCCGAAGGTCATCGTCAAAGACGAACTTGGCCGGTGGCAACTGCTCCTGGTACGTCCAGATCGGCCAGTCGCGGTCGTACATGTCGAGATCGGGGACGGTGCGTGTCAGGTCCAGGTTGGCCGCCCAATAGGCGTCGATGGTTCCCACATCACGCCAGTAGGCCGGTGCTATGGGCGAACTCTTGACGCAGGACAGGCCGAAGGGATGGGCCACGGCTTCGCCAAGTGCCACGATGGCCGGGATCAGGTCCTTGCCGAAGTCGCGGCTCGAGCCCTCGACTCCGGCGTCGGTCTTGAGCGCCGCGTAGAGGTAGTCGGCGTCGAACACGTAAATGCCCATGCTGGCCAGCGCGTGGTCGTTTCGGCCTGGCATGGGTATGGGGTGTGGCGGCTTCTCGTCAAAACTGACAATGCGGCGCCGCTCATCGATCGCCATCACGCCAAAGGCGCTGGCCTCGGCCAGCGGCACTTCAATGCAGCCCACGGTGCAGCGCGCACCTCGCGCCACATGGTCGGCAATCAGGTTCGCGTAGTCCATCTTGTAGATATGGTCGCCGGCCAGGATCAGGATGTACTTGGGTCGGTGTGAGTGCAGGATGTCCAGATTCTGGAACACAGCGTCCGCAGTGCCCTGGTACCAGGAAGACTCGTCAATGCGTTGCTGCGCCGGCAGCAGGTCAATGAACTCGTTGAATTCGCTGCGCAGGAAGGACCAGCCGCGTTGCAGATGGCGCAGCAGACTGTGCGATTTGTACTGCGTCACAACACCGATGCGGCGCACGCCCGAATTCAGGCAGTTGGACAGGGCGAAATCGACGATCCGGAACTTGCCGCCGAAATAGACCGCCGGCTTGGCGCGTCGGTCGGTCAGGGCCTGCAGGCGCGAACCGCGTCCACCGGCGAGCACCAGAGCGATCGTGTGGCGTGCCAGCCATTGCGGCGAATTGGTTTCCATGGGGACCTCCTTGTTCGGTGGACTTGATTCAAGTCCGAAAGCCATTGTCCGCCAGCGGGAACGCCTGGACCAGCGCCATCAGCGTTGGTCCGGACACAAGCAAGGGCGATGCCACCGGTGTGCCAGTGTCCGCGCCGGCCGCCCAGTTGCTGGCGCTGTCTAGCAGCAGTTGCCACTTTCCCTCGGGCAGGCAGACTTCCACTGGCGCCTGGTCGGTGTACAGAATCAGCAGCAGACGCTCACGAACAGGCTGCAGGTCCTCGCCGACAGCGATGACGCAGACAAGCAGTCGCTGGTCGCGCTGTTCCCAGTCGCTGGTAGTGGGAGTCTGACCACTGGCGGTGCGCCATTCGATGTCGGGCCGCGCGGCGCCCTCGGTTGCAGCACCGGTGAACCAGCGCGGATGGCGCAGGGCAGGGTAGCGCTGGCGCAGATGCACCACTTTGGCGATAAAGCTGCACAGATCCTGATCCGCTTGCGCCCAGTCGAGCCAGGTGATGGCGTTGTCCTGACAGTAAGCGTTGTTGTTGCCGCCCTGGCTGTGCCCCAGTTCATCGCCTGCGAGCAACTGTGGCGTGCCCTGCGCACACAGCAGCGTGGCCAGCAGGGCGCGGCGCCTTTGACCGCGCAGCCGCAGGACGGCCGGTTCCTGGGTCGGCCCCTCATGCCCGGCGTTGGCGCTCAGGTTGTGGTCGTGGCCATCGCCGTTGTTCTCGCCGTTGGCCTCGTTGTGCTTGTGTTCAAACGCAGTCAGGTCGGCCAGGGTAAAACCGTCGTGTGCCGTAATCAGGTTGACGCTGGCCAGCGGTGTGCGGGCACTGCCCTGAAACAGGTCACTGGAGCCCGCCAGGCGCCGTGCCATCTGCCCCGGTGTGCAGGCGTGGCCCAGCCACCAGGCGCGTGTTGTGTCACGAAACTGGTCGTTCCATTCGGCCCAGCGAGCGCCAAAGCGCCCGATCCGGTAACCCTTGGGACCCAGGTCCCAGGGTTCGGCGATCAGCTTTACGGCCGCCAGCACCGGATCCTGCGCTATCGCAGCAAACAGCGGTGCCATCACGTCAAAGTGCCCATCCGGCCCACCCCGGCGCCCCAGCGCCACGGCCAGGTCAAAGCGAAAGCCGTCCACACCGAAGGCCTGCACCCACCAGCGCAGGCTGTCCATCACCATCTGCACCACGCGTGGCTCGCCCATGTTGAGCGTGTTGCCGCAACCGCTCGGGTTCAGGTAAGAGCCCTTGTCGTCCAGTGCGTACCAGCTTGCGTTGTCCAGGCCGCGCCAGCACAAGGTGGGGCCGAGCGCATCGCTTTCGGCCGTGTGGTTGTAGACCACATCGAGGATCACCTTGATGCCGTTCCGGTGCAAGCTGTCGACCATGGCACGGAACTCAGCGCGTACCGCAGCATCGTCGTCGTAAGCCAGCGCGCGCGCCGCTGGCGTGGCAAAGCGCGCGTCCGGCACAAAAAAGGAAAGCGTGTTGTAGCCCCAGTGGTTGCGCAGACCCCGCTTGACCAGATGCCGCTCGTCCTGATGCAACTGCACCGGTAGCAGACACAGGGCGGTGATGCCCAGACGCTGGTAGTGGGACAACATGGCCGCACTGGCCACACCGGCATAGCTGCCGCGTTGCTCTTCAGGTACTTCAGGATGGAGCGCGGTCAGCGCCTTGACCTGTGCTTCGTACAGAACCGTCCGTGCCATCGGGGTTTGCGGCCCCGGGGCAATGGCGGCGCCGGCTTGCAACTCCGCCGCGAAATCGATCACGCGCGCTCTGGGTACCTGCTGTGCGACATCGTCCGCCGCCAACGGACCGCATAGCGAACGCGCCCAGGGATCAAGCAGCAGGCGCTCCGCGTTGAAGCGGTGTCCGGCGTCAGGTTGCCACGGGCCGTGCGCGCGCAGGCCGTAGCGCTGGCCGACACCCGGGCCTGCCACAAAACCGTGCCAGACGCCGTCGCTGCAGGCCGGTAGCCGGATGCGCGCGGTTTCCAACCCGTCTGCGTCGTCAAACAGGCAGAGCTCGATAGCGGTGGCATGGCGCGCATACACCGCCACGTTGAGACCGGCTCTGCCGTCGAGAACGCTGGGCGTCACGCCCATCGGCCAGGGCCGGCCCGGCGCGCAGGCGTCCTGCGGGGCGGGCCGGTCAGCCTGATTCATGGCGCACTTTCCAGTTCAAACCAGAGTACCGCCAGCGGCGGCAGGTTCAGGCTCAGCGATTGGGCCTGTCCATGCATAGGCACTGGCTCTGCATTGACGCCGCCGTGGTTGCCAATGTTGCTGCCACCGTAGTGGTCCGAATCGGTGTTCAGAACCTCGCGCCACAGGCCGCCCTGCGGCACACCGATACGCCAGCCGGATCTCGGCACCGGCGTCAGGTTGCACACCGCCAGCAGCTGCTGCTGTGGCGTCACGCCCAGGCGCAGAAAGCTGTAGATGGAATGGTCGGCGTCGTCGGCCTCGATCCAGCGAAAGCCACGGGCATCGTTGTCGCGCGCGTGCAGGCTGGGCAGGTTGCGGTAAAGGCGATTGAGGTCGCGCACCAGGCGCTGTACTCCGGCATGCGCCGGGTCCTTCAGCAGGCCCCAATCCAGCTCGCCGTCGTGGTTCCATTCGGTGGGTGTGGCCAGTTCGCTGCCCATGAACAGCAACTTCTTGCCCGGGAAGGCGTACATCAGCGCGTACAGGGCGCGCAGGTTGGCGCGCTTTTGCCAGGCGTCGCCCGACATCTTGCCCAGCAACGAGCCCTTGCCATGCACCACCTCATCGTGCGAGAGCGGCAGCACGAAATGTTCGCTCCAGGCGTAGGTCAGCGCAAAGGTGATGCGATGGTGGTGCCAGCGGCGGTGCACCGGGTCCAGCGCGAAGTAGGCCAGGGTGTCGTTCATCCAGCCCATGTTCCACTTGAAGTCAAAGCCCAGGCCGCCCTCGCTGGCAGCACCGGTGACACGCGGAAAAGCCGTCGATTCTTCGGCCATCGTCAGCACGCCTGCCGCTTCGCCGTGCAGCGTCTGGTTGGTCTGCTTCAGGAAGTCAATCGCCTCGTAGTTCTCGCGGCCGCCATCGCGGTTCGGCAGCCACTCCCCGGCGGCGCGGCTGTAGTCGCGGTACAGCATGGAGGCCACCGCGTCCACGCGCAGGGCGTCCACCGCGTACTGCTCGATCCAGAACAGCGCGCTGCCCACCAGAAAGTTGCGTACCTCGTTGCGGCCAAAGTTGTAGATCAGCGTGTTCCAGTCCTGGTGAAAACCTTCGCGCGGATCGGCATGTTCGTACAGGGCAGTGCCGTCAAAGCGGGCCAGCGCGTGCGCGTCGGACGGAAAGTGGCCCGGCACCCAGTCCAGAATCACCTTGAGGCCGGCAGCATGAGCGGTGGCGATGAAGCGGCGCAGCGCACGCGGCGAGCCGTAGCGCGCCGTGGGTGCGTACAAGCCGGTCGGCTGGTAACCCCAGGAGCCGTAAAAAGGGTGCTCGGTGACGGGCAGCAACTCGATATGGGTAAAGCCCAACTCCGCCACGTAGGGCACCAGCGCACCCGCCAGAAAATTCCAGTCCGGCACCAGACCACCGGGGCGGCGCCAGGAGCCTGCGTGCACTTCGTAAATAGCCATCGGTGTGGACAGGGCGCTGGGTAGATCGATCGCCGGATCGGGTGCCGTGGCGCTGTCCGCACTCGGCCAGTCGCAGACCACGGCGGCGTTGCCGGGTGGGCCTTCGCTGCGCAGCGCGTAGGGGTCGGTCTTGAGCGTGAGCTGCCCCTGCACGTCGACGACTTCAAACTTGTACAGGGCACCGCCCTGCACGCCGGGAACAAAGGTCTCCCAGACTGCACAGTCCGTGCGCAAGACCATCAGGTTGAGGCGTCCATCCCACAGGTTGAAGTCGCCGACCACCGACACCCGCTGTGCGTTGGGCGCCCAGACGGCAAACGCGGTGCCAGAGACGCCGCCTTGTCGTGTCAGATGCGCTCCGAGCTTCTGCCACGGGCGCAGATGCTTGCCTTCGCGCATCAGCCAGGCGTCCATCTCGCCCAGCCAGGGGCCGGTGTTGTGGCTGGTTTCGGGGGCATCTTGTGAGGTGTGAGGGGACATGGTTGCGCTGGCGGTTGCTGTTGTTGTTAGCTGCATTCTGGCATCCCGGCGTTGCTGCTTCGCCAGTTGCCCTCAGGATGCTACTTTTGCTGCCAAAAATCCCCTGGGCGCAGGCCCCGCGGCGCGGTCAGTCGGCTGTGTGCGATGGCATCGCCCCGCAGGGCGGCGCGCCACCAGTCGGTCGTGATGCTGGCCACCAGCGCGTGGTGCGCCGGTTGCAGGTCGCGTGTGATCTGCTCTCGCGGCACGATCTCTACTGCGCGGCCGGTTTGCCCGGCGAACGTCATGTGGTCCGCTTCCATCAGCACCAACTGCGCCTTGTCGCCTGCGGGCAGGGCGTCGAACACGGCACGTCGGCGCTCCGGCGTGGCGCCAACGCCCACCACGTCGGAATCCAGTGTGCCGGTGATGCAAAGCAGCGGCCGCGTGATGCGCTCGAACACCTGCCTGGCATCGCCCGCAGCGGGCAGGGAGGGTGAAAATGCAATGAAGGCCGCCAGCCGTGGCTCCGTCACTCCTTCAAAGCCAGGGTAGCGTTGCCCGGCCATGCCAAGTGTGGTGTGCGCGCCAAACGAATGGCCGCACAGGCCGACTTGATCGGGACGCACGGTACGCCAAGGCGCTTGCCTGGCTGCGTGGCGCCGCCCAATCTCATCGAGAGCGAAGCTCACGTCGCGCAGCCGCGCCGGCAGTTGCGCCGGCCCTGCTGCAGAGCGCAACGCTCGCTGGTCCGTGAAGCTGTTGGTGACAGCGCGCACCGCCGCCAGATCGCTGCCAGCGTGCTGTAGATGCACGACCACAAAGCCGGCGGCTGACCAGGCCTCGCCCCACACGGCGCCGCCCTCGCGCGTGCCACCGAGTCCGTGCGAGAACAGAATGACCGGCAGTGGACCTGCACTGGCCGCCGCTGCCTCCGGCCAGCGCACTTTGACCGGCACTTCGCGCTGACGCGCGGCATCCAGCCAGACTTCGTCCGTCACCGCCGGTGCGCCGGTCTGCCCCTGTGCCTGCAGGCCGGGCAGGGCACCGCAGGCCAGGGTGCTGATGCAGGTGCGACGGGTCAGGTTCATAGGTCGAATTATGAAGCTCTGGAAGGTCGAGCACGCGGGGGTTGGCGAATCCGACGTCGGCAGCATAATTCCCTCCAGAGAACACCATGATTGCCCTCATCGAACAACACCGTTCCGAAGTTACCGCGCTATGCCGCCGTTTTGGCGTGCAAAGCCTGGAGGTATTCGGCCTGGCTGCCGATGGCGCGTTTGACCCGGCACACAGTCACATTGATTTTCTGGTCGAATTCCTTCCGGGTGACGCGGGCAGTCTGTTCGATAGCTACTTTGAACTGCAGCAAGCGCTGGAGCATTTGTTTGTCCGCAAGATTGACCTGGTAACGACCTCCGCGCTGAAAAATCCCGATGTTCTTGCAGCGGTGAACCAGTCGCGCCAAATCGTCTACCAGCATCAATCTGCTGTGTTTGGTGCGACGTGAGAAATGGGTTTTGTGACGGGTGTGAGATTGAGAACTACAGTCGAAGCGAAGCAGTTCCATCGACGTGTGGACTAGTGCGCTCGATTGGCAGGTGGTGCAATCCCAAGTCTGGACAAGCAAGCAGCAAAGCGGTAAAGTAAGGATTCCTTACTTTAACCAATTTGCCATGCTCGCCAAGATCACTTCCAAGAACCAACTCACTCTACCCAAGAGCGTGACGCAAGCCGTCGGTACCGCCGAGTACTTTGACGTAGAGGCCCGAGCGGGTCAGATTATTCTGACGCCAGTGCGCATTCATCGCGGCGACGCAGTCCGCGCCAGACTCGCGGAGCTGGATCTCTCGGATGCGGACATTGCGGATGCTGTGTCCTGGGCGCGCACTGCGGTCAGTGCGCCGGCAATGGCGGCGGAGCCGGCAGCGACTTATGGCGCTGTCATCAACAAGCCAAAACCGGTGGTAAGTAAAAAGGTGACCTCCAAAAAGCCAGCCTCCAAAGTATGAGCGCCCCCTTGCGTGTGGTGCTAGACACCAACGTAGTGCTTTCAGCTTTGGTGTTTGGCGCTGGCACCGCTGGACGGTTGCGCCTTGGGTGGCAGAAGGGCACTTTTGCGCCGTTGGTAAGCACCGCGACAGTGCAAGAACTGATACGGGTGCTGGCCTATCCAAAGTTTGGCCTATCAAGGTTGGAGCAGGATGAACTGTTGGCCGACTATCTGCCCCATACGCAGGCGGTACGCATTCCCGCCCCGCCCCCAACAGTGCCCAAGTGCCGTGACCCGCTGGATGTGCCATTCATGCATCTGGCCGTGGCTGGCAAGGCCAAGGTGCTGGTTTCTGGTGATCGCGATTTGCTGGCGCTGGCGGATGTGTTTGAAAAAGCCAGCGGCTGTCTGATCGTGAATCTGGATTCCTTTCTTCGGGTGCACTCGATGCCATCCGTGGAGTACACGCTGGCGCGCATCAAGGAGTTTGACGATGCGGAAGCCAAACTGGCAGCAGCGATACAAGATCGCAAATCACCACCTTGAAGTCGCGCTGAAGCAGTTCCGCCTGATTGCCAGCGACATGAGCCCGAACCCTGATCAGTTGGTTTGAGCCGCTGTCGTCTCGGGCGCGGTGGCGTTCACGCGGCGGGCGCCGTCAAAGCGGCGGCTCCAGTAGGCAACGGCCATGTTCTCGACCCGCACCTCAGAGCCTGGCTTGGGTGAGTGAATGAAGTTGCCTTCACCGACGTAGATGCCGACGTGGCTGAAGGCGCGGCGCATGGTGTTGAAGAACACCAGGTCACCGGGTTGCAGGTCGGCGCGCTCAATCTTTTGCGTCGCCGCCGCTTGTTGTACAGCCTTGCGTGGCAGGATCAGGCCAACCGTCTGCTCGTACATGGCCTTGACGAAACCGCTGCAGTCAAAACCGCTCTCCAGCGTGTTGCCACCGCGTCGGTAGGGCGCGCCCAGAAAGCCCATAGCGGTGATGACCAGCTCGGAGGCTTTCACGCCAACGGTCTGGCGGACCTGGTCGATTTGTGCCAGCAGGCCTTTGTCGGCCAGCAACTTGTCCAGCTCATCCGCAGGCGCGCTCGGGTTGGCGTGCACGCTGGCAGCCAGCAGCAGGGCGGCAAGGGTGGCGGGGATTCGCATCGGGCACAGCATAGCGGCCGAGTATAGATGCAGTGTCAATGCCGATGGACCGGGCTTACCCGACTGCGGTTTAATAGCGTATGGCCGATCCCGAGCCAACTTTCAGAAAGATTGCCATGTTGCTAGACGCCAGCCAATCCCAACTCGTTCTGGTCGACTACCAGAGTCGCCTGATGCCTGCCATTTTTGAAAACACCCTGGTGCTGGCCAACGCGCTGCGCCTGGCGCAGTTGGCGCGGTTGATGGAAGTGCCGGTTTGGGGCACCGAGCAAAACCCCTCGCGCCTGGGCGAGAACGCAGCCGAGATCCGGGTGCTGTGCGACCAGACGCTTAGCAAGATGCAGTTCAGCGGCGTTGAAGAAGGCCTTGGTGAATGGCTGCGCCCACCGGCCAAACCGGTGGCTGGCAACGCGCGCAGTCTGCCCAAACATTTGCAAAAACCTGCGACTCAAAGTGACGAGCGCAACACCATCGTGGTAGCGGGTTGTGAAGCCCATGTCTGCCTGCTGCAAACGGCGCTAGACTTGTTGGAAGACGAGTTTGAAGTCTGGGTCGTGACGGACGCCTGCAGCTCGCGCACCGAGCGCAACCGCGACGCCGCTTTTGACCGCCTGGCCGGCGCCGGTGTGGAACTGGTGACGACCGAGATGGTGGCCTTTGAGTGGCTGCGCAGCGCCGAGCACCCAGCCTTCAAGGCAGCGCAGGCGCTGATCAAATAAGCTGACCGTCCACGATCCGGATCTGGCGCTGGCAACGCGCTGCCAGGCGCGGGTCGTGCGTCACGATCAGGCAGGCCGATTGACGCTCCCGGTTCACGCTCTGCAACAGCTCAAAGATCTCGTCGGCACTGTGCGTGTCGAGGTTGCCGGTGGGCTCATCGGCCAGGATCAGACGCGGCGACAGTGACAGGGCGCGCGCAATGGCCACCCGTTGCTGCATGCCGCCCGAGAGTTCCGAGGGGCGCTTGTGGGCGGCGTCCTTCAAGCCCACCTGCTCAAGCAACTGCATCGCTGTTTCCTGTGCCTTGGCGCTGGACCAGCCCAGATCAATGATGGAAGGCATCATCACGTTTTCCAGCGCGCTGAAACCGGGCAACAGGTGGTGAAACTGGAAGATGAAACCAATGCTGCGTCCGCGCAGCGCGGTGCGGGTGGCGTCAACCATGCCCGCCGTGTCCTGACCATCGACGCTGAGCCGGCCGCTGGTCGGTGCTTCAAGCAGGCCGATGATGTTGAGCAGCGTGCTCTTGCCGGATCCCGACGGGCCGGTCAGCGCGGCAAACTCGCCGTTCGCAATCGTCAGGTCAATGCCGTGCAGGACTTCGGTGACCACCGGCGTGCCCAGCCCGTAGCTCTTGCGGATACCTTGCAGTTCGACGATGGCGCTCATACAACGGGATGTCTTGAACCAATACTCGTCACTTAATGTCATTGCGGACTCGATCCGCAATCCAGAGTGTGCGTGGCACTGGATGCCGGATCAGGTCCGGCATGACAAAGTAAACAGTATTGTGTTTTGACCGGGTCATGCGCGTATCGCCTGCACGGGGTCCATGCTGGCAGCGCGCCGCGCCGGCAGGGCAGCGGCCAGCAGACCGACCACCAGCGCCAGCGCGCAGGCCCAGGCGACGACCGAGGGTTCGAGGTCCGGACTGATCAGCAGCGTGCCGTCGGCGTTGCGCGAAAAGCTGGAAAAGAAATTCAGCAAGGCCAGCGACAGTCCTGAACCCAAGGCTGAACCCAGCAGGCCATAGAAACCGCCTTGCAGCAGAAAGACCGACATGACACGCCGCGGTGTGGCACCCATGGCGCGCAGGATGCCGATCTCTTTTTGCTTTTGCACCACCGACACCACCAGCACGCTGGCAATACCGACCGCCACAATCAGCACCACAAAAAACCGGATCAGGTTGTTCGACATGCTCTGGCTTTTCAGGGCCGTCAGCAGTTGCGCGTTGGTCTGCATCCAACTGTCCACAGTAAGACCGGTCTGCGCCTGCAATTCCAGCGCAGTGCGCTCGGCCTGAAACAGGTCGGTCACGCGTAAATCAATTTCGGTGATGCCGCCAGGCAGGTCCAGCAGCGACTGCGCCATCTTGATGCTGCTGTAAACCCAGCGTCGGTTCAGATCGCGGTTGCCAATATCAAAGATGCCGGCGATGGTGAGCAGGTCGTTGCGGCCTTCCATGGTGATGACGCGGATCTTGTCGCCCAGAGCCACGCCCAGATCCTTGGCCAGTTCGACGCCGATCACGGTATTGGCGCCACTCACGTCAAAGCGTCCCAGCGTCAGGTACTTATCCATGCGCACGATACGCTGGTAGGCCTGCGGATCCACTCCCAGCAAGGCGATCGGCTGGTTCGCTTCAGCGCGTGCGGCAAAGCCGGCACCCGACAAAATCGGCGAGACTGCCTGCACGCCACGGGTCTGCGCTGCCAGCCGCGCCACGGCCTCCCACTGGTCAATCGAGCGCAGACGCTGTGCACGCGGCTGCACGATCGCTGCGGTGCTGCTGCCAGGCAGGCTGGGCAGGTTCACAGCGCGCGGTGGCTTCATCACGATGTGCGCCTGGCTGCCCAGCGTCTTGTCAATGATGGAAGCCTGCAACTGACTGATCAACGTTGTCAGAAAGATGATGACCGCCACACCCGCCGTGACGCCGGCCAGAATCAGCAGCGTCTGCATGCGGCCCTCGCGCAGGTAGCGCAGGCAGACCATCCAGGCAAAGGGGAGTCGCATCGGATGGCTGAAGCTCAGCTGGTAAAGCCGGGCATCGCCGGCACGTTGCCAGGCGCGGCGCGGGTGCTTTGTTCACGCACTTTGTCGCCCTCGGCCAGCGTGCTGCCGGGCAGGATCGCGCGATCACCTTTGGCTAGTCCCTTGACAATCTGCGTGCTGCCGATTCCCTGCAGACCGGTCTGCACCGGCACAGCCCGGGCTCTACCGTCCCGGTTCACCCAGACAAAACTGGCGCCGTTGGCGTCGCGCCGCACGGCGTCGCTTGGCAGCATCAGGGCGTCAGCGACCTGGGCCGTCACGATTTCCACCGACACCGTCATGTCGGGGCGCAGGAAGTCCACGCTGGGCTCAACGCGCAGTTTCAACTCGACAGTGCCGCGCTGCGCGTCAACGGCTGGCGCAATGTAGATGAGCTTGGCCGCGAAGGGGCGCTGCGGATAGGCATCGGCGTTGGCGCTGGCCATCTGACCGAGTTGCAGGTACTTCAGATTTTTCTCGTCCACACTGGCCTGGATGCGCGTTTCGCCGCCTCCGACCAGCGTCAAAATCGACTTGCCGGCTTGCGCCGTGTCACCGGGGTCGGCGTTGCGGACGATCACTGCGGCGGTACTTGGCGCGCGCAAACTGAGTTGATCGAGTCGCGCTGCGGCCGCTTGCTGCTGCGCCACCGCTTGGTCCAGGCGCGCCTGCGCAAGTGCCAGTTCGACGCCACCGCGCTGATTGCTTTTGAGCTGAATGCTGGCTGCCAGCAGTGCCGCCTGACTGGCATTGGCGGCGCGCTCGGCTTCGTCCAGACGCGACTGCGAGACAAAGCCCTGGCGCAGCAAGTCCCGGGCGCGAACCAGTTCCTGCTGTGCCTGCAGGTTGGCGGCATTGGCCTGGGCCAGCACTTGCACGCTGACCGGATCACTGACGGTCTGAATCTGGCGCAAGCGCGCCTGGGCCTCCTGCACGGCACCGCGGGCCTGCACCAGCGCTGCCTGCGCTTCGTCGTCCCGCAGTCGTACCAACACCTGGCCGGCCTGCACCTGGTCGCCTTCGCGCACCGCAATGCTCTCGATGCGGGCCGCATTCTGGCTTGACACTTCGGTGCGCGCCAGATCGACGATGCGCCCGCTGGTCACCACGGATTGCAGCATCTTGCCCTGGGTCACCAGAGCCAGTTCGACCGGGGTGCCGCGGCCACTGAAGAAGAGCGCGGCGATGGCGCAAAGCCCCAGTCCGGCGGCCCAAAGCGCGTGCGTGCGGGTAAATTTCATGGGGCGATTGTTACCCAAGCTAGGGCGGTAGAGGACGGGCAGCCGTCGCTTGTTGGGCAAGCCGCGAGATGAGCGACATCATGACGGACCGTGCGTTTTCGTCAACGGGCATGTCGGGAACGCGCTTCAGTGCGCTTTGCTCGTCCACCAAGCCCGCTCGAAGCAGGACCACATTGAAGTCACGGTCCTTCTCGCGATTGGCGGCGCACTTTGACAGGAACAGGTCCAACACGTCAAGGCAATAGGCAATGCGCTCGCCGGTTCCCGGCGTCTGCAACCTGACAAGCCGGCCCTCCCAGCCCCGAGCAAGAATGGCAGTGGAGGAGTCAACACCCTGTGCGTAGTAACCGTAGGTATCGTGAAACCGGGAACCCTCGCCAAGGGCGCCGTCAATTTTGTCTGCGAGTTCTTCGGCGTCCTTCGGGTAGATGTCGACCTCGGTCGAAAGCAGACAATCGACGGGCGGCCGTGCAACAGACCCCAGGATGCTCTGGCTGCCTATCACCACGAACTCGTACCTGTCGGTGACCGTGCCCGCTGCGCGAATGAGGTGTTCAAGCTGTTGCAGCTGCATGCGCCCTCTGCTTCATTTCTTTCACCCGCCGGATGATCCCCAAGCGCTTTTCTTGCGGCAACAGTGTCGGCAGCGGGGAGGCTTGGCGCAACTGGTTGCTGCGCTCATCGGGTGCCACTGCCCTGCGCCATTCCCGCATCTCGATGATGCGTTTCCATTGGTCCAACAGGGGGTAACTCCGCGGGTCGCTTGTCGCTCGCCAGCGCTCCAGTGTGGCCGAGGCACGGTCTGCAAGTCGAGGGCTTTGTTTGAGCATCCGCACCGCTGCCACGTGCATGAGCAGGCTCTGATAGTCCTGCGCCCCGTGATGGGCCAGATTACTTGGGGGTGCGGGTTCGACAGTGTCTGCCTCTCCAGTAGCGAGCAGCGCAATGTCTGCCGCCAAGCCTAGCGCTGCCATCACAGAGAGATAGGTGCCCATCGACGGTGAGGGCAGCCCCCGCTCTACGGCTAGCAGCGTCGTACGCGAAATACTGAGTTGTCTGGCCAATTCCACGGCACTTGTTCCCCGTGTCTCACGGGCTGACCGCAACCGTTCGCCGAGTTGCACAAGTAGCTGGCGCTCAAGAGGCGGTTGATCGGGGGGTTTCTGGGTCCAATTCATGACCAATATTATCTACAATAAATAATTAAATGTCCAATATTATGGACAATTGTGAAGGACAAACTGATTGCTGAAAATCCTTGCAGCCAGTCAGTTTGCAGCAAGTTGAGTGTCCATAATTATGAATTCAGTTTTTGACCCGCCGGAGACACACAATGACAAACTATGCTGATTTCCACCGTCGCTCCCTGACAGACCGTGACGCTTTCTGGTCTGAACAGGCCAAACTGGTGGATTGGAAGACCCCGCCGCAACAGATCTGCGACTACAGCAATCCGCCTTTTGCCAAGTGGTTTGTCGGCGGCACCACCAACCTGTGCCACAACGCGATTGACCGGCACCTGAAGGACAAGGCGGATCAGTCAGCATTGATCTTTGTTTCCACCGAGACCGATGTCGAGAAGGTGTACACCTTCCGCGAACTGCATGCCGAGGTGCAGCGCATGGCCGCCATACTGAAGGACTTGGGCGTGCAAAAGGGCGACCGCGTGCTGATCTACATGCCCATGATTGCCGAAGCGGCTTTCGCCATGCTGGCCTGTGCCCGCATCGGTGCCATTCACTCGGTGGTGTTTGGCGGCTTTGCCTCGGGGTCCCTGGCTTCCCGCATTGAAGACGCCTCTCCGAAGGTGGTTGTGAGTGCTGATGCCGGTTCGCGTGGTGGCAAGGCAGTGGCCTACAAACCCTTGCTGGACGAGGCGATTCGCCTGTCGAGTCATAAGCCGGCGGCGGTGCTGCTGGTGGACCGCCAACTCGTGGCCATGGAACTGGTGGCCGGGCGTGATCACTTGTGGGCTTCGCTGCGGCAAAAACACCTCGACACCGTGGTGGATTGCGAGTGGGTCGATGCCACGCACATCAGCTACACCCTCTACACCAGCGGCACCACCGGCAAGCCCAAGGGCGTGCAGCGCGATACCGGCGGCTACGCGGTGGCGCTGGCCGCGAGCATGAAACACATCTACTGCGGCAATGCCGGGGAGACCTATTTCTCCACCAGCGACATCGGCTGGGTGGTGGGTCACAGCTACATCATCTACGGGCCGCTGATTGCCGGCATGGCGACCATCATGTACGAGGGCCTGCCGACGCGGCCCGACGGCGGCATCTGGTGGAGTCTGGTCGAGAAGCACAAGGTGACGGTGATGTTCAGTGCACCGACCGCGGTCCGCGTGCTCAAGAAGCAGGACCCGGCGCTCTTGAAAAAGTACGACCTGTCGAGCTTGCGAGCGCTGTTTCTGGCGGGCGAGCCACTGGACGAGCCCACCGCGCAGTGGATCAGCCAGGGGCTGGGCAAACCCATCATCGACAACTACTGGCAGACCGAGACCGGCTGGCCGATTCTTTCCTTGTGCAACGGCGTCGAAAAGGCGCAGAGCAAGTTCGGTTCCCCCGGCAAGGCGGTCTACGGCTACGACGTGAAACTGCTGGACGATCAGACTGGCGCTGAATTGACCGAGCCCAATCAGAAGGGTGTGGTGGCCATCGAGGGGCCATTGCCCCCGGGCTGCATGCAGACGGTGTGGGGCGATGATGCGCGCTTCGTCAGCACCTACTGGAAGACGGTCCCGGGACGGCTCGTGTACAGCACCTTTGACTGGGGCATTCGTGACGCCGATGGCTACTTCTTCATCCTGGGCCGCACCGACGACGTGATCAATGTGGCCGGGCACCGTCTGGGCACGCGCGAGATCGAGGAGAGCATCTCGGCGCATCCGAACGTGGCCGAAGTGGCGGTGGTGGGCGTGGCCGATCAGCTCAAGGGCCAGGTGGCGATGGCGTTTGCCGTGGCCAAGGACGCCAGCCTGCTCGGCGACGAAAGCGCCCGCCTCAAACTCGAAGGCGAAATCATGAAGCTGGTCGACAACGACCTCGGTGCCGTGGCGCGGCCGGCCCGCGTGCGCTTTGTCACGGTGCTGCCGAAGACCCGCAGCGGCAAACTGCTGCGTCGCGCAGTGCAAGCCGTCTGCGAAGGCCGCGACCCCGGCGACCTGACCACGATGGACGACCCGGCGGCGCTGCAGCAAATCCGGGATTTGATGTCATGAGACCTTGCGGGACAGATCTTTAGCTCTGTCCCCAACACGAACCATGCGTCGCCTGCTGACCTGGAAATGGCTGCTGCCATGCCTGCTGATGGCAGCCTGCAGCGGCTACGCGCCACCCGATGCCGTGATCGGCATGAGCCGGGATGAGTTGCTGCTGCGCATGGGCCAGCCCGACACGGAACTTGCGTCGAAAGAGGGCACCCGGCTTGAATTTCCGCGTGGCCCTGCTGGCAAACACACCTGGTTCGTCTATCTCGACGCCAACGGCAGAGTCAGTCGCAGCGAGCAGGTCCTGACGGAGAAGAACTTCAATCTCATCAACCCGGACATGACGCAGACGCAGGTGCGCCAACTACTGGGGCGGCCCAGTGAAGTGCAGGGGCTCGCACGTGAACGCGGAGTGGTTTGGAACTACCGTTTTGAGAATAATGATTGCCTGTGGTTTCAGGTGGAACTGTCGCTGGAGCAGCAGGTACGCTCCGCCGGCTATGGCGAGCCACCTGAATGCCGGGGACCTGGCGATCGCTCCTGAGTCAGGGAAGACTTGACGGGACGACAGCCGTGACTTCGATCTCGACCTTGGCTTCGTCTTCGATCAGGTCCGCGACCTGAACGGCGCTCATCGCCGGGTAGTGGCGACCCATGACTTCGCGATAGACGGCGCCGATCTCCTTCAAACGGGCGACATACTCTTTCTTGTCCCTGAGGTACCAGGTCATGCGCACGATGTGCTCCGGCAGACCGCCCCCGGCAGCCACGACGGCGACGCAGTTGCTCAATGCCTGTTTGATTTGCGCGACCAGGTCATCGGTCTCGAACTGGCATTGCCCGTTCCAGCCAATCTGGCCGCCAACGTAGATCTGGCGTCCACTGGCTTCGATGCCGTTGGCGTAACCCCGGGGGGCGAGCCAGCCTTCGGGTTGAAGTGTCTTGTGTGTCATGCTGGCTCCTTTAACAACTCACGGCCTACGATCAATTTTTGCACTTCAGTGGCGCCCTCGTAAATGCGCAGGGCGCGAATCTCGCGGTAAAGGGACTCGACCTTGACGCCGACGCGCACGCCCTGACCACCATGCAGCTGCACGGCAGCGTCGATGACACGCTGGGCGTTCTCGGTAGCAGTCATTTTTGCCATCGCTGCCTCACGCGTGGTGGGGAGCTTTTGCACGTCGCGCCGCCAGGCGGCGCGCGCCACCAGCAGCGCAGCGGCGTCGATGTCGGTGGCCATCTCGCCGAGCTTGGATTGAGTAATCTGAAAATCCGCCAGCGTTTGACCGAACATCGGGCGCTGGCGCACGTGGAGCAGTGCCTCGTCCATGGCGCGACGCGCAAAGCCCAGCGCCGCTGCCGCGACGGACGAGCGAAAGATGTCCAGTGTGCGCATCGCCACCTTGAAGCCTTCGCCCGGCGCGCCAAGCCGGTTGGCGAGCGGTACTTTCATGTTCGTGAACTTGAGCCGGGCCAGCGGATGCGGCGCCATCACTTCGAGTCGCTCGGCGACTTCGAAGCCCGGCATGTCGGGCGTCACGACGAAGGCCGTGATGCCGCGCGTGCCAGGTGCTTCGCCGGTACGCGCAAAGAGCGTATAGACGTCGGCAATGCCCCCATTCGAGATCCAGGTTTTCTCGCCATCGATGACGTAGTGATCACCCTCCAGGCGCGCGCTGCAGGACATGGCACCAACGTCGGAGCCGGCCAGTGGCTCGGTCAGAGCGAAAGCGGCAATCCACTCGCCAGCGGCCACCTTGGGCAAGACCTGCCGCCGCATCCCGGCAGAGCCAGCGAGCGTGATGGCGCCAGTGCCCAAACCCTGCATGGCGAAGGCAAAGTCGGCCAGACCGTCGTGGTAGGCCAGTATTTCGCGTGCCAGGCACAAGGAGCGCGAATCGAGTTCAGGCAGGGCGCCGCCAAACTCCGCCGGGACGCAGTAGCGCAGGAAGCCGGCGGCGCCGAGTTCGCGCACCAGGCGGCGGCACGCGTTGTCGGTGTCGTGGTGGTCAATCGGTGGGCATTGCCCTGTCCATTCCAGCAGCGCGTCGGAGAGTTGGCGATGCTGCGGCTCGTAGAAAGGCAGATCGAGAAAAGACCGGTCCATGATGTGCCTCTTCAGTTGCCCATGAAAGCCGGTTTTTGTTTGGCGGCGAAAGCATCGAAGGCGCGCCGGAAGTCACCGGTCATCATGCAGATGGCCTGCGCCTGGGCTTCGGATTCAATCATCTCCTCGATGCCCATGGCCCATTCCTGGTTGATCATGGTCTTGGTGACGGTATGCGCAAACCAGGGGCCGTCGGCCAAGCTGCGCGCAAGCTCCTGTGCCTTGACCAGCAGTTCGTCCGCACTGTGCAGGCTGTTGAAGAAGCCCCACTGCGCGCCTTCTTCAGCGCTCATGACACGACCGGTCATGAGCAATTCGTTGGCGCGGCCCTGCCCGATCATGCGCGGCAGCAAGCCACAGGCGCCCATATCAGCGCCGGCCAGACCAACGCGTGTGAACAGGAAAGCGGTCTTGGCCTTGGGCGTGCCCAGACGAAAGTCGGAGGCCAGCGCGACCATTGCGCCAGCACCGGCGCAAAAACCGTCGATGGCAGCGATGATGGGCTGCGGTGCGCGACGCATCGCCTTCACCAGGTCTCCCGTCATGCGCGTGAAGTCAAGCAACTGCGGCATGCTCATGCGAGTCAGCGGCTCGATGATCTCGAAAACGTCCCCGCCGGAGCAGAAGTTGCCACCTTCGCCGCTGAACACGACGGCACGCACATCACTGGCGTACTGCAGATTGCGGAACAGGTCGCGCAGTTCCGCGTAGGACTCGAAGGTCAGCGGATTTTTCTTGTCAGGTCGATTCAGCGTAATCGTGGCGACACGGCCGTCGCCGTCACACGACCACTTGAAGTGGCGCGCCGGGTAGTCCCTGAAGGGTCGCTTGTTGTCTTGCATGGAAAGTTCTGACACGGTGTCTCCTTTTGTATTCCTGACTACATCACTTCGCCACCGGCAACGGCAATGGACTGCCCGGTGACGCTGGTGGCGCCTTCGCTGGCCAGCCAAAGCACGGCGTCGGCGACTTCTTCGGCCTGCACCAAGCGCCCCTGCGGATTGGATTTGGCGAGCTCGGCACGCGCCTGGGTTTCCGAGCGCGCAGTCTTTGCCATGATATTGGCAATGGCTTCTTTCACAATATCCGTTTCGGTGTAACCGGGGCAAACGGCATTGACGGTGATGCCTTTGCCGGCCAACTCCAGGGCCAGTGAGCGCGTCAGGCCGATCACGCCATGTTTGGCGGCGCTGTAGGCGCTAACGTAGGCGTAGCCGCGCAGCCCGGCAGTGGAAGCCACACTGACGATGCGACCCCAGTTCGCGGCCAGCATGTCGGGCAAGACGGACTGCGTGCAGTTGAAAACACCGCCAAGGTTGACCGCCAGCATGTCCTGCAAGAGCACGGTGTCGGTCTTCATGAACGGCGCACTGCCAGCCTGGCCGGCATTGTTGACAAGAATTTCAATGGCGCCGAATCGCTGGCGCGCTAGCGCCACTGCGGCATCAACCGATGCGCGATCGGTGACGTCCATGCTCAGCGCCTGGCAGTTTCCCCCGAGCGCCTCGGCCACACTCGCGAGCCGCGCAGCATCGCGCCCGGTGATCGTCACGCGGTGCCCAGCGGCGACCAGTGCCGAAGCAATTGCTGAGCCGATGCCGCGGCCACCACCCGTGACCAGTGCGTGACGCGCCAGGCCCATCAGGCGTTCAGCGCCAGTTGAGCGGCGCGCTCCAGATTGCGTTCAAGCTGAACCTTGCCTCCGATGTACTGCTTTGGCCAGTCAACGCCAGCGTAACCCTGTTCGGCCGCCGCGTGCAGTGTCCAGGCCGGATCGGCCAGGTGCGGACGCGCCAGTGCGCAGAGGTCAGCACGACCAGCGGCAACAATCGTGTTGACGTGGTCGGCCTCGAAAATGTTGCCCACGGCAATCGTTGGCACATGCAACTCGTTGCGAATGCGTTCCGAAAATGGCACCTGGAACATGCGGCCATAGACCGGTTGCTCTTCCTTGACGACCTGGCCCGAGGAGACGTGGATGATGTCGGCACCCTCGTCCTGGAACAATTTGGCCACCTCTGTGGCGTCAGCCGGCGTGATGCCGCCAGCGGCCCAGTCGTGCGCCGAGATGCGCACCGACATCGGTTTCCCGGCCGGCCAGACCGCCCGCATGGCCTTGAAAACTTCCAGCGGGAACTTGCAACGGTTCTCCAGGCTGCCACCATACTCGTCGCCGCGCTGATTGGTCAGCGGTGAAATAAAGGATGAAATCAGGTAACCGTGTGCCGCGTGAAACTCGACCAGATCAAAGCCGGCGGCTTCAGCGCGCCGGGTGGCGGCGACAAAGTCGGTCTTCACGCGGTCCATGTCGGTGCGGTTCATCTCGCGCGGCGTTTGCGATACGCCCTGGATGTAGGGCAGGGGTGAGGGGGCGATCAATGGCCAGTTGCCACTGTCGAGCGGCTGGTCAATGCCGTCCCAGGCCAGCCGGGTGGAACCCTTGCGGCCGGCATGCCCAATCTGCAAACCCAACTTGGCGCTGCTGTTGGCATGCACAAAGTCGACGATGCGTTTCCAGCCAGCCTGTTGGGCATCGTTCCATATGCCGGTGCAACCGGGAGTGATGCGGCCGTCTTCAGAGACCACCGTCATCTCGGTCATGACCAGAGCCGCGCCACCCAGGGCACGCGCTGTGTAGTGCTGGAAATGGAAGTCACCCGGCACGCCGTCTGTTGCCGAGTAGGTGCACATCGGTGAGACCACCACGCGATTGCTGAGCGTCATGTCGCGCAGTTTGAAGGGCGTGAACATGGGCGGCACCGCGGGCTTGGCCGGATCAGCGGGCAGACCGGCCTGCTGCTGGAACCACCGGTCGACGCTCTCGACATAGCTGGCGTCACGCAGTTTCTGATTCGCATGACCGACGCGCTGGCTGCCGGTGAGCACGGCGAAGGCCAGTTGCTCCGGTTCCATGTAGACGTAGCGCTCGATGTCTTCAAACCAGCTCATGCGGTTGCGCGCGGCGCTTTGCAGCTTGAGCGCTTCCGTCTCGCGCTCGGCCTGGTAGCGCGCCAGACGCTCGGGCACGGTACCTTCGTTGCTGTTGAGTACCTTGGTCAGCGCGATTCCATCCTCCATTGCCAGCTTGGTGCCGGAGCCGATGGAGAAGTGGGCGGTATGGGCGGCATCGCCAATGAGGACGATGTTGTCCTTGAACCAGCGCTCACACAGCACGCGGTTGAATTTCATCCAGACAGCGGAACCGCGCAGGTGGCGCGCATTGGAAATCAGGCTGTTGCCGTCGAGCAGATCGGCAAAGAGGTCTTCGCAGAAGGCAATCGCTTCGGCGGGTTCCTTCTTGTCCAGGCCAGCGCGGTACCAGGTCGGCTCGGGCGTCTCGATGATGAAGGTCGACATCTCATCGTTGAAGCGGTAGGCATGCAGGTTGAACCAGCCCCACTCGGTCTGCTTGAAGGCGAAAGTGAAAGCGGTGTCTATCTTCTTCTTCGTGCCCAGCCAGATAAAGCGATTCGTGCGCACGTCGATACGGGGGTTGAAGTGTGCCTCGTACTTGCTGCGCACGGTCGAGGACACGCCGTCGGCGGCGACCACCAGGTCGTAGTTGCGGGCGTACTCGTCGGGATCGGTGACTTCAGTCTCCCACACCATTTTCACGCCCAGCTCGGCGCAGCGCTTCTGGAAGATTTCCTGCAGCTTGAGTCGCGCGATACCGCAGAAACCGTGCCCGCTGGAAGTGATTTTTCGGTCCTTGAAGAAGACGTCAACGTCATCCCAATGACGAAAGTTGGCTTCGATTTCATTGACCACCTTCTCGTCGGCTTCGCGGAAACCGTCCATGGTCTTGTCGGAGAAAACAATACCCCAGCCAAAGGTGTTGTCGGCCGCATTTCTGTCGAACGTGGTGATGTCACATGCCGGGTTGGCCTGCTTCATCAGCAGGGAGAAATAAAGGCCTGCGGGGCCGCCGCCAAGAACTGCAATACGCATGATTTCCCTTCAATGTTCAGCTTGTCTTTGACCGGCTGGTGATATCCCGCTTCAACTGACCCAACAACTTGCTAAGTTGCTGAAGCTCCGATGGATCAAGATCACCGAGCAGCGAGCTAACCCATCGTTCGTGCTGCACGGCCATCTTCTGGAACAGTTTCTTTCCCTTGGGAGTCAAACTGATGGCGTAAGCACGACGATCATTCGGGTCGTCGCGTCGTTGAACCAGGTCTTCTTCGATCAGGCGATCCGTCAGCGCGGTGATGTTGCCACAGGTCACCATCAATAGTCTGGACAGTTCCCCCATCTTCAGACCTTCCGGGTAGCGGTAGAGCTGGGACATGAGGTCAAAGCGTGGCAATGTGGTGTCAAAACCATTACGCAACTCAGTGCGCAAACGGATCTCCATCAAGTGGTAGCAAGCCACAAGACGCACCCACATCCGCAGGGGCGTGTGGCCATCTTCGTTGACGGCGACAGGTAACGCTGCGCCAGACACTGGCTGCTTGTTGTCTACTCGATCACGTCTTGTCATGAGTCATGTGCTCTTTTTCCAGGATTCCGCGGCCAATGAAATCGTCCTTGACGTAGGACAGGTCGAACCGGTCCAGCGTTTCGGCAGTGGGAATGCCATCGTCGTTCCAGCCCTTGAATTCGTAGTAGGCGTCGAGCAGTTGCTTCTCAGCCAGCGGGTCGCGGTGCTTCCATTGATTGGCCGGTGGCGCTTCGTCCACACGCCGCAGACCGCGCCGGATATTGATGGCCCGGATCAGATTGCGGTTGCGGGCGGCAATTTTCCACAGTCCGTCCGAGTCGAGCGGCTTGCCGGTGGCCAGCGATATCAGTTCGGGCAGGTTGTGAATGTGATAGGGTGGCCGACCGCCGAACTGACCTCTGAATGAGGACAGGAAGGCGCAGGTGCCGATGGCATCATCCACGTAATGCATGGTTTCATTCCAGTCGCAGATATGAACCGACGCTTCGATCGTCGGATGCGTGCGCGGCTCCCATTCCATCAGCCACTTCTTGAAGCGTTCCGGCGCGGCGACCCAGCCCTTGACGTAGGCCTCGCGCTCCGCCTTGTCAGCAATCGGTGTTTGTGGAAACGAGCCTTCTATCTGGTTGATGGCCATCTTTTCGCCGGTGGCGTACATCAGAAAGTAGGGGTAGTTGATCATCGAGAGCTTGATCGGCACCTGCTCAAACTTCTTCATCGTGTTGTGGTCGAAGGCTTCCGCCCCCTTGCCGATCTGGCGCGCGGCAAGGTAAACGCCATTGGCGAGCGCGTCGCCAATCCCTTCGCGGCGAACGATTATTTCCAGAAGGTAAAAGAAGCGTGCCGCGCCGGTGGCCGGAAAATCCGGCAAATCCTGGCTGGTCAGAATACCTGCCTCAAATAGCTCGATGGCAAAGGCCATCACTTGCGGCGTCGAATAGGCATCCAGGCCGTACTCCTGCGTGAGTCCGATGATGTCGTAGTCGAATTCCAGATCCTCCATCGCCGCCATGGCGTAGGTCAGTTTGCTGTAGCACTTCTGAAAATAGGGACGCCGGCCCGGATAATTGATCGCCTGATGGCAATCTTTGGGACAGTTGTAACAGCCATTCCAGCGCACCCGCAGCTTGTTTTCCAGGGAGAGCCAGGCTTCTTCGCGTTCCTTGCTCCAGAAATCCTTGCGCCGTCCACGCGCATTGCCCCAGGCAAAATTGTTAACGTGAAATTCATCACCCTCACCGTGCGCCATGGTGTCGCCAGCGTCCGGGTTGTCGTGAATTTCCTGCACCATGCGGTTGCAGATTTGAAACAGTTCGGCCGGCTTGGCTACGTAGGTATCCTTGGTACCGCGAACTGCTATGGCCTTGAGTCGCTTGTCGCCCATGATCATGCCAACCCCGCGTGACGCGCTGGAATTGGCATGCTCGATGGAGGCCATGAACACCCTGTTTTCACCCGCCAGTCCGATGGCCGCCACCTGAATTCGCGTGTCCTTCAACTCAGCTTGAATGATCTCCGCCGTTTCCGAAGCGCCTTTGCCCTGGAGGTGGGCGGCGTCGCGGATCTCGACCTTGTCGTTGTTGATGTACAGGTAGATCAGACTCTGCGCCTTGCCCCGCAAAATGATCTTGTCGTAGCCGGCGTATTTGAGTTCGGGCCCGAAAAAACCGCCAAATATCGAATGGGAATAGCGGTCCGTTTGCGGTGAAATCGTGTTCACCATGGTGCGATTGGCGCCAATGACCGGTGTCCCAACAAGCAAGCCGGTGCTGAAGATCAGCAGGTTGTCGGGCGAAAAGGCGTCCACTTCGGGCGGCACCCGATCCCAGAGTATCCTGGCGGCCGTACCCTGTCCGCCGAGATGGGACTCCGTCAACATTTCGTCGGTGGCTTTGCGCTCGATGTTCCCGGTGCCGAGGTCAATTTCAAGGTTGATTCCGGCTTCAGCGTACTTCATGGGTGCTCCTGTGCATACTTCTATCTTGCCGGTTTGATGGGTTTGCCCAGAACTAGGGTCTGGCGAGTTTGGCGACTGTTTCCAGCACCTTCTGGAGACCGTATTTTTCGATCATTGATTCGACGCCGATCTCGATTGCGCCCAATGGCGGCGCCTGCTCCTGGACTTGTTCCTCGACCTCTTCGTAGATCAGCGCTCCTTTGGGGCACCACTCGACGCACTTGGGCAGCTTCAGGGGCGGTGTGTCTTCGCACATATCGCACTTCAGAGCAAGGCCAGAGTCGGGTTCCTTGAACAGATCGCGTGACGGGCAGGAGGCCCGGCAAAAGTCGCAATTGCTGTATTCCTTGCCGTCCAGGATGTACTTGTTCCTGCTGGTACATTCGGTCGCCGTGTATTCGCCCGCATAGACCGGCAGGTAGATGTCTTTCAGCGGGTCCTTGATGATCTGAATGCGCGAGCGCGCCGGGTTGATGCTGCTGTAGCGCGGCTTGGCGTGGAACGCCGCACAAGCGAGCTCGCAGGCCCTGCAACCGATGCACTTATTGGCATGGATGGTGATGCGCTTCCTGATCTTTTTCGCTTGGGCCATGGCAGCGCCTAGTCGTTGGCGGCGTCGAGCTCACGCCACTTGTAGTCGATCACCTCGAGCAGTACGCCGTTCATCTTCTTCGGGTGCACGAAGGCAAATTCACAGTCCCTGAACGGACGCAGTCCGCCTATCATCGGATAGCCCAAAGCCTGAATCTCTTCGACCGCTTTGGCTGTGCTGTTGACATTGAAGCTGATCAGCATCACGCCCTCGCCGCGCTTTTCAATAAACTTGGCGACATCCCCATCCGGTGTTGTCGACTCCATCAGTTCAAAACCGACCCCGCCAAGCCAATAGCGTGCAACGCGGATCTTTTCAGGTTCATCGACGTAGGCGTCGTCGGGCGCGCTCTTGCCCAGGATCGGCTCCCAGATTCTCCTTGCTTCGTCGAGGTTGCGCACTGCGATGCAGAGGTGATCGATCTTGTTGACTTTCATTTCTTGCTCCTCGGTTGTTGATACTGGGCGGATCGTCGAAATCAAGCCGCGCCGGGTGCGCCGCTGGCAATCAGCCAGCAAGATGTTAAAAAAAGTATACCATGGTGTAAACTATTTATGTATATATTATGGATGACGTATAGGGGTTTGCACTATTGGCGTGCGGACCGGCAGCCCCTTTAATGTCGGAAGCCAAAAAGTTTGATGAACAGGCAAGCGCTTGATGGCCTTGACCACAATCACCGCCTTGCCATTTACTCGATGCAGCTGCGTAATCTTCAAGCCAACTCAGAGGGAACACCATGACCACAAGTGCCCATGTTGATCGCTTTATTCTCGATAGCATGCCACCGCGGGACCAGTGGCCAGAGTTCATTTTTGAGACGCCTGAGCTGCAGTTCCCGCAGCGAATGAATGCGACGGCAGAGCTTCTGGATCGCGCTGTGGCGGAGGGAGACGGCGCGCGCGTTGCGATCATCAGCGGCGAGCTCCGCTGGAGCTATCGCGAGTTGCAGCAGCAGGTCAATCGACTGGCGCGCCTGTTGACAGAAGATCTCGGCGTACAGCCGGGCAACCGCGTTCTGCTTCGCGGCATGAATTCTCCCTGGCTCGCGGCGGGTTGGCTGGCGATCTGGAAGGCAGGCGGCGTCGCTGTCGGCACGATGCCCTTGCTGCGCGCCAAGGAACTCAAGCAGATCGTGCATCTGGCCAACGTCAGCCACGCGTTTTGCGAAGCGTCACTGGCTGTGGAACTGGAGCTGGCCCGATCGGACTGTCCCGAGTTGAAACATGTGCAGCTCTACGACACCGATGAGTTCAGACAGCGTCTGGCTGGCAAGTCAGACGAGTTTGCAGCGATCGATAGCGCCGCCGACGACCCGGCCCTGGTTGCCTTCACCTCGGGCACCACGGGTGTACCCAAGGGCTGCATTCATGCTCATCGTGACATCCTCGCCATGTGCCAGGTGTTCCCGCGTCATTGCCTGAGGCCCCACCGCGATGACGTCTTTATTGGCACGCCACCGCTCGCCTTCACCTTCGGTCTGGGTGGGCTCTTGTGTTTCCCGATGCATGCGCGGGCCAGCACCGTGCTGCTGCCCAGGTTGCCGCCTGACGCGCTGATCGCCGCCATGGAGAAGTACCATGCCACCATCTGCATCACTTCGCCAACTGGCTACCGGCAAATGACCGGGCTGGTCAAACAGCACGACCTGAGTTCACTCAAGAAATGCGTTTCCGCTGGCGAAGCGCTTCCGGTGCCGACGCGTGAGCAGTGGCGCGCTGCCACCGGCATCCAGATCCATGATGGTGTCGGTGGTACCGAGGTCATTCACATCTACATTGCGTCCGACCCCGACAATTACCGTGTCGGCGCGCTTGGCAAGCCGCTGCCCGGCTACCGGGCGAAGCTGGTCGACAAGGACATGAACCCCGTGCCCCCTGGTAAGGAAGGCTGGCTGGCTCTCAAGGGGCCAACGGGCTGCCGCTACCTGGCCGACAAGCGTCAAGCCGACTACGTGAAAGGCGGCTGGAACATCACGGGCGACACTTATCACACCGATTCGGATGGCTACTACTACTTCCACGCGCGGGTGGATGACATCATCGTTACCTCGGGATACAACGTTGCCGGCCCGGAAGTTGAATCGGTGCTGCTGGAGCACCCGGCTGTCGCTGAGTGCGGGGTCATTGGCGTTCCCGATGCGGATCGAGGCCAGATCCTGAAGGCGTTTGTGGTCTTGAAACCCGGTCTGAAGGGGGATGCCCAACTGATCAAGGAACTGCAGGACTTTGTCAAGAACAATGCGGCGCCCTACAAGTATCCACGGGTCATCAGCTTCGTGGATCAGCTGCCGCGCACCGAGACCGGCAAGTTGCAGCGTTTCAAGCTGAAGGAATTCACGGAGCCAAAATAGTCGCTCGGGTCAGTGGTCCACCTGTGAAAGTACCGCCTGCGCGCGCGGTTTTCCATTTGGTGGCAGAATCGCCCCCCAAGACGGGTCCGAACTGGAGCCTTCTTCGCGTCCGTTGACCGGTGCAGCCGGAACACGGAAGGTTATTCAACAAGCAGCTTTAACCAGCTAATGTTTCCTGCAGGGAAACGGAGGTCAGCGGAAAATGATTGAGACCAGGTCCCAAGGGACAGGGCCGACTTCGTCGGTTTATCAGGCCTACCAGGCCAATACCCATCTGTTTGGCGGAAACGCACCGTACGTTGAGGAAATGTACGAAAACTACCTGGCCGACCCGGGCAGTGTGACCGACAGCTGGCGCGACTATTTTGATGCCTTGCAGCATGTCCCCGCGCTGGACGGCAGCAGCAGCAAGGATGTACCCCACCTTCCCGTCATCAACGCTTTTGCCGATCGTGCCAAGCATGGCGGAACCCGGGTCGTGCTGGCCAGCAGTGACGCCGAAATGGGGCGCAAGAGAACGGCGGCACAGCAGTTGATTGCGGCCTACCGCACGGTGGGCTCGCGCTGGGCCGATCTGGACCCCTTGAAACGGATCGAGCGCGACAAGATTCCTGAGCTCGATCCCGCGTTCTACGGTTTCAGCGACGCCGATCAGGAAGCCGTGTTCAACACCAGCAACACATTCTTCGGCAAAGAGACGATGAGTCTGCGCGAGTTGATGAACGCGCTGCGTCAGACCTACTGCGGCACCATCGGTGCCGAGTACATGTACATCACCGACCAGAATCAGAAGCGTTGGTGGCAGCAAAAGCTCGAGAGCATTCGCTCCAAACCGGATTTCAGTGCGGAAAAGAAGAAGCACATCCTTGATCGTCTGACGGCGGCCGAGGGACTGGAGCGCTTTTTGCATACCAAGTACGTCGGGCAGAAGCGTTTCTCGCTGGAGGGTGGCGAGAGTTTCATCGCCTCGATGGACGAGTTGATTCAGGGCGGGGGCACTATCGGCCTGCAGGAAATCGTGATCGGTATGGCGCACCGCGGACGTCTGAATGTGCTGGTCAACTCTCTGGGCAAGATGCCGGCCGATCTGTTTGCCGAGTTTGATCACACAGCGCCGGAAGACTTGTCCAGCGGTGATGTCAAGTATCACCAGGGCTTCAGCTCGGATGTGGCCACGCCGGGTGGCCCGGTGCATTTGAGCCTGGCTTTCAACCCCTCGCACCTTGAAATCGTCAATCCGGTCGTGGAAGGGTCCGTGCGGGCACGCATGGACCGTCGTTCCGATCCCAAGGGCAAGCAGGTGTTGCCCATCCTGGTCCACGGAGATGCGGCTTTTGCCGGTCAGGGCGTGGTGATGGAGACGCTGGCGCTGGCCGAAACACGGGGCTACTGCACGGGCGGCACGGTGCATATCGTGATCAACAACCAGATCGGCTTTACCACCAGCGATCCGCGCGATACCCGCTCGTCGATCTATTGCTCCGACATTGTAAAAATGATCAAGGCACCGGTGCTGCACGTCAACGGCGACGACCCTGAGGCCGTAGTACTGGCAACCCAGATTGCGCTGCAGTACCGCATGGAGTTCCAGAAAGACGTGGTGGTGGACATCGTGTGCTTTCGCAAGCTCGGGCACAACGAGCAGGACACGCCGGCATTGACCCAGCCGCTGATGTACAAAAAAATTGCCCAGCACCCGGGCACGCGCAGGTTGTACGCTGAGCGGCTCGCAGCGCAGGGCCTGGGAGCTACGCTGGGCGATGACATGGTGAAGGCGACGCGAGCGGCGCTGGACGCGGGCAAGAACACCTTCAACCCGGTACTGACGAATTTCAAGAGCAAGTACGCCGTCGACTGGACTCCCTACATCGGCAGGAAGTGGACCGACGCCGGCGACACGGCGCTGCCGCCGGCCGAGTGGAAGCGGCTGGCCGAGCGGCTCACGACGTTGCCGCCTTCCATTACGCCACATCAATTGGTGAAGAAGGTCTATGCTGATCGCGCTGCCATGGGGCGCGGTGAAATTCCGGTCGATTGGGGCATGGGCGAACACATGGCGTTCGCGTCCCTGGTTGCCGGTGGTTACCCGGTGCGCTTGAGTGGTGAGGACTGCGGGCGCGGCACCTTCACCCACAGGCACGCTGTCATTCACGACCAGAACCGTGAAAAATTTGACGAAGGAACCTACACGCCGCTGCAGAACGTGGCCGATGGCCAGGCGCCCTTTGTCGTGATCGACTCCATTCTCTCGGAAGAAGCGGTACTCGGTTTTGAGTATGGTTATGCATCGAACGACCCGAGCACACTGGTGATCTGGGAAGCGCAATTCGGCGACTTTGCCAACGGCGCCCAAGTCGTGATTGACCAGTTCATAGCCTCGGGCGAGGTCAAGTGGGGTCGCGTCAACGGCATCACGCTGATGCTGCCGCACGGCTACGAGGGTCAGGGGCCGGAGCACAGTTCGGCGCGCCTGGAGCGCTTCATGCAACTCAGCGCAGACACCAATATGCAGGTGGTACAACCCACAACCGCCAGCCAGATTTTCCACATCCTGCGCCGCCAGATGGTGCGCAATCTGCGCAAGCCGCTGATCATCCTGACACCCAAGTCCTTGCTGCGGGCCAAAGATGCTGCATCGCCGCTTTCGGAATTCACCAAGGGTTGTTTTCAGACAGTGATTCCTGAGAACAAGGACGAGGTCATCAAGAAGGCAGACAAGGTCAAGCGCGTGGTGGCCTGCTCCGGCAAGGTTTACTACGACCTGGTCAAGAAGCGCGACGAGAAGGGCATTGATGACGTTGCGATCCTGCGGGCCGAGCAGCTTTACCCGTTTCCGCACAAGGCCTTCGCTGCCGAACTCAAGAAGTATCCCAATGTTGCAGAAATGGTCTGGTGCCAGGATGAGCCGCAAAACCAGGGCGCCTGGTTCTTTGTGCAGCACTACATCCTGGAAAACATGGTCGACGGGCAGAAACTGGGTTACTCCGGTCGCGCTGCTTCCGCCTCACCGGCGGTTGGTTATTCGCATTTGCACCAGGAGCAGCAAAAGACGCTCGTTGAAGGTGCCTTCGGCAAGCTCAAGGGCGCCGTCCTGTCCAAGTAATCAGTTGGGGGCCGAGCAGAAGATCTGTCCCGCAAAATCTGGAGAAATTGATATGGCTATCGTAGAAGTGAAAGTCCCGCAGTTGTCGGAATCGGTGGCAGAAGCCACGCTGCTGCAGTGGAAGAAAAAGGTCGGTGATGCGGTCTCCGTTGACGAGATCCTGATCGAAGTCGAAACTGACAAGGTGGTGCTTGAGGTGCCGGCCCCTGCGGCTGGTGTGATCCTGGAACTGGTGGCAGCCGACGGCGAGACGGTTGCGGCAGAACAACTGATTGCGCGGATCGACACCGAAGGCAAGGCCGGCGCCGTGGCGACGACGCCCGCAGCCGTCGCTGCGCCGCTTGCCCCGACGCCACCAGTGGCTGTGCCGGCGAGCGCTTCCATGGCCGGCGTTGCGATGCCGGCTGCGGCCAAGCTGATGGCAGATCATCAGCTTGGCGCTGGCTCGGTCGCTGGCAGTGGCAAGGATGGTCGCGTCACCAAGGGCGATGTGTTGGCCGCAGTGGCGTCTGCCTCTGCGCCCAAGGCCGTGGCGGCACCAACGCTGCCTGCCAGGCCCGCTGCAAGCTTTCTGCCGCAGGTGGCGGTGACGACGCCGTTCCTGGGTGAGCGCCCGGAGCAGCGCGTGCCCATGAGTCGCCTGCGGGCACGCGTCGCCGAGCGCCTGCTGCAATCGCAATCGACCAATGCCATCCTGACGACTTTCAACGAAGTCAATATGGCGCCAGTGATGGAAATGCGCAAGCGCTTCCAGGACAAGTTCGAGAAAGAACACGGCGTCAAGATCGGCTTCATGAGCTTCTTCGTCAAGGCGGCGGTGCACGCGCTGAAGAAATTCCCGATGCTCAACGCGTCGGTTGATGGCAACGACATCGTCTACCACGGCTATTTCGACATCGGCATTGCCGTGGGTTCGCCGCGCGGTCTGGTGGTGCCGATTCTGCGTAACGCGGATCAGATGAGTTTTGCCGACATCGAGAAGAAGATTGCCGAGTACGGCGCCAAAGCGCGTGACGGCAAACTTGGCATCGACGAGATGACCGGCGGCACCTTCTCCATCAGCAACGGCGGCACCTTTGGCTCGATGCTGTCCACGCCCATCATCAATCCACCTCAGTCGGCCATTCTCGGTGTGCACGCAACCAAGGACCGAGCAGTCGTGGAAAACGGTCAGGTCGTGGTGCGCCCCATCAACTATCTGGCTATGAGCTACGACCACCGCATCATCGACGGCCGCGAAGCGGTGCTGGGTCTGGTGGCCATGAAAGAAGCGCTGGAAGATCCGGCGCGGTTGTTGTTTGACATTTAAGCAATGCGGCGTGTCCCGTTGTCATGCTGGACCTATTGTTGTCATCCCGGACTTGATCCGGGATCCATGTCTTTTGACAGTGCCACAGGCACCATGGATTGCGGATCAAGTCCGCAATGACAAATTCGGGGCTTGTTACGATGACATTGATATCCCGGCGCCTTTCGCGCCATGACCTGAACCCATTGAAAAAATCATGAGCCAACAATTTGATGTGATCGTCATCGGCGCCGGCCCTGGTGGCTATATCGCTGCCATCCGTGCAGCGCAACTGGGAATGAGCGTGGCCTGTGTTGATGAGTGGAAAAACAAGCAGGGTGGACCGGCGCTGGGCGGCACCTGCACCAATGTTGGTTGCATTCCGAGCAAGGCCTTGCTGCAATCTTCTGAGCACTTTGACCAGGCTGCGCACCACTTTTCCGAACACGGCATTGGCGTGACAGGCCTGAGTCTGGACCTGAGCCAGATGGTGGCGCGCAAGGATGCGGTGGTCAAGCAGAACAACGACGGAATTCTGTATCTGTTCAAGAAGAACAAGGTCAGCTTTTTTCATGGTCGTGGCTCTTTTGTCAAAGCGGCTGACGGTGCTTACGAGATCAAGGTTGGCGGCACGGCTGAAGAAACCCTGGTCGGCAAGAGAATCGTCGTTGCGACCGGCTCGACGGCGCGTGCCTTGCCCAGCACACCGTTTGACGAGCAGACGGTGCTATCGAACGATGGCGCCTTGCGCATAGTCGCTGTGCCAAAGAAACTTGCCTTGATTGGCTCGGGAGTCATTGGCCTTGAGATGGGCTCGGTCTGGCGGCGTCTGGGCTCGGATGTGACGATTCTGGAAGCCTTGCCTGAGTTTCTCGGTGCCGTTGACCAGCAGATTACCAAAGAGGCGCACAAGGCTTTCGTCAAGCAAGGACTCAAGATCGAACTCGGCGTGACTGTCGGTGCGATCAAGGTCGGCAAGAAGGGTGTGAGCGTGGGCTGGACCAATGCCAAGGGCGAAGCCCAATTGCTGGAAGCGGACAAGCTGATTGTCTCGATTGGCCGCGTTCCCAACACCCAGGGGCTGAACGCGCAGGCCGTTGCACTGCAACTTGACGAACGTGGCGCAATTGCGGTGGATGAGGCGTGCCGCACCAGTTTGCCTGGCGTCTGGGCGATTGGCGATGTAGTGCGCGGCCCCATGCTGGCACACAAGGCGGAGGAGGAGGGCGTTGCGGTAGCCGAGCGTATGGCTGGTCAGCATGGTCACGTCAACTTCAACACCATCCCCTGGGTGATCTACACCAATCCCGAGATTGCCTGGGTTGGGCAGACCGAGGCGCAGCTCAAAGCAGCTGGTCGTGCCTACAAGGCGGGAACTTTTCCATTTCTGGCCAATGGTCGGGCGCGCGCGCTGGGCGACACTACCGGCATGGTGAAGATGCTGGCTGATGCGAAAACCGACGAAATTCTGGGCGTGCATATCGTTGGCCCCATGGCCAGCGAGCTGATTGCCGAATGCGTGATGGCGATGGAATTCAGAGCCAGTAGCGAAGACATTGCGCGCATCTGCCACGCCCATCCGTCGCTCAGTGAAGCGACCAAGGAAGCGGCACTGGCAGTGGAAAAGCGCACTCTGAATTTCTGATTCGCTGTGAGCGTCAAGCAGGCCTATCAAGCACAGCTGGCCGCGCGTGGCTACCAGGCTGACCCGGCCCAGTTGCACGCCGTCGAAGCGCTGCAGCGCTGCGCTCTGGCATGGGCTACCTACAAGAGCAGGCGTTCCAGCACGCTGAAGAAGTTGATCAACCGACCCAGCCTTCCGCCGGGGGTTTACATGTACGGCGGGGTTGGCCGCGGCAAGAGTTTTCTGATGGACTGCTTTTTTGCGGCGGTTCCACTGAAGCGCAAGACCCGTTTGCATTTTCATGAGTTCATGCGGGAGGTTCATCGCGAACTGGTGGCTCTGCAAGGAACCGTTGACCCGCTCGATGTACTGGCCCGGAGGATTGCCAGAAAATATCGCCTGATCTGTTTCGATGAGTTTCATGTTTCCGATATCACCGACGCTCTGATCCTGCATCGCCTGCTGCGCGCTCTGTTCGACAATGGCGTGGGCCTGGTCGCGACGTCGAACTTCAAGCCCGATCAGCTCTATCCGGATGGTCTGCACCGCGAAAGAATTCTGCCGGCGATTGCATTGCTGAAGGAAAATCTCGAAATCATCAACGTTGACAACGGCACCGACTATCGCCACCACAGCTTGACCCAGGTGCAGCATTACCACTGGCCACACAGTGCACAGACGCACTCGGTCCTGGCCAACACTTTTGACTCACTGGCGGACACTGCCGACGAAGATCCCCTGTTGCTGATCGAGGGGCGCGTGCTGGCGGCCTTGCGCAGGGCAGGCTCTCTCGTGTGGTTTGATTTCCGGACGCTGTGCGGGGGCGCGCGGTCACAAAACGACTACCTCGAAATCGCTGCGCACTTTGATACTTTGCTGCTCAGCGATGTGCCCCGCATGTCAGATCAGATGGCTTCCGAGGCGCGTCGCTTTACCTTGCTGATCGACGTACTGTACGACCGTCACATCAAACTGATCATGTCAGCGGCCGTGCCGGCGCAGGAGTTGTACACAGCCGGGCCGCTTGCACATGAGTTTGTCCGCACGGTGTCTCGTCTGCATGAAATGCAGTCGCGCGAATTCCTGGCACTGCCGCGACGTCTGGTCGACACCAGCTTGACGCTCAAGAATCCAGCGGTTCGAGCTTGACGATTACCAGCGACAGATTGTCACCGCCGCCGCGGCCGCGCGACCGGGCTTTTTCAATCAGGAATTCTGTCGCTTCGCGCGGCGACAGACTGGCCAGCACCGATCCGATTTCAGCATTGCTGAAGTAGTGCCAGACGCCGTCGCTGCAAGCCATCAGGACATCGCCAGCGCGCAATTGGGGGATGAAATGGACGCCTACCGGCGGCTCCTTTTCAGTTCCCAGGCAGCCAACCAGAATATTCGATTTCGGATGGTCATTGGCCTGTTCCTCGGTCAACTCACCTTTGTCGACCAGGGTCTGAACATAGGAATGATCGGTCGAGCGCTTGACCAGTTTGCCAGCATGGAAATGGAAGATGCGTGAATCGCCCGAGGACGCCCAGTAGCAGTCGCCGCCCGGATTGATCAGAAAGGCTGCCAGCGTGCTGTGCGGTTCTTCTTCCGAAGAGATGGCGGTCAACTTGATGACGGTGTGTGCCTCCCTTACCAACTGCAGCAGGGTTGCAGGTGCATCATCTATGGTGGGCGAGTAGCGCTCAAACAACTGTTTGGCAGTCAGCATGACTTGATCGGACGCCTTGCGACCACCGCTGCGACCACCCATGCCATCGGCAACCACGGCCAGCAGGCAGCCGGAGACACGCTTGTGGCTCAGCAGGGTCACCTGATCCTGCTGGTACTCACGGTCGCCTTTGTGGATGCCTGTGGAGGCGCTGAGTCGGTAGCCTTTGGACATGATCGGTGTTGAAGGAGGGGATGCCTGAATTTATCGTTTCAATTTAGTCGTATTATCGACCTACACAAGAACAAATCCCGATCAATTACTTCGATCATTTTTAACTACTGAAGCCGTGGACTCTAACCTGCATTCTCCCGAACGTCGGCTGATCGACTTGCGTATTGAGCATGGAGATCTTGATGCCATGATAGACCGCGCCAGCGGCGAAGTACCGCTGGATGAACTGCTGATGCGCCGACTCAAGAAGAAACGTTTGAGCCTGCGCGATGAAATTGCTCGGATTGAGCGACAGTTGAACCCTGACGAGCCTGCCTGACGAATGAGTCTGGAAGACCGTGTGCGCGAGGTTTTCGCGCCGGCTGGTTTGTTGTCGCGCACGGTCCAGGAGTTCAAGTCCAGAGATGGACAAACCGAGATGGCAGGGTCGATTGCCCGTACTATCGATGGCGGTGGTGTGCTGGTGGTCGAGGCGGGCACCGGTATTGGAAAGACTTTTGCCTACCTGGTGCCGGTACTGCTCAGCGGCACCAGAGTCCTGCTCTCCACGGCAACCAAGACCTTGCAGGATCAGCTGTTCGGTCGCGACCTTCCTCTCTTGCTTGGAGCATTGAGCCTGCCGCTGCGCAGCGCCTTGCTCAAGGGGCGTGGCAGCTACCTTTGTCTGCAGCGTCTGCAAGTGGCGCGGCAGCAGCACAACATTGCCGCCTATGGCGCCTTGCGGACTCTGGCCAAAATCGAGAGTTGGGCGCTGCTGACAAGTACCGGCGACCTGGCCGAACTGCCCGGGCTGGATGAACGCTCGCCGCTGATTGCCCTGGTGACGTCAACGCGCGAGAACTGCCTGGGCGCGCAGTGTCCGCAGTTTCGTGCCTGCCATGTGAATCAGGCGCGGCGTGAAGCATTGGCGGCCGATGTTGTGGTTGTCAACCATCACCTGTTTTTTGCCGATCTCGCGGTTCGCGAGTCAGGCATGGCTGAATTGTTGCCAACGGTGCGCACGGTGGTCTTCGATGAAGCCCATCAGCTCAATGAGACCGGCGTTCAGTTTCTTGGCAAGCAGCTGAGCACCGGGCAGTTGCTTGACTTCGCGCGCGATCTGCTGGCGAGCGGCTTGCAGCATGCGCGCGGTCTGGCAGACTGGCAGATGATCGCCAGCGCGGTCGAGCGCGCCGCGCGCGACTTGCGGTTGCTGGTTGGAAAATCTTTGTCGGGCAGCAAATTGCGCTGGGTTGGCCTTGCCCCGGAGCTACTGGATGAAGCACAGTGGCAGGAGGGCCTGCTTGCAGTGAAAGCGTCCTGTAGCCAGGCCGCTGACGCACTCAGCGCAGTTGGCCAGGCAGAACCTGATCTGGCGCGCTTGTGCGAACGGGCCAGCGGCCTGGTCGAGCGGATCGATTTCTTTGGCGCGCTATGTGCAGAAGAGTCGGTTCGCTGGCTCGATGTCGGTTCGCAACTGATCCTGGTGGAGTCGCCGCTGGACATCGCGCAGACGGTTCGGACGCGTCTGTTGAGTTCAAGCAGTGAGCCGCTCTCGCAGCGTTCCTGGATCTTTACTTCGGCAACCCTGGGAGAAGATGCGCGCCTGCGGTGGTTTACCGAGTCCTGCGGTTTGACTGAGGCCGAAATACTGAAAGTGCAAAGTCCTTTTGACTATGAGCGGCAGGCCGCCGTGTATGTGCCCATGCAACTTGCCAGACCGGGCGCTCCGGAACACAGCCTGCAGGTAGCCGAACTGGTAGCCAAAGCCGCTGCAGCGATTGGCGGACGCACACTGGTACTTACAACCACGCTGCGTGCCCTGCGCACTGTCAGCGAAGCGCTGCAGCGGAAATTCGCGACTGCAGATTCCCTGGAAATTCTGGTTCAGGGGCAGCAGTCCAAGCGCCAATTGATGGACCGCTTTCGTCTCGGCGCTGAGGGTGGGCGGGCCGGTTGTGTGCTGGTGGCTTCGGCCTCCTTCTGGGAAGGCTTTGATGTGCCGGGCGATGCTTTGCAACTGCTGGTCATTGACAAACTGCCGTTTCCGCCACCGAACGATCCTTTGGTTGAGGCGCGTTCCAAACGACTGGAGGCCGATGGGCGCAGTGTCTTCAACGACTACTTCATTCCGGAAGCAGCGGTGGCTCTCAAGCAAGGTGCGGGGCGCCTGATTCGGCGCGAAACCGATCAGGGTGTGCTGGTCATCTGTGACACCCGGCTGGCACAAATGGGCTACGGCAAGCGACTGCTGGCGGCGCTGCCAGCGATGAAAAAACTGGATTCGGAGCAGGAGTTTGCGCAGGCCCTGAATGCTCTTACCAGAACTTCCACCACGGATTCTGATTGGTCTTGAAGCCGCGGGTCAGGTACTCCGAGTTGGGATAGTTCTTGTCAAGTACCCGTCTGGCATCGTCACGCAGTTGTGTCATGCCCAGTGCGTCGTAGGCCTTGATAATGATGAAAAGAGCCTCTTCTGTTGCCGGCGCATCCTGGTAGTCGGAGATCGCCAGTTGGGCCCGGTTGATCGCAGCCACGTAAGCACCGCGGCTAAGGTAGTAGCGCGCTACATGCAACTCGTAACTGGCCAGAGAATTGACGATGTAGGTCATGCGCAGGCTGGCGTCGGCGGCGTAGCGCGACGTTGGAAAGCGCGTGGTCAGTTCCTTGAATGCCTCAAAAGATTCCTTCGACGCCTTCTGGTCACGTTCCGCCAGATCCTGGCGTGCAATGTAGGAGAGAAAACCCAGATCGTCATTGAAGTTGACCAGACCCTTCAGATAGAGTGCATAGTCCATGGCGGGACTCGCGGGGTGCAACTTCATGAAGCGGTCCAGCGTCGCCACGGCTTGCGCTGTTTCGCCCGATTTGTACTGGGCGTAGGCCTTGTCAAGCTGCGCCTGCTGCGCCAGCGGCGTTCCGGCAGCGCGACCTTCGAGTTTTTCCAGGTGCGAGATCGCCTTTTCGTAGCCACCTGCGGCCAACTCGTCTTTGGCCTCCGCGTACAGCTTGCTGGGGCTCCAGTTGGCTTCCTTGTCCTGCGGGGCGGACGAGCAAGCTGTCAGCAGCAATAGGGCACTTGCCAGCGACCAGGTGCAGACAACCGATAATTTGGCTCGAAGCATGTAGGACAACTTTCTTGAAAAATTCCGGATTGATTATATCGAGCGGTCATGATAACGAGGATCTGGAGGATCGCGCCGACACCGAGCCAGAGTTCGAGTTGCGGCCGCTGGTTTTTGGGCCAGCCCAGCACGGCTTGCGTCTTGATCAGGCACTGGTGGAGATGGTGCCGGAGTTTTCGCGCAGCTACCTGCAGCAATTGATCCAGTGCGGCGCCGTCACACTGAAGCGAGCCGGCGCCTGCAAGGCGTCGACGCGTGTCAAGGCGGCGGACCAGGGGAGCATCGAACTGCGACCAACGCCGCAGAGTCAGGCCTTCAAACCCGAACTCATGAAACTGGAAGTGGTCTACCAGGATGAGCACTTGCTGATCATCAACAAGCCGGCTGGCCTGGTGGTCCATCCGGCACCTGGTAACTGGAGCGGTACCTTGCTCAACGGTTTGCTGGCCTTCGATCCCCAGGCTGTGAATTTGCCACGCGCCGGAATTGTGCATCGACTGGACAAGGACACCAGTGGCCTGATGGTGGTGGCGCGCAGCCGGCTCGTGATGGACGCCTTGATTCGGGCCATCGCCGCGCGCGAGGTCGGCCGGAAGTACCTCGCACTGGCGCACCAGCCGTGGATCGGCAGCACCAGCCGCCAGGTCGATCAGCCCATCGGCCGCGATCCGCGCAACCGTCTGCGCATGGCCGTGGTCGATCTTGGCAAGAACGCAGGCAAACTGGCACGCACAGACATTGATCTTCTGCAGAATGGAGAGCGGGGCTGCCTGGTGCGATGTACCTTGCACACCGGTCGCACACACCAAATTCGGGTGCACATGGCAGCCATCGGTCATCCCCTGTTGGCCGATGAGCTCTATGGTGGCGTCGCCGCCGCCGGCATGCAGAGGCAGGCTTTGCATGCCTTCAGACTTTCCCTGACGCACCCGGTGACACAGCAACAGCTGGTATTTTTCTCCGAGTTGCCGCACGATCTGAGTGACGCACTGAGCCAGTGGGGCCTCAGTTATACTCAAGACTAATGGCGTGAAAGCCAGCACCTCGGCCGCCAGCCGGGGGCAAGGCGCTGCAGATTCATCAATCTGCCTGCCGCGCCGCAAAGAATCACACTGATTTCGCACCTTGATGGTGCTCGTCCCGGAAGCATTGCAAGACCATGAATACGGCGGATGCCAAGCGCGTATTAGAGACCGCCTTGATTTGCTCGCAGCAACCCTTGCTGCAAGCAGAGATGGCTGTGTTGTTCAATGACAGCCTGACGACAGAGGCGCTCAAGGAGCTGTTGCTGGAGTTGCAGCACGACTGGATCGGGCGCGGCGTGGAACTGGTTGAACTGGCGAGCGGCTGGCGTTTCCAGAGCCGCCCGGAGATGCGCGAGTACCTCGATCGCCTGCATCCCGAGAAGCCACCGCGCTACAGCCGGGCCACTTTGGAGACCTTGGCCATCATTGCGTATCGGCAACCGGTAACGCGCGGTGATATCGAGGACATTCGGGGTGTGACGGTCAATTCGCTGTTGCTCAAACAACTTGAAGACCGGGGCTGGATCGAGGTGATTGGCCACCGCAGCACGGTTGGACGGCCAGCCCTGTTTGCCACGACGAAGCATTTTCTGGACGATTTGGGACTTGCCTCGCTGGATCAATTGCCACCGATGGACAATCCCGGCGCGCAACTTGGCGCCGTGCGGGCGCTCGCCGGAGATGAGTCCGACTTGCAGCCAGAGCTTGATATGGCGCCGGTTGAATCTGTTGACGCCGACACCAAACCTAATTTCTTGACGGGAACTCCAACATGAGCGCAAACCGTGATGACACGCCGACCGAGCCGGAACAGCCCAGTGTTGCGCTCGAGCAGGAATCTTCGGAATTACCGGCAGTTGCCACAGAGTTGACCCAAGCCACCGTGCTGCAGCCGGCGGCATCCGAGAGTCGCTTTGATGAGGTGGTGTCCGGTCAATTCGACGCTGATCAGGAGAGTGCCGAGCCGATTGCGGTGAAGCGTGTGTTGGCGCCACAGGCGGAAACACCGAAGCTGCACAAGGTGCTGGCGCAGGCCGGCATGGGGTCGCGCCTGGAGATGGAGCAGATGATCATGGAAGGCCGTATCACGGTCAACAATGAGCCGGCCCACATCGGTCAGCGCATCCAGTTTGGTGACCACGTCAAGGTCAACGGCAAACCGATCAAGTTCCGTATCGATGCGCCGCCAGCGCGGGTTATTGCTTACCACAAGCCCGCTGGCGAGGTCGTGACGCACGATGATCCGCAGAATCGGCCGACCGTGTTTCGCCGACTGCCAAAATTGTTTCAGGGCAAGTGGCAATCGGTCGGACGTCTTGATCTCAACACCGAAGGCCTGCTGCTGTTCACGAGTTCAGGGCAATTGGCCAACAATCTGATGCATCCGCGTTTCGGTCTGGAGCGTGAATACGCCGTGCGGGTGTTGGGGTCACTCAGCAAGGACGAAAAGCAGAGGCTGCTGGAAGGCGTCAAGCTCGATGATGGCATGGCGCAATTTGGTTCGATTGAAGAGGGCGGCGGTGAGGGTTCGAACTGCTGGTATCGCGTCACCATCAGTGAGGGTAGAAACCGTGAAGTCCGGCGCATGCTCGAAGCGGTGGGTCACGCAGTGAGCCGTCTGATTCGGATCCGCTACGGCGCCATGGTCCTGCCGCGTGGCTTGCGGCGCGGCGCCTGGATGGAACTCGATGCACCGGACATCGATTTGCTGGTGCGTGCGGCCGGATCCCGTTCCGGGCGTGAGCATGGCGAGAACACCGGCAGCGCCCAGCCAAGGCGCGAGGACGGTGGGCCCGAGTCGGGTCCGCGCAATCGGCGTCGCGGTGCGCGTGGCAACGGCCCGCGCAGTTCGGGCAACGGTCCACGCAGACCATCGGCGGGCGGCGCGCAGGACAGCGGGCAGGGCTATGCGAACAGTGCAGGTCGCAAGAACCGCAGTGAGTCCGGTGATCGCAGCGGCAATGCAGCCCAGCCTGACCCGATGAAGACAGCCTTCGGCTACATCGGCGCCGACAGTTTTACCCGGCAGCGGCAGGATCAGGGGCAGCGCCGCAGTGGCGGCGGGCCTGCTGGCGGACAGCGCCGCGGCGGCCGCGGCCGCTGACTTTCACGATAAAATCCAACCCTTTGCCCGTTGGGCGAATATCCATAATTACCAGCTCAGGAAGTACTCATGACTATCGAACGCACTCTGTCCATTATCAAACCCGATGCGGTTGCAAAAAACGTGATCGGTCAAATCTACGCGCGCTTTGAGGCCGCTGGTTTGAAAATTATTGCTGCCAAGATGGTTCGTCTGGCGCGCAGTGAAGCGGAAGCGTTTTACGCGGTTCACAAGGAACGTCCTTTTTTCAAGGATCTGGTCGAGTTCATGATTTCCGGTCCGGTCATGATCCAGGTGCTTGAAGGCGAGAACGCGGTACTGAAGAATCGCGACCTGATGGGCGCCACCGATCCCAAGAAGGCTGCACCCGGCACCATTCGTGCCAGTTTTGCCGACAGCATTGATGCCAATGCCGTGCATGGGTCCGATGCGCCTGAAACCGCCGCCGTGGAAGTCAGTTTCTTCTTCCCCGGCATGAACGTCTACTCCAAATAGACATGGTTCCCACGCTCCGCTGCGTTTTGCTGCCAATCGGGCCGGCCATTGCGCACACGGGGCGTCCCGACCCCTTGCCGCTGCGATGACGGCCAACCTCCTCGATTTTGATCTTGAAGGTCTGACCGGGTTTTGCGAGCGGCTCGGTGAAAAGCGCTTCCGCGCGGTCCAGTTGTTTCGCTGGATTCATCAAAAGGGAGCGTCTGATTTTGACGCCATGAGCGATCTAGCGAAGTCCTTGCGAGAAAAGCTCAAAGGCTCGGCCCAGGTGAAGGCGTTGGCGGTCCTGTCGCAGCAAATCTCATCGGACGGCACCATCAAGTGGCTGTTTGACGTTGGCGGCGGTGACGCCGTGGAGGCGGTTTTCATTCCGGAAGACGATAGGGGCACACTGTGCATCTCATCGCAGGCCGGATGCGCCATGGGCTGCCGCTTCTGCTCCACCGGGCATCAGGGTTTCAGCCGCAACCTCAGCAGCGGAGAAATCATCGCCCAGCTCTGGTTTGCGGAGCGATTCTTGCGCCGGCATCTGCAGCGCGAGGAGCGCGTGATTTCCAATGTCGTGATGATGGGCATGGGTGAGCCGCTGCAGAACTACGCGGAATTGCTGCCGGCATTGCGTACGATGCTGGACGACCATGCCTATGGTTTGTCGCGGCGCCGCGTTACTGTTTCCACCTCCGGCATCGTGCCGAAGATGGATTTGTTGTCGCAGGACTGTCCGGTGGCGCTGGCGGTCTCGCTGCATGCGCCGAACGACGCTCTGCGTGACAATCTGGTGCCGTTGAACAAGAAGTACCCACTGGTTGAGTTGATGGCGGCCTGCGAGCGCTATCTGGAGTTTGCGCCGCGCGACTTCATCACTTTCGAATATTGCATGCTCGATGGGGTCAATGACCAGCCAGAACATGCGCGTCAATTGGTCGAACTCGTGCGCGGCTATGGCGGCGCACGCGCCTGGTGCAAGTTCAACCTGATTCCATTCAACCCGTTTGCGCAGTCAGGTTTGACCCGGTCATCGACGCGGCAAACCCTGGTCTTTGCACGGATTTTGAGTGATGCTGGTATTGTGACGACAATACGCAAGACGCGAGGGGATGATATCGATGCTGCGTGTGGGCAACTGGCAGGCGACGTGATGGACCGAACCCGTGTCGGCGAGAGAATCGCGCGCCAGCGCACGATCATGCTCAAACCAGTGGCATTGCACAAACGGACAGTTCAGGAGACTTGAGGCATGGATAGAAACGCAGGACAGGGCATGACGCTCAGGTACTGGCTGCTGGCAGCCGGTCTGACGCTGCTCGGGCTGGCTGGCGTTTCTGGCTGCGCGTCAAAATATGATGGCCTGACGGCTACGGGCGGTGACGCCGAAATGGTGACCGAGTCGGACGAGCCCGACGCACGCAAGCGCGCGCGGATCCGGCTGGAACTTGCAGTGGGCTATTTTGAGAACGGGCAAACTGCCATTGCTCTGGATGAACTCAAGCAGTCGATTGCTGCCGACTCCAATTACGCCGAAGCCTACAGCATGCGTGGTCTCATTTACATGCGACTCAACGACTTCCGACTCTCCGAAGATAGTTTCAAGCGGGCCTTGACCCTTCATCCGCGAGATTCAAACATCATGCACAACCTGGGTTGGCTCTATTGTCAGCAGGCCAGGTACGCGCAGGCGCAGCAACTGTTTTCCCAGGCGCTTGCCAATCCTCAATACGGTGAACGGGCCAAGACCTGGCGCGCGCAGGGCCTGTGTCAGGTCAGAGCCGGGCAGTTGGCTGAAGGGGAACAAAGTCTTTTCAAGTCTTATGAGTTTGATGCCGGCAATCCGATCACTGCCTACAACCTGGCCTTATTGCTTTTTCAGCGCAGCGATTTTGCCCGAGCCCAGTTTTATGTGCGGCGACTCAATAACAGCGAGCTGGCCAATGCCGAGTCTCTGTGGCTTGGCATCAAGGTCGAGCGGCGGATGGAAAATCGTGACGCGATGATGCAATTGGCTGCACAGTTGACCAAGCGTTTTCCAAGATCGCGCGAGGCCGAGGCCTATCAGCGGGGAGCTTTCGATGAGTGAGCCTTCGTTGACCGGCTCCGAACCGACAGCGCCGAGTCCACTCACGAGCGCGCCGATGACCAGCGGTGCGATGCTGCGTCAGGCGCGTGAGGCAATGGGCCTGCACATCGGTGCACTGGCGGTTTCTCTGAAGGTTCCTGTGAAAAAGCTCGAAGCGCTGGAAGCCGACCGCTTTGACCTGTTACCTGATACCGTTTTCGTTCGTGCCCTGGCCTCCAGTATTTGCCGGGTACTGAAAATTGCCCCGGGCCCGATACTGGAAAAACTGCCGCACACGACGGCACCGCAACTGAAAGATTCGGGCGCCGGAATCAATGTTCCATTTCGTTCGGCCGGCGGGGGTTCATTGCGCCAGTTTTGGGAGCAAGTTTCCAAGCCCGTGGTGCTGGCGGTGCTGGTGCTGCTGGCGGGCGCTTTGCTGCTGCTGTTCTTTCCTTTTGCGCGGCAAGCGCAGCTTGCTGTTGATGCAAAATCGGCAGCGCCTGAGGGCAGTGCGCAGCCCCCGATGGTGGCGCCCGCGGTGGAAGTCAGCACGCCGCTTGCTGCGCAGACTTTGACGCAGGCTGCCAGCGCCGTGACGAGTGCGGCACCAGAACCGGTACAGGTGGCAGGGTCTGGCGCAACCAGCGGCATCGTTGTCTTCAAGGCGCAGGCGATGGCCTGGGTCGAGGTCGTAGACGCTGCTGGCGTGGTTCAGGTGCGACGCAATATGGCAGCGGGGGAGACCGTCGGTGTTTCCGGCAGCTTGCCGCTCATGGTGGTGGTGGGGCGGTCCGATACCACGCAGGTGCTGGTGCGCGGCCAGGCTTTTGATTTGTTGTCCGTCGCGCGAGACAATGTTGCCCGCTTTGAGGTGAAGTAGTGGAAGGGCTCGTGCCTATTGCATCTGCGGCGCCCAAAGCACGTCGCAGCAGGCAGGCTCAAGTGGTCTGGGCTGGGCGACGGGTCACTGTTGGCGGCGATGCGCCGGTGCGGATCCAGTCGATGACCAACACCGACACGGTCGATGTCATCGGCACGGCGATCCAGGTCAAGGAACTGGCGCTTGCCGGCTCCGAATTGGTCAGGCTGACTGTCAACACACCGGAGGCCGCAGCGGCGGTTCCCCGTGTTCGGGAGCAGTTGGACCGAATGGGAATCGATGTCCCCCTGATTGGAGATTTTCACTACAACGGACATCGTCTGCTGACGGATTTTCCGGATTGTGCGCAGGCCTTGTCCAAATACCGGATCAATCCCGGCAACGTTGGCAAGGGTGACAAGCATGACAGGCAATTCGCCCTCATGATCGAAGCAGCGCTGCGCTGGGACAAGCCGGTGCGCATTGGTGTGAACTGGGGAAGCCTGGATCAGGAATTGCTGGCCTCGCTGATGGATGAGAACAGCCGTCGCACGCCGCCCTGGCAACTCAAGCCGATCATGTACGAGGCACTGATCAGTTCGGCCATGGAGTCGGCGCGCCGCGCCGTTGAAATCGGCATGAGTCAGGATCAGATCATTCTGTCCTGCAAGGTCAGTGGCGTCCAGGATCTGGTGTCTGTCTACCGGGAACTGGCCAGTCGTTGCGACTACCCCTTGCACCTGGGCTTGACCGAAGCAGGGATGGGCAGCAAGGGAACCGTGGCGTCGGCTGCCGCCCTGGCCATTTTGTTGCAGGAAGGCATTGGCGACACGATCCGTGTTTCACTGACGCCCCAACCTGGCGAAGCGAGAACCCAGGAAGTAACCGTTGCCTGCGACCTGCTGCAGGCGCTGGAACTCAGGTCCTTTGTTCCAAGCGTGACAGCGTGTCCCGGCTGCGGTCGCACGACCAGCACGACCTTTCAGGAGTTGACCAAGAGCATTGAGGACTTCCTGCGCTCGCAGATGCCGGTGTGGCGCGAGAAGTATCCGGGCGTTGAAAAGCTGAAAGTGGCCGTGATGGGCTGCATCGTGAACGGCCCGGGCGAGAGCAAACACGCCGACATCGGTATCAGTTTGCCCGGCACCGGCGAGGCGCCGGCTGCGCCGGTTTTTATCGATGGTGAAAAGCGCATGACCTTGCGCGGTGACGCCATCGCCCAGGAGTTTCAGAAAATTGTCGAAAACTATGTTGCGACGCGCTATGGCACGGCTGTGGCTAACGCGTCCTGAGTCAAGTCATGAGTGAAAAAGAAGCAACGCCGAAGCTGGAGAAACTCAGCGCCGTCAAAGGCATGAACGACATTCTGCCGCCCGATTCCGCGCGCTGGGAATATCTGGAAGACAAGGTGCGAACGCTGATGGGGCTCTATGGCTACCGCAACATTCGCACACCGATCGTCGAGCCGACAGCCCTGTTCGTGCGCGGCACCGGCGAGACCACCGACATCGTCGAGAAGGAGATGTACTCCTTTGAAGACAAGCTCAACGGCGAGGCATTGACGCTGCGACCCGAGAATACGCCCGGCGTGGTGCGGGCCGCCATCGAGCACAACATCACCTACGACGGCGGCAAACGCCTGTACTACATGGGGCCGATGTTTCGGCATGAGCGGCCACAGCGTGGGCGGTATCGGCAGTTCTATCAGCTTGGCGCCGAGGCGCTCGGATTCGCCGGGCCCGAGGTGGATGCAGAACTGATGCTGCTGGTGCACCAGTTGTTTGCGACGCTGGGTCTGCGCAACGTGCGCGTCGAGTTGAACAGTCTGGGGATTCCCTCCGAGCGGCAGGCGCATCGCCTGGCCTTGCTGGCGTATTTTGAAGCGCATCTGGAGCAACTCGACGCCGAGTCGCAGCGCCGTCTGTACAGCAACCCGCTGCGCATTCTGGATACCAAGAATCCGTCCATGCAAGCCCTGGTGCAGAACGCACCGCAACTGCTGCATTACCTTGGTGATGAATCGCTCAAGCACTTTGACACGGTCAAGACCTTGCTTTCAGCGTGCGGCGTCCAGTGGAGCGTCAATCCCCGGCTGGTGCGCGGCCTGGACTACTACAGTCATACCGTGTTTGAATTCGTCACCGATGAGTTGGGTGCCCAAGGCACGCTGTGCGGTGGTGGACGCTACGACGGTTTGTTCAAAGTGCTGGGTGGCAAAGCCACGCCGGCAGTCGGCTGGGGAATGGGCCTGGAGCGTGTCCTCGAACTCCTGAAGGAACAGGGCCAGACGCCAGCCGCGCCCGTTCCCGATGTTTATGCCGTGATTCCTGAGGCCGCCGCTTTGCCTCTTGCCATGCAAACGATACAGACTTTGCGCGCTGCCGGCGTTGCTGTACAGATGCACGCCGGTTTGGCCGAGGGCTCCAACAGCATGAAGTCGCAGTTCAAAAAAGCCGATGCCAGCGGGGCGCGCTACGCCCTCATTTTTGGCGGCGATGAACTGACGCAAAATGCCGTGACCGTCAAAGCGCTGCGCGACGCCACGGTGGCGCAGGCTATCCGATCGCTGGCTGAGATCGATACCTGGGCGCCGACCCTACAATCTCCCACCTGATTAAAGAATTTCTATGGCAAACCAACTCGATCTCGAAGAACAAGAGCAACTCGATCAGCTCAAGCATTTTTGGAAACAATACGGCAACGCCATCACGTGGGCCCTGATTGTGATTCTTGGTGCCTTCGCAAGCTGGAACTTCTACCAGTACTGGCAGCGCAGCCAGGCAGCCCAGGCCGCTGCCATGTTTGATGAGGTGGAACGAGTCGTGAAGTCGGCTGATCCGGCAAAAATTGATCGTGTTTTCGGCGACATCAAGAGCAAGTTCGGCTCCACCACTTACGCGCAGCAAGCCGGCCTGCTGGTTGCCAGGCAGTACTACAGTGCAGGCAATGCGCTGGGCGCCCAGGGTGCTTTGACCTGGGTGGCTGAGAACGCTTCGGATCCGGGCTATCAGGCCCTGGCCAAGTTGCGTCTGGCCGCGGTGCTGATGGATTCCAAGGGCTATGACGAAGCCTTGAAACAGCTGGCCGGCTCATACCCGGCCAATTTCGAAGCCCTGGTGGCCGATCGAAAGGGCGATATCCTGATGCTGCAGGGCAAGAAGTCGGAGGCCCTGGCTGAGTACCGCAAGGCCTACAAGAGTTTTGACGAAAGCGCCGAATACCGACGCCTGGTGGAGGTCAAATTGAACTCGCTGGGGGTTGATCCACAAACGGGCGATGCCACAGCGACGGAAGGGAAAAAGTGAAGCTCCATTTTGGTTCGACCGTGGCCACCAGGGTGGTCCTTGTTTTTCTTGTGCTCGGGTTGCTGGCCGCTTGTTCGAGCGGACCGCAGAAGCCAAAGCCGGCGGAACTGGCACCTAACCCCGGTCTGCTTGGCGTGCGACTGGCATGGACGGCCAAGGTTGGCGCGGTCGATTCTGCAATGGATACCAAAGTCAGCGGGACGATGGTGACGGTTGCCAATTCCGAAGGGGTGCTGGCGGCCTTCGATTCAGCGACCGGCGCCGAGTTGTGGCGCGCTGCGGTGGGTGCTCCGATTGCGGCTGGTGTCGGTAGCGACGGCAAATTCACCGCGGCGGTGACGCGTGCCAACGACCTGGTGGTACTCGATGGTGGGCGCGAGCTCTGGCGACAAAAATTGCTGGCACCGAGTTTTACTGCGCCGCTGGTCGCTGGCGGCCGTGTATTTGTGTTGGCGGCAGATCGTTCGGTCACTGCTTTTGATGCCAGTTCGGGGCGCAAGCTCTGGAACCAGCAGCGCCCGGGCGAATCCCTCGTGCTGCGGCAAGCGGGGGTCTTGCTGGCGGTGGGGGATACGCTGGTCGCAGGGATGGGAGGGCGCCTGGCAGGACTCAATCCAGGCAATGGTTCCATTCGCTGGGAGGCGGCCATCGCCACCCCACGCGGAACCAATGATATCGAGCGCCTGGTGGACCTGGTGGGACGTGTCGCACGCGACGGGACGGTGGTTTGCGCGCGCGCCTTCCAGGCTGCTGTGGGTTGTGTGGATACGGCGCGCGGTAGCCTGCTCTGGAGCAAGCCGGCGATCGGTTCGGTCGGTGTGCATGGCGACGAAAAGTATGTTTTCGGTGTCGAGAGCGACGGCAAGGTGATTGCGTGGCGCCGCGGGGACGGTGATCGTGCCTGGGTTTCCGAACGCCTGCTTTATCGCAGCCTGACGGCGCCACTGACGGTCGGGCGCTCGGTCGTGGTCGGCGACGAGACTGGTCTGGTGCACTGGTTGTCGCGCGACGACGGGTCCATTCTGACGCGCATGGCTACCGACGGCTCGGCCCTGGTTGCCGGTCCGGTGCTGGCTAACGGAACGCTGATTGTTGTCACCCGCAATGGCAATATCTTTGGGTTCAAGCCCGAGTAGGCACCCGGACCGTTCCTGATGAAACCTGTTCTGGCCCTCGTCGGCCGTCCCAATGTTGGCAAATCGACGATTTTCAACCGCTTGACCAAGTCCCGCGATGCCATCGTTGCCGATTTTGCCGGCCTGACCAGAGACCGCCATTACGGCAACGGCAGACAGGGCAAGCACGAATTCATTGTGATCGATACCGGCGGCTTCGAGCCCGACGCAGTCAGCGGCATTTTCAAGGAAATGGCAAAACAGACACGCCAGGCCGTGGCTGAAGCGGACGTTGTGATTTTTGTCGTTGATGCCAGAGAAGGTATCTCCGCGCAGGACTACGAAATTGCCAAGTACCTGCGTCGTCTGGGAAAGCCCTGTGTGCTGGTGGCCAACAAGGCTGAGGGCATGCTGGCGAGTGCGCAGCTGGTCGAATTCTTCGAGTTGGGTCTGGGCGAGGTGCATGCGGTCTCTGCTGCGCACGGTCAGGGCATGCATGACATGGTGGAACTGGCACTGGCACCGCTGCAACTGCAGGACCCGGATGAAGCCCTGGAACAGCACGATCCTTCTGTCATCAAACTGGCGGTGGCCGGACGCCCGAACGTTGGCAAGTCCACGCTGATCAATACCTGGCTGGGCGAAGAACGTCTGGTCGCCTTCGACTTGCCGGGAACGACGCGCGATGCGATTTCGGTGCCGTTCGAGCGCAATGGACAAAAGTTTGAGTTGGTGGATACCGCAGGCTTGCGCCGCCGTGGCAAGGTGTTCGAGGCAATCGAGAAGTTCTCCGTCGTCAAGACGCTGCAGGCCATTGAGTCGGCCAATGTGGTGTTGCTGTTGATCGATGCAACCCAGGGTGTGACCGACCAGGATGCGCATATTGCCGGCTACATTCTGGAGAATGGTCGCGCCGTTGTGCTGGCGGTCAATAAATGGGACGCGGTCGATGAGTACCAGCGCGAACTGGTCAAACGCTCCATCGAAACCCGCTTGCCCTTCCTGAAATTTGCTGCCATGCATCTGATTTCTGCCACCAAGCGGCAGGGTCTGGGGCCGCTCTGGGTGTCCATTGCGCAGGCTTTCAAGGCCGCCAACTGCAAGATGTCAACGCCGGTGCTGACCCGTCTGCTGCTTGAAGCCGTGCAGTTTCAGAGCCCCAAGCGCTCGGGGATGTACCGGCCCAAACTGCGTTACGCGCACCAGGGCGGCATGAATCCGCCGGTGATCGTGATTCACGGCAATTCTCTGGAGCACGTGACTGACGCCTACAAACGCTTTCTGGAAGGGCGTTTTCGCAAGGAATTTGATCTGGTCGGGACACCGATGCGCATCGAATTCAAGACTTCCAGCAACCCCTACGCCGACAAGGCTGTTTGACGGGCTCCGGCCACGTCACGCCGCTGTGGTATCGTCACCCTCTTATCAATTCTTGAACACGGAGAATATCGTGAACAACAAAGGTCAGTTACTTCAGGACCCTTTTCTCAACGCCCTGCGTCGGGAACATGTACCGGTCTCAATCTATTTGGTCAACGGGATCAAACTGCAAGGTCAGATTGAATCTTTTGACCAGTACGTTGTGTTGCTTCGCAACACCGTCACCCAAATGGTTTACAAGCACGCCATCTCGACCATTGTGCCGGGTCGTGCGGTGAACTTCGCAAGTGGCGAGGGTGACGAAGCTGCCGCCTGATCTTCAGCGCGCCCCCACCCTGCTGGTCGGGGTCGATTTTGGATTGCCGAATTTCGATGCCGACCTCGAAGAGCTTGGCTTGCTGGCGCAGACGGCCGGTCTGAATCCGGTCGCGCGCCTGACCTGCAAACGCAAGGCGCCTGATGCGGCGCTGTTTGTAGGCAGTGGCAAGGCCGATGAGATCAAACTGCTGGCAACCCAGCATGGGGTGCTTGAGGTTTTGTTCGATCAAAGTCTGAGTCCCGCGCAACAGCGCAATCTGGAGCGCCAGCTGGAACTGCCGGTGAACGATCGTACCCTCCTGATTCTGGAAATTTTCGGCCAGAGGGCGCGCAGTCACGAGGGAAAACTGCAGGTCGAACTGGCTCGAATGCAGTACCTCAGTACGCGCCTGGTGCGACGCTGGTCGCATCTGGAGCGCCAGAGCGGCGGCATTGGCATGCGTGGCGGACCGGGTGAAACCCAGATCGAACTTGACAGGCGCATGATTCGCGAGAACATCAAGAAGGTCAAGGAGCGCCTGCAAAAGGTCAAGCGCCAGCGCCAGACGCAACGTCGTCAGCGTGAGCGGCGTGATGCCTTCAATATTTCCCTGGTAGGCTACACCAACGCTGGCAAGACGACGCTGTTCAATGCATTGGTGAAGGCCCGTGCCTACGCCGCTGACCAATTGTTTGCGACGCTCGATACCACGACGCGCCAGCTTTATCTGGGTGAGGCGGCGCGCTCCGTCTCGCTGTCGGATACCGTGGGCTTCATCCGCGATTTGCCGCACGGTTTGATTGATGCGTTCCAGGCTACCCTGCAGGAGGCCGTCGATGCAGACTTGCTGTTACACGTGGTGGACGCTTCCAGTGAGCACTTCCTGGAGCAGATGGCCGAAGTGCAGCGTGTACTGACCGAGATTGGTGCGGCAGAGATTCCACAGGTGCTGGTATTTAACAAACTCGACGCTCTTGAAATAGGGCGCCGACCCCTGCAACTGGAAGATAGTTTTGACCTAGCTGGAATTCAGACGCCCAGAGTATTCTTGAGTGCCATACAGGGCGAGGGGGTGGCGGCTTTGCGCGGACAGTTGGCGCGCATGGTTTCGGCTTCGAACTTAGGCACAATCCGGTAACGATACACAAGAGAAGATGAAATGAAACTTCATTTACGCAGCCCGGACTGGGCGCAGCTGCTGGGTCGGGTCAGGGGTATGTTCAACCTCAATGATTCACGCTGGGGTCGCAGTGAGGATAAGGCGGCCGATGGCGAAAAGCCCGATCCAGAAGCACCCAAGGCGGATGAACCTGCGGCACCCGTCAAGAACGGTGGCGAGCGCGGGCCGCGGCGCGGCGCCAATCAGGGGCCGCCCGACCTGGACGAACTGTGGCGTGATTTCAACCGCAAACTCGGCGGTCTGTTTGGCGGATTGAAGAATGCCGGCCGCGGTGGCGCGGGTGGCACCGGCGGTGGTTCAGGTGGTGGTTTTCAGCCGGACATGAAAAGTACCGGCATCGGGATCGGGCTGATTGCCGGCGTGGTGCTGCTGATCTGGCTAGGCACCGGCTTCTTCATTGTCCAGGAAGGGCAGCAGGCGGTCATTACCCAGTTCGGAAAATACCGCTCCTCGGTCGGCGCCGGCTTCAACTGGCGTCTGCCGTATCCAATTCAGCGTCACGAACTGATTTTTGTAACCCAGATTCGCTCGGTCGATGTCGGTCGCGACACCGTCATGAAGGCCACCGGCCTGCGTGAGTCCGCCATGCTGACGGAAGACGAAAACATTGTCGAAATCAAATTTGCCGTTCAGTACCGGCTCAGCGATGCGAGAGCTTTCCTGTTCGAGAGCAAGAACCCGGGTGAAGCGGTGGTGCAGGCAGCCGAAACCGCGGTTCGTGAGGTGGTGGGCAAGATGCGCATGGACAGCGCGCTGTCCGAAGAGCGCGATCAGATTGCACCGCGGGTGCGTACCCTGATGCAAAAGATTCTGGATCATTACAAGGTCGGTATCGAAGTTGTCGGCATCAATCTGCAGCAGGGCGGTGTGCGCCCGCCCGAGCAGGTGCAGGCGGCATTCGACGATGTGCTCAAGGCCGGACAGGAACGTGAACGCGCCAAGAACGAGGCGCAGGCCTACGCCAACGATGTGGTGCCGCGCGCCGTCGGTTCCGCGTCACGCCTGAAAGCAGAGTCCGATGCCTACAAAGCCCGGATTGTGGCTCAGGCGCAGGGCGACGCGCAGCGCTTCAAGTCAGTTCTGGGCGAGTATCAAAAGGCACCCCAGGTGACGCGCGATCGCATGTACCTCGATGCCATGCAGCAAATTTACAGCAATGTCACCAAAGTGATGGTGGATTCCAAACAGGGATCGAACCTGCTGTATTTACCCCTGGACAAGATCATGCAGATGAGCGCACAGGGCGCCGACGTCTCGGCAGTCGCTGTGAGTCCGCAGGCTGCGCTGCCGGCTGCAGCGCCAGCGTCGCCGGTCCCGACCCCGGATGCGCGGGTCCGCGACGCTGCACGTACCCGTGAACGCGATACACGCTAGGAGCACAGAATGAACAGGCTCGGATTTATTTTTTCTTCACTGCTGGTGCTCTTCGCGCTTGCCAGTTCCACGCTGTTTGTCGTCGATCAGCGCCAGTTCGGCGTGGTCTATGCCCTCGGACAAATCAAGGAGGTCATTACCGAACCCGGTTTGAACTTCAAACTGCCGCCGCCTTTTCAGAATGTGTCCTACATTGACAAGCGCCTGTTGACGCTGGAGACCAGTGACACCGAACCCATGCTGACCGCTGAAAAGCAACGGGTCGTGATTGACTGGTATGTGCGCTGGCGCATTTCGGAGCCGTCTGAATACATCCGCAATGTTGGCCTGACCGAGACCGATGGTGCCAATCAGCTCAATCGCGTGGTGCGCAACGCCTTCCAGGAAGAGATCAACAAGCGCACCGTCAAGGAACTGCTGTCAACCAAGCGCGAAGCCATTACGGCCGACGTCAAGGCCGAGGTGCTCGACAAGGTCAAGGGCGCCAAGCCCTGGGGTGTGGACGTGGTGGATGTGCGAATCACGCGCGCCGATTACGTCGACACCATCACCGAGTCGGTTTACCGACGCATGGAGGCCGAGCGCAAGCGGGTCGCCAATGAACTGCGTTCCACCGGTGCCGCCGAAGGGGAAAAAATCCGCGCCGACGCCGATCGGCAGCGCGAGATCGCGGTGGCCAATGCTTACCGTGATGCACAGAAGACCAAGGGTGAAGGTGACGCTGAAGCAGCCCGTATCTATGCTGAGGCGTTTGGCCGGGATCCCCAGTTTGCCCAGTTTTACCGCAGTCTCGATGCCTACAAGGCCAGCTTTGGCAAGAAGACGGATGTGATGGTGGTTGACCCGTCGTCCTCCGAGTTTTTCAAGGTTTTCCGTGGCAATGCCACGGCCACCCCACCTCCCGGCAAGAAATAAACCTTGGACGGCGACACTTTCTGGCTGGCTCTGGCCCTGGTTCTGGTCATCGAGGGCCTTTTCCCCATGCTGTCACCCGCCGGCTGGCGCCGCATGTTTGCCCAGGTGTTGCGCTTGCAGGACGGGCAGCTACGTTTTTTCGGCATGTGCAGCATATCGGCCGGATTGCTGTTGATTTGGCTCCTCCTGTAAAGGTTTCCGGCGTTTTAGCCCGGTAAAATCGGGGTTTTAACAGCTCGCCTAAATCACATGTCCGCCTGGGTCCTGCCGGATCACTTTGCCGATGTCCTGCCTTCTGAAGCCCGGCACATCGAGGAACTTCGAAGAGACCTGCTCGATATCGCACGTGGCTATGGCTACGAGTTGGTGATGCCACCCTTGCTGGAGCACCTGGAGTCCTTGCTGACGGGGGCCGGTGAGGCACTCGACCTGCAAACTTTCAAACTGGTTGATCAACTCTCGGGGCGCATGATGGGCCTTCGCGCCGACAGCACACCGCAGGTGGCGCGCATCGACGCGCATTTGCTGAATCGCCAGGGCGTCACACGGCTTTGCTATTGTGGTCCTGTGCTGCACACGCGCCCGGGCGGCCCGCATGCCACACGCGAACCCCTGCAGTTCGGTGCTGAGATCTATGGCCACGGCGGACTCGAGGCGGAACTGGAGGCGCTGCAACTTGCGCTCGATTGCCTGAAAGCAGCCAGAGTGCAGGCACCCAGCGTTGACATGGCCGATGCACGCATCGTCAAGGCTTTGCTCGAGGGCGTGGTGCTGGAAGGTGACTTGCTGGCGCGGGTACACGCCGCGCTGGCTGCCAAGGATGGCAGTGAGTTGCGGGATTTGACGCGCGATTTCCCGGCACCTTCGCGTCAGGGCTTGCTCGCCTTGATCGAGCTTTACGGGGATGAAGAAGTTCTGACCGAAGCACAAAAAGCACTGGCGCCGCTGCCAGCAGTGCGACAGGCCCTGCTGAATTTGAAGTGGTTGGCGGATCATCTCGATGGCGTCCGGCTGAGTTTTGATCTGGCCGATCTGCGCGGCTATTCCTATTACACCGGTGCCCGGTTTTCCATTTACGCCCAGGGCGCCAACGATGCGCTGGTGCGGGGCGGACGCTACGACGAAGTCGGTGCCGTGTTCGGCCGCAACCGCCCGGCCGCGGGGTTCAGTCTGGATATCAAGAGCCTGGTGGCGGTACTTGCTGCGCGGCCTTTGCGTGCCGCTATCCGCGCGCCCTGGCGCGACCTGCCGGAGCTGCATGCGGCCGTAGCGGCCTTGCGTGCGCAGGGCCAGACGGTGGTGTGCGTTTTACCGGGCCATGAGGCGCAAGTTGAAGAGTTCCATTGCGATCGCGAACTGATTCAGGTCGCGGGGCAATGGGTCGTGCAAGCTGTATGAGAACCATGAAATGACTGCAACAAAAGGACGTAACGTCGTTGTCGTCGGCACCCAATGGGGCGATGAGGGCAAAGGCAAACTGGTGGACTGGCTGACCGAGAGTGCACAGGGGGTCGTGCGCTTCCAGGGAGGCCACAATGCCGGGCACACGCTGGTGATCAATGGCGTCAAGACGGCCTTGCACCTGATTCCCAGCGGCATCATGCGCGCTGGCGTCAAGTGCTATATCGGCAACGGTGTCGTGCTGTCGGTGGCCAAACTGTTTGATGAAATGGCGGGCCTGGAGAAAGCGGGTGTTGAAGTGCGCTCGCGCCTGCGTGTCAGTGAGTTGTGTCCGATGATTCTGCCGTTTCACGCGGCCATTGACGTGGCCCGCGAAGCAGCGCGCGAGAAGGGTGGTAATGCCAAGATCGGCACCACCGGACGTGGCATCGGCCCTGCCTATGAAGACAAGATCGCACGGCGCGCCCTGCGCGTGCAGGACCTGAAGTTTCCGGAACGCTTTGCCTCGAAGCTGCGCGAACTGCTGGATTTGCATAACCACGTGCTGACCACTTATCTCAGCTCAACGGCATTTGATTTTGGTCCAACTCTGGCGCCCTATATGGCCGATGGCAAGGTGCTGTTCCAGCCGGTGTTTGATGAAGCGATGCGGCAAGCCGAACTTCTCAAACCCATGATGGCCGATGTCTCGCGCGAGCTCAACGAGGCACACTTGAATGGCGCCAATCTGCTGTTTGAAGGGGCCCAGGGCACGCTGCTGGACGTTGACCACGGTACCTACCCCTACGTGACATCGAGCAACTGTGTGGCGGGTAACGCCGCTGCCGGGGCCGGCATCGGCCCGGGCCTCTTGCATTACATCCTGGGCATCACCAAAGCTTATTGCACGCGCGTCGGTGGCGGTCCGTTTCCGACCGAACTGCAGTGGCAAGTGCCGGGCACACCGGGCTACCACATGAGCACGGTGGGTGCCGAAACAGGTGTGACCACCGGGCGCAGCAGGCGCTGCGGCTGGTTTGATGCGGCACTGCTCAAGCGCAGCGCCCAGGTCAATGGCCTGTCGGGTCTGTGCATTACCAAGCTCGATGTGCTCGACGGCTTGTCTGAACTGTTGTTGTGCACCGGCTATGAACTCGACGGCCAACGGGTGGACATTCTGCCCATGGGTGCCGACGACATCGAGCGCTGCAAGCCCATCTATGAAAGCATTGCCGGCTGGAGCGACAGTACGGTGGGTGTGACGCAGTTCGAGAAGCTGCCAACCAATGCGCGGCTTTATTTACAGCGCATCGAGCAGGTGACCGGCGTGCCGATCCACATGGTCTCTACCGGTCCCGACCGTGAGCAGACCATTTTGCTGCGCCATCCCTATCTGGTTGATTGATTCAGGAGCGAACCCATGTTGACGGAAGACGGAAAACACTTGTATGTCAGCTACGACGAATATCACAACCTGATCGAAAAGCTAGCGATCAAGATTCACCAGTCGGGTTGGCAGTTCGACACGATTCTGTGTCTGGCGCGCGGCGGCATGCGACCGGGCGACATCCTGTCGCGGGTTTTTGACAAGCCGCTGGCCATCATGTCCACCAGTTCCTATCGGTCGGACGCCGGCACCGTGCAGGGCGTGCTCGACATCGCGCGCTTCATCACAACCCCCAAGGGCGAGATCGCCGGTCGCGTGCTGCTGGTGGATGACCTGGCAGACTCCGGTCACACCCTGCGCGCTGTCATCAATCAACTCAAGACCAACTACAAGCCAATTACCGAACTGCGCAGCGCTGTGCTCTGGACCAAGGCGCTGTCGAGTTTCCAGGCCGATTATTCGGTCGAGTTCCTGCCGAGCAATCCCTGGATTCATCAACCTTTCGAAGGCTACGATTCTCTGAGCCCTGAACAACTGCTGCAAAAGTGGAGCGTTTGAGAGCGCAAGGCACCATGACCGAGCTCAACACCACACTGATACATCATCCCTATTGCC